>NZ_CP013015.1:1753498-2069372 GCF_001577525.1 Candidatus Desulfofervidus auxilii | reverse complement strand
TCCGTATCCATTCTTTCCTTCAATTGCAAATGATATTATCCCACCTTCTCTTTTCTCAATCTCTCTAAATTCTCTAACTGCCTTATAAAATTCACTGAATTTGTGTGCTATCTTCTGGTCATACAAAATCTGTTCTTCATCATCCATGATAATTATGTGATGATTATCACTGCCAATATCGATTCCTCCAGATAACCTTTTCACGCCTCACCCTCCTTTATGTTTGATATTTTATGGCTCTGCCAATACCTTTATCCCGTCTATAATAGCCACTTAAAGGCACCTTTCCATTAGACAGGGTATTGGCAGGAGAACATCCGGCAATTCAAACCGAGTCACAATAATTCAACATTATTGACTGACCCCGTTAGCCACAAATGTTCCCCTAGCCATTTATCATTTATATCACATAAAGAAGGCTTCTTAATTTCATTCCCTATTTTTTACTCTCACTTTTAATTATAGACCCCAATTCCACTACAACTGCGAAAGGAGGGGAAAATGACTTTGCAATTTGCACTTTGCAATTTTCATTTTGCAATTGCCGTAAGGCTATCTTGCCCTGCTGTGAGCGGAGGTTCTAAAATTAAAAATAAGAAAATGTCCAAAAAACTTAATCCCATTGACATTTAACCTTACTGTGCTAATTTTTGGGCATTAAAAATCTGAATGAGGTTTTAGAATGGAAGAAAAAACAGATTATAAGTCCACACTGAACTTGCCTCAAACGCCATTTTCTATGAAGGCTAATTTGACAAAGCAGGAACCTAAAATTTTAGAATTCTGGAAGAAAATAGGGCTTTATCAAAAAACAAGTATAGTTACCCAAGATAAGCCACTGTTTATTCTCCATGACGGTCCTCCCTATGCCAATGGACATATTCACATGGGCACTGCTTTAAATAAGGTATTAAAAGATTTCATTGTCAAATCTAGGCTTATGATGGGTTTTAACTGCCCCTATGTTCCAGGTTGGGATTGTCATGGTTTGCCTATTGAACATAAGGTAGATGAAGAGCTAGGAGAAAAAAAGAGGGAGATGAGCCCTTTAGAAATTAGAAAGCAATGTCGGGCATATGCCGAAAAATACATAAATATCCAGCGGGAAGAATTTAAAAGATTGGGAATTTTGGGAAGGTGGGATAAGCCATATCTCACCATGGATTATAAGTATCAGGCCACAATCTTCAGGGAGTTTAGTAAGTTTTTGTTAAGTGGAAATGTGTATAGAAGTAAAAAACCTGTATATTGGTGTCCTCATTGCCAAACAGCCTTGGCTGAGGCAGAAGTAGAATATAAGGATATAAAAAGTCCATCTATATTTGTGAAATTTCCTCTGGTTTCCGATATAAGTGAACCCTACCCTGTGTTAAAAAACAAATCTATTTTTCTGGTCATTTGGACTACCACTCCTTGGACATTGCTAGCCAATTTAGCCATTGCCTTAAATCCTGAAGCCGAATACGCGGCGGTGAAAATAGATAATGGTCAAGTATTTATCATGGCTCAGCGTCTTGTTCCTCTATGTATGGAAGAATTTGGTGTAAAAAATTATGAAATAATAGCTAACATCTCTCCTAAGTTATTGGAAAGGAAGGAGTGCCAACATCCTTTTATAAATCGTAAATCCCTTATTATTCTTGCAGATTATGTTACTTTAGATACAGGCACAGGCTGTGTGCATATTGCTCCTGGTCATGGGCAGGAAGATTATGAGAGTGGTTTAAAATATGGCCTTGAAATATATGCCCCAGTGGACAAGGAGGGATGTTTTACTAAAAATGTCCCCTTTTTTTCAGGGCAATTTGTGCTGGATGCGGATCAGGCAGTTATTGGAAAATTAACGGAAGTAGGGGCGTTAGTCTATCATTCTACCTTTTCACATAGTTACCCACACTGCTGGCGATGCAAAAAACAAGTGATTTTTAGAGCCACAGAGCAATGGTTTATTTCAGTGGATAAAAACAATATCCGCCAAAAGGCATTGGAGGCTATTGATAGTATAAAGTGGATCCCAGCTTGGGGTAAAAACCGTATCCGAGGGATGATAGAAGTAAGACCTGATTGGTGTATCTCGCGACAAAGAGTGTGGGGTGTTCCTATTGCCGTATTTTACTGTGAAAAATGTGGAGGAATTTTAAAAGATAGGTCTGTAATTGAGCATGTAGCCCAGATGATGGAAAAAGAAGGAGCAGATATTTGGTTTAAATACGAAGTTTCCCAAATCCTTCCTGCTGGTATAAAGTGTTCTAATTGTGGCCACAATATTTTTAGAAAAGAAATGGACATTTTAGATGTGTGGTTTGACTCAGGAGTAAGTCATGTAGCCGTATTAGAAGAACACCATTATTGGCCAGAAATGCGTTGGCCTGCTGATTTATATTTAGAAGGAAGTGACCAACACCGGGGTTGGTTTCAGTCATCATTATTAACTGCCATAGGGACTAGAGATAATCCTCCTTATAAGGCCGTTTTAACTCATGGATTTGTAGTAGATGCTGAAGGGAGAAAGATGTCCAAATCTTTAGGAAATGTAATCTATCCCCAGGAAATCATTGCTCAATATGGGGCTGAGATATTGCGCATGTGGGTAGCTGCCTCTGATTATCAAGATGACATTTGCCTTTCGCAGGATATTTTGAAACAATTGACCGAGGCCTATCGGCGCATTAGAAATACCATCCGCTTTCTCTTAGGTAATCTTTACGATTTCCACCCACAGACAGACTTTTTACCTTACCAAAAACGTCTGGAATTAGACAAATGGGTGTTACATCAGTTACAACAGTTGATCAATCGCCTCAGACAGGCCTATGAAAATTACCAATTTCACCTGATTTATCATGGACTTCATAATTTTTGTGTAAATGATTTAAGTGCCTTCTATTTAGATGTTCTTAAAGACAGACTTTATACCTCTTTGTCTGATAGTTTAGAAAGGCGCTCTGCTCAAAGCACCCTTTGGGAAATATTACAGGTAATAACCCGCTTGATGGCTCCGGTCCTGAGTTTTACTGCTGAGGAAGTGTGGAAATTTATACCTCAAACAAAGGGGCATAAAGAAAGTGTATTTCTCACTACCTTTCCAAAAGTTAGGGCAGAATATCAAGACGAAAAATTAGCAGAACGCTGGGGGAAATTATTGAGTGTCCGCAAAGAAGTAACAAAGGCTTTAGAACGTGCTAGAAGGGAGAGGGAAATTGGCCATTCTTTGGATGCCGAAGTAAAGATTTTAGCCCCCCCTGCTTTAACACCGGTGTTAGAAAGCTATTTAAAAGATTTGCCTGAAATATTCATCGTTTCTCATGTAGAACTGGCAGAAAAACTCTCTGAAATCAATTTTGAAAGCGAAACTATTCCAGGCTTAAAAATAATGGTAAAGGCCTATAATTATTCCAAATGTGAACGATGTTGGCGAAGACAACCCAGTGTGGGAAAAGATGAAATTTATCCTACCATATGTGACCGTTGTGTAAAAGTAATGCAGTCCTTAACCAATTGACAAAATAATCAAAACAGTGTAAAGGCACATCCAAACACTTTATATGGGGAAATAAAGATATGGATCCTAAAAAGATAGAGTTTTTCAGAAAGCTCTTAATTAAACAAAAAGAAGAGCTATTAAAGCAGGCGCGCCAAACTTTGAGTAGCTTAACTCAAGAGGGTGCTGAAATTCCGGCAGATTTAGCTGATAGGGCCAGCTTAGAAACAAATAGAGAATTTCTTTTAAGGATTAGAGATAGAGAAAGAAAACTCATTGCCAAAATAGACCAAACACTGAAAAAGATAGAAAATGGCACTTATGGGATTTGTGAGCAATGTGGTCAGGAAATCGAAGAGGAACGTTTAAAGGCCCGACCAGTTGCTTCTTTTTGTATCAAGTGCAAGAGAAAATTAGAAACTATGGAAAAATTGCAGAGGCGTTAATGCCTTTTTCTTTGATATTTTAATACTGCTCTAATGTGTTCCTTTAAATTTTTTGAGAAATAGTGAGTGCCATTACCACGGGAAACGAAATATAAATAAGGGGTATTAGGGGCTTCTACCACAGCCTTAATGCTTTCCTCACCAGGACTACATATAGGAGTAGGTGGAAGGCCTTTGATTACATAAGTATTGTAAGGAGAAACATACTTCAAGTCTTTCTTAGTTAAATTACCATTAAAATGGGGTAAGGCATAAATAACAGTGGGGTCTGCCTGAAGAGGCATTTTTCGTCTTAATCTATTTAAAAAAACAGAGGCAATTAATGGCTTTTCTGTTCTAACTGCGGTCTCCTTTTCTATAATAGAAGCCAAGGTAACAATTTCATGTCGAGAAAATCCCATTTTTTTTGCTTTATCAGAATATTTTTGGTAGATGTGGTTAAACTTAGTGAACATTATTTTAATAATAATTTCTTCGGCTAGTCCTTTTGGCAAAAAATATGTGGCAGGAAATAAATAGCCTTCTAAACTAGGGGCATCAATACCTAAAGAATGAGTAAAATGCTGGTTATAAGCTAATCTAAGAAATTTAGTTTCATTTATAAGGTCATATTGGGCAAGAATTTTGGCAATTTCTTTAACAGTCGCTCCCTCTGGAATGATTACTTTGTAACGAATAATGCCCTTTCCTGTAGAAAATTTTTTAAATAGTCCAATGGGGGTGAGGTCGGGAGTAATGAGGTACTCTCCAGGCTTTATTTTCCCAGCTAAACCATAAATCCTTCCCCAAATTTGCAAAAGGAGAGGTAAAGTAACAATCTTTTCTTTCTCAAGTTCTATAATGAGCCTTTTAAAACTCCATCCTGGTTGAACAAAGATTATTTGACTGGTATTTAAAGGAGTAGTAAGGTAAGCCCAACAAACAAAGAGAAAATTGCAACTGATTAAAAGGAAAAAAAGCAAAATCAAAAAATATTTATTTCTCATGTATTGCCTTTAGAAAGCTTTCTAGAATTAAGGCAGCTGCTAACTTATCTACCACTTTTTTTCGGTGTCTCCGACTTAAATCCGCCTTGAGTAGCACAGTTTCAGCCTCAGTGGTAGTAAAGCTCTCATCCCAAAAAATTAGGGGAACATCTATAATTGCTTTTAACTTTTCTGCAAAAGCCATCACTTTTTTGCCCATTGTTCCTATCTTCCCTTGGGCATCATAAGGCATTCCCACAACGATTTTTTTTACTTTTTGCTGTTTAATAATTTTTTTTATTTCTTGTAATGCTTGGGCATCGTTTTTTCTTTTAATAACAGTAAGGGGTTGAGCAATTAAACCTAATTCATCTGTTATGGCTAAGCCAATTCTTTCAGTGCCTATATCTAATGCTAAAATCCTTTTTATTTTACCAAATCTCCTAAAGTAATTTCACCCCATGTTTTATCAAGGCATCTTTCTAAGGGTGCCCAGAGTTCTTCCATGGTTTTCATAAGTGTATCATCAAGTTTAGCAAATTGCTGGTTAACATTTAGCACCATCAAAAGGGGAAGTTTTTCCAGAGGGGTATTGGGAACCCAAGTTCCTTCCTCAGTTAGAGTAAGCCACTCTCTTTCTCTAAATACCCGCATGAAGAGATTTATTGTTTCTAAAGGTAGACCCAGGGTATAAGCTAAATCCTCTGTTGTTAAACGGTTTGTATTTCTTTGAAAGTTTCTTAAAACTTCTAATAAGAGCAAAACAGGCCATAGAGGATTATATTCAGCTATATCCTTCTTTAAAGGCACTTTGGGATAATCACAGATAAAGGTAATTTCAGCTCCAAGGAGAACAATTACCCAGCTCCAGTATATCCAGACAAGAGATATAGGAATTGCCGCTAATGTTCCATATATTTTATCAAAACTGGCGTAATAAGTAATGTAATATTTAAAGCCCCATTTACAGGTTTCAAAAAAGATACTACCCATAACACTTCCAACAAGAGCAGCCCTAAAACTCACTTTGGCATAAGGAAAAAGCCGGTAAAGAAAAAACAAACCAAAACTACTTAACAGAAAAGAAACAAGGATAGGAGAAAAAGAAAGATACTCAATTTTAGCAATAAATCCTAAAGATATACCAAATAGTAGAGGAGTGAGGGTAAGTATAGCCCAGAAAGTAACAAACTTATTAAAAAAACTACGTCTTTTCTGACTTTGCCAAATGTGGTTAAAAATGGCTTCAACCATACCTAAAAGGGCTAAAGAAATGATAAGTAAGGCAATAATACTAATGATACTTAAGGTGGCAGTATTTTTAATAAATTTTTCTATATTACTTTCAATAATAGGAACCAAACTAGATTCAGGTAAGAAATACTTCAGCAAAAAGGTCCGGATGTCAGTTTCAGAAAGCTCAAAACGTCCCAGAATAGAAAAGGAAATAGTAGCTACTGGCACTAAAGAAAGAATAGTAGCATAAGTTAAAGCGGCTGCATAAGCCAGACAATGGTCTGCCCAAAACTTTAACAGGATTTTATGAACATTTTTAAAAGTGAAGGGTAAAATTCTATCCATTGCTCAAAAAGAGGGTTGAGCCAGGTATTCTTTTTTCTTTAATTTAGATTTACACCGCTCCAAATATGCTTGAGCTTTACGAGAAATAGGAAGTTCACAATAATTTTCTATCAAATTCCGGAAACGTAAAAGGGCAGATTTATATCTTCCTGTTCTATAATAAAAACGCCCTACATAAAATTCATGGGCAGCTAGTTTCTCTCGGCATATCTTGATTTTGGTTAAGGCCCTTTTTGCATATCTAGATGTGGGATGTTCTTTTATCAACCGTTTAAACATTTCTAAAGCGTTTTTGGTAGGAGTTTGGTCTCGGTCAATAGAAGGAATTTGATGAAAATAACACATACCTGCTTGATAAAGGGCATAAGGTGCTTGTTCGTGTTTGGGATGAAGCTTAATAAACTGTTGGTAGGAGAGGAAGGCATTCTCGTAGTCATGTTTGTAATAGAACGCATCTGCCAATTTTAATTGAGCTACTAAAGCTTCAGGGCTGAAAGGATAGGTATCTTTAACATACTGAAATATCTCTATTGCTTTGTCAAAATTGGTATTTTTAAAAGATTCCATCCCCTCTTGCATAAGAGAGTTTAAGGACTTTTTTTCTAAAGGCACTGTTGGAGGAGAAGAAAAAATACCACATCCATTCAAAATTAAAAGAAGTGCCAAAAAAAGTATTTGTTTTTTTAAACTATTCATGCAATCTCACTTTTTTAGTAAATTGTATAAATCTTCTAGTTTTATGCAAATTTTCTAATTTTAAAGTATTTGTTTAATCACTTCTTCAATAGTGGTTTTAGGCACTACTCCTGTAATTTGTTCATATACTTTTCCTTCTTTAAAGAAGAATAAAGTGGGAATAGCCCTAATACCAAGACGACCAGGAATAACAGGACTTTCATCTACATTAAACCTGTATATTTTAACCTTTCCTTCATATTTTTCAGCTAATTCTTCAATAATAGGTTCTATGGCTCGACAAGGACCACACCATGGTGCCCAAAAATCCACCACCACAGGCAATGATTCACTTAAAACTTTTTTCTCAAAATCACTATCTGTTAACTCTACTGCCGCCATTGCTCACCCCCACTTAATAAATTTGCTTGTTTTAAACACGGCTTTTGTTTTTTGTCAACTTGGGATTTACTTTTAAGATAATAAGGGATAAACCCATTGTGACTTTAACCTGAATTTTATATAATAAATAAAAAATGATATGGTTTGATTTTTCATATAAATTTCCAGAAATTATGAAAGAAAAAGGATGGGCATTATATGGTTATGAAAATTGGTTCTTTTCTTTGAAACGGAGGGAAGCAGTTTCTAAAATAAGGTTTATGGAAACCAGAAAAAGATATCTTATCCTTCCTTATACTAAATCTGATTCATTAACAAAAGTTCTTTCTTTGGTAAAGGAGATAGCAGAACCTCCATGTTACTATCAACCAAAAACTTCTATCATTTATCCCATAGATTCTCTAAAAGTTGTTTCATCTGGTATAATGCAGATTTTTATTGACTCTAGATTATTCCTCCTATTTAATCCTAATTGGAAGGGTGCACTTCCTTTAGTAACTTTGCCATTTTTTATGTTAAACGAAAAGGAAATCAAAGAAAGATTTAATTGCTATGAAAAGCGGCTTAGCTAATTGAAGAATACAATCAGAATGCCCAAAATTTTAGTCACTTGGATTTCCCCTTGCATTTTTTTAAAAAATGTTTATATATAACTAGCACTCATCTTTGTTGAGTGCTAATAACTGAAAGGAGGTTGGAGTGATGAAGATTAGACCATTGCATGATCGTGTTCTTGTCAAAAGGATTGAAGAAGAAGCTAAAACCAAAGGCGGAATTATTATTCCTGATACCGCCAAAGAAAAACCTATTAAGGGTGAAGTGATTGCTGTAGGAGAAGGCAGGGTCTTGGATAATGGACAAAAGGTTCCTATGTCTGTGAAAGCTGGAGATAAAATAATTTTTAGTAAGTATGCAGGGACAGAAATAAAGATTGGAGATGTAGAACATCTCATTATGAGAGAAGATGATATTTTAGGCGTGATTGAAGAATAATAAAAATATATAAAGGAGGGAGCTATGGCAGCTAAAGAAATTAAATACAGCGTTCATGCGAGAGAGGCCATTATTAAGGGTGTTGATACCCTAACTAATGCTGTAAAGGTAACTTTAGGACCTAAAGGAAGGAATGTCATTTTGGAGAAGACCTTCGGTGCACCTCAAATCACTAAAGATGGAGTTACAGTGGCTAAAGAAATTGAGTTAAAAGACAAGTTTGAAAACATGGGTGCCCAGATGGTAAAGGAAGTAGCCAGTAAGACCAGTGATGTTGCAGGCGATGGCACCACTACAGCTACCATTATCGCTCAAGCAATATTTAAAGAAGGAGCCAAGATGGTAGCTGCGGGAAGCAACCCTATGATATTGAAAAGAGGTATTGATAAGGCAGTAGAAACGGTAGTGGAAGAAATGAAAAAAATGAGTAAGCCTTGTCATGAAAAGAAAGAAATTGCCCAAGTAGGCACTATTTCTGCTAATAACGATAGCAGTGTAGGAGATATTATTGCTGAGGCCATGGAAAAAGTAGGTAAAGAGGGTGTAATCACAGTAGAAGAGGCCAAAGGTATTGAGACTACTTTAGAGGTAGTAGAGGGTATGCAATTTGACCGTGGTTATATTTCTCCTTATTTCGTGACTGATGCAGAGAAAATGGAGACGCATCTTGAGGACCCTTACATCCTGATTCATGAAAAGAAAATCAGTAATATGAAAGATTTGGTGCCATTATTGGAATCAGTGGCTAGGTCTGGCAAACCTTTGTTAATTATTGCTGAGGATGTAGAAGGGGAAGCATTGGCCACCTTGGTTATTAATAAATTAAGAGGGACCCTCCATTGTGCAGCGGTCAAGGCTCCTGGCTTTGGAGAGAGAAGAAAGGCCATGCTTCAAGATATTGCTATCCTAACTGGTGGTCAAATGGTTTCTGAGGAGTTAGGGATTAAGCTGGAAAGCGTTACTTTGAATGATTTGGGTAGAGCCAGAAAAGTAGTCATTGATAAAGATAATACTACTATCATTGATGGTGCGGGCAGGAAAGAAGACATTGAGGCCCGAATCAAGCAGATTAGAGTTCAAATAGAAGAAACTACTTCTGATTATGACAGAGAAAAACTTCAGGAAAGATTAGCCAAACTGGTTGGAGGTGTGGCTGTAATTAGAGTGGGAGCAGCTACTGAAGTAGAAATGAAAGAGAAAAAAGCCAGGGTAGAAGATGCCCTTAATGCTACTAAAGCAGCAGTAGAAGAAGGGATTGTTCCTGGTGGTGGAGTAACGCTGATCCGGACTTTACCTGTATTGCAGAAACTGGAGGATGAAACTAAAGATTTAGATGAAAAAGCAGGCATAAAAATTGTGATGCGGGCTATTGAAGAACCGCTGCGCCAAATTGCCAATAATGCAGGTTATGAAGGTTCGGTTATTGTAGAAAAAGTAAAAGCAGGGAAGGATGATTATGGCTTTAATGCTGCCACGGGACAATTTGAGAACTTGATGTCAAGTGGTATTATTGACCCTACAAAGGTGACTAGAACTGCTTTACAGAATGCTGCTAGCATTGCCGGATTGTTGCTTACCACCGAAGCCATGGTAGCGGAAAAACCAGAAGAAAAGAAAGAGGCTGCTCCAGGTATGCCTCCTGGTGGTATGCCTGAATATTAATAAGGTTAAAAGCCCCGCATAAGCGGGGCTTTTTTATTTTCTTACCCACTTTCCATCTTCTGTCTGTATCCAGGTGCCAGAAGGAGCAGTTTTTTGCCACTGTTTAGCAAAAATCTTCTGGACCTTTCCTAGTTGACTAGGGTCAATACCCATATTTTTGGCTACTTCTTGATAAAGATTGGTTCTGTCTTTGTTTTCCGCTTCTACCAGCTGTTTCACTTTGGCCCTTTTTGCTAATGACACCCCTTGCCAGGATTTTATTTCTAAAAGACCCCTATTGTTTTCTCCTATAATCCCTTTTTGAAAATAAGGAATGAGTTTGGGAAATCGCTTTTTGATAGCTGTTTTTAAGGCTCGAATAGAGGCAGTAGAGACTTCCAGTACACCTTCTTGAGCATAAGCACAATTTACAAATTGCCATTTATGTAACTCAGATTCAGGAGGAGACTTTTCTTCTTTTTTAAGCTTTTGTTCCTTTTTAGGGCTTTGTTGGCGTACTTCCTTTACAATTTCTTCTGCTGCTTTCTCAACTTTGGCGGCAGGGAAATAGATATTTACCGTTACACAAGCCATAAAAAAAATTGTAAAAAATAAAATACTCCCAAACTTCACTTTCATTTTTTACCTCCTGCTAATTTTTTTGAACCTTTCTAACATATCCTTAAAAGCTACCACTTGCCCAGGGGAACGATTGACTACATTTATACCAAATAACCCTCTTTTAACAAGATACTCTATACCATTTTGCTTCATCAATCCATGAATGGCAAACTGGTCATTTTTTAAGGTGCACTTTATACCAATCTTTCTATAAGGAAATTTTTTGGGTAAAAACCAGCTTACACTGATAGGAGCCCCCTGCGCTAGAATAGAAATATTATTGATAGCAGTCAAGGTGATCATTTGTTTTTTATTTTTCTTTTTCACACTTTCTATCAGTAAATCAAAGGCCTCTGGCTGCCCATTAACTATTACCAGGTTTTTAATATACCCCTTGACTACACCGCTCATTTCCCCAAAGGCGGAATACTCAGATACTTGAGCTAAATCAATGTCCTCAAAAAGGATATCAGCTTTGATTTTGGGAAAAGGAGAAGAAAGATTATAAATCTCCAAATTTTTTATGATTACCTTACCATCCCATATATAAATAGCTATTTCACCTTCGGCTTTAAAAATATTGGGTGTTAATGTAAAGTTGAATTTATCAGCGTGTATATGGAAAGAAAAAGAGGAATTTTTAAAATTTAAACCTTCTAGGGAAAGGTTCCCTTTTAACAAAAATGGCAAGAAGTTAACTTTTAAGGCGTGGATAAAGATATGACCTTTACTCAGGCTAATATGGACAGGTTGCATTAAAATAAGCAGATTTTTTTTGGCTAATAGAGGTAAATTAACATTTTCCACTTCTTGTTGGAGAAATAAAATCTTGTTTATTTTCAAAAATCCCTGTTTTTCCCCTGAGACATTATAAAATAAAGGAAGAGAAACAATGGTGTCTTTTAACTTTAAATGGGGTAAGGTAATATTTCCTGTAAAACAACTTTGAATTTGACCACCTAAAGGTGAAAAACAAAAGTCATCTGCCTCTAGGTGCATCTTTCCTTCTACATCTATTTTATCAATTACAGGATAAATGGTATTTAATGGTTGTTTTATAAATATAGAAAAGGCTTGAGCTGCATCTTTAATGTCTAAAATTATTTTTTTAAAATGAACTGATGGTGGCTCTAAATTTGTTTTTCCTTGAATAAGGAGATTGAGATACGAGGCAAAATCTATATATCCGTTTTTTAAAATAAAGGTATTATTGGTCAGTGTTCCCTGTATTTGAAAGCTAATGGGTGTTTTTTGCCAATCAAAAAACCATTTATCAAATAAAAATTGTCCTGTTTGAACGGATAACTGGAGATTTATGTTTAAATTTTTTCTTTTTTTTAATTCAAGATTAAATTGGCCTCCTAATTTTTCCCCTCCCCAGTTTCCATCAGGGCTAAAATAGGAAATACCATTAAATTTTTGGGTTAGATGTAATTCTGATAGGGTTTTATAAAATGGTGTCTGCAAAAATTGAAAAATAATAAAAGGAAAAACTATTCCTAGAAAATATGATTTGTGATGCATATTAAGCCAATAATACAGCTAAGATACCAGTAAAAAAAATGCCGTCAAATGTTCCTGCTCCTCCAATAGAAGCTACTGGTGCCCCTAAGGCCTCAATCTTTTTTAAATTCATTAAGTCAGCTCCAATAAGGGTACCTAAGGTGCCGGCAATATAAGCCAAAGCAGGCGCATGGTTTGGGGCAAGGATAATGGCGATTAAGGCAGAAATGATTGGAGGGATAAATAAAGGCAAGGTTATTCCTAGCCCAGGAACAGGCTGAGCAAAACGATGGGTTACCATACTGACAACAGTTACTGCTATGATAGTTTGAAAAATATGACCAAACTGGCCTATGAGATATAGAGAGATTAACACAGGAATAATTGCCCCACCTACATTGATAGCAATAATAGTATAATTTGGTTGATAGCAAGGTATTTTTACTCTAAATCCCCAATATGTTATTACTTCTTTTATGACTAGTTGATTGTTAGGTATTTTTTTTACAGGAATATTAATAAAACTCCCTAATAGAGATAAGAGTAAAAGCGACATCATGTAATCAGCCGAAATGCCAATTTTACTGAAGGCATAGCCTATTAAACCTAAATGAAGAAAGCCAAACAGAAAAACCCAGATAAAGAAGAAAAGAAAGATAAATAAAAGTAACAGGGGCGGAAAAAACATAGTTAAAATCTACTTTAAAATAAACCTTTTGGCAAGGTTAAATTGGTACCCAAAATCCGCGTTTGCTTTTTGGATGATATCTCATTGGAGAGATAAAAATTAAAAATTATCTTGTCAAAGGGGTCAAAATCTAGTATTTTTGATATTAATGATAAAAATTGAGAATTTATATAAGAAATTTGGCAAATTAGAAGTATTAAGAGGTGTCAATCTCACTATTAATAAAGGAGAGATTACCGCCATTATTGGTAAAAGCGGCAGTGGGAAAACGGTTTTGATAAAACATGTGGTAGGTTTGCTTAAGCCTGATAAAGGCCACATTTTTATCGATGGGATAGATATTACTAAGGTAGATGAAAAACTACTCAAAAAAATCCGTCGTAAATTTGGTTTTCTTTTTCAAGAATCAGCTCTTTTTGATTCTTTAACCGTAGAAGAAAATGTAGCCTTTCCTTTAAGAGAACACTTAAAGTTGTCTGAAAAAAAGCTAAGAGAAATCGTCAGACAAAAACTAGAATTAGTGGGGTTATCTGAATTTGGAAACAAAATGCCCAATGAGCTTTCTGGTGGTATGAAAAAACGCGTGGGTCTAGCTAGGGCCATTGCCTTAGAGCCTGAAATCTTGGTCTATGATGAACCTACTACCGGTCTTGACCCTATTACTACTGCCTCTATCTATGAGTTAATCTTAAATATGGAAAAAAGACTTGGTGTTACCAGTATTATTGTTACTCATGATGTGCCTAATATTTTTGCCATAGCTGATAAAATAGCTGTTCTTAGCTCAGGGAAAATTATTGCCTGTGACACCCCAGAAAATATTGTGAAGATGGAATTACCAGAACTTCAAGAGTTTATTACGGTTCAGATGAAAAAATTCCAATCTAAAACTGCTAGTTTATTTCAGTAATTTCTATGCGTTTTACAGTGCTTACTTTATTCCCTGATTTCTTTTCCTCTCCTTTAAAGACAAGCATTTTAGGAAAGGCTATTAAGCATCAGAGAATCAAAGTAGAGGTAATTAACATTAGAAATTTTGCTACAGGAAAACACAAGATGACTGATGATACTCCTTATGGAGGTGGAAGGGGCATGGTAATGAAGCCAGAACCTATTATAAGGGCCATTAAAAGTATAAAAGAAGATAACTCAGAGGCTTGGGTCACTCTCCTTTCTCCCCAAGGTAGGTTGTTTAATCAGATTTTAGCTGGTGAACTTAGCCAAAAGACACATCTGGTGCTTATTTGTGGTCATTATGAGGATGTAGATCAGCGAGTGAGATATTTTATTGATGATGAGATCTCTTTAGGAGACTTTATTCTTACTGGTGGTGAACCAGCAGCCCTATGTATTATAGATGCTGTGGCTAGACTACTACCTGGGGTAATAGGGAAGCCACAATCACTAGAAGAAGAGTCTTTTAGGGAAGGTCTTTTAGAATATCCCCAATATACCAGACCTGCAGAATACGCAGGACATAAAGTGCCTGAAATTTTGCTTTCAGGACATCATAAAAACATTACGGAGTGGCGGAGACGACAAATGCTCCTTCGCACCTTGCTTTTGCGGCCCGATTTGCTACCTAAAGCCCATTTGACTGAGGAAGACAAAGAATTTTTAAAAAGAGTTTGTGAGCAAATATTTCATGAATAACTATCACATATATATTGGCTTAGTTCATTATCCTGTTTACAACAAACATAAAGAAGTAGTCATTTCCGCGGTAGCCACAATAAATCTTCATGATATTGCCAGGTTGGCTAAGACTTATGAATTGGGAGGTTATTTCATTATTAACCCTTTAGAAGACCAACATGCCCTTGTCCAGAGATTTTTGGCCCATTGGTTAAAGGGGTATGGAGGAAAATACAACCCTAGGCGAAAACCACCTTTATATCTTATTCATTGTGTATATGGCCTAGAAGATGCAATTTCCTTTATAAGAGATAAATGGAACAAAACACCCCAAACAATAGCTACTTCTGCCTGTTATGATAATTATAATTTAGACTATGCTCAAGCTAGGCTACTTCTTAGAGAAAAAAAATCTCCATTTCTTATCCTCTTTGGCACAGCCTGGGGATTGACTGAGGACTTGATTTCTCAATCAAATTATGTTTTAAAACCCATCTATGGCATGGGCAGCTATAATCATCTTTCGGTGAGAACTGCCGCGGCTATTATTTTAGACAGGCTTTTAGGAGGAGAAAATGGATGTCATCCAGATGATTGAAAAAGAGCACATGCGTCTTGATTTGCCACCTATTGAACCAGGAAATACAGTTAAGGTTTATCAACGTATTACAGAAGAAGGGAAACAACGTATTCAGGTATTTAAAGGAGTAGTAATTAGAAAAAGGGGTTCTGGCACAGGCACCACCTTTACGGTAAGAAAGGTTTCCTATGGAGTAGGCGTAGAGAAAACCTTCCCCCTGTTTTCTCCCACTATAGAAAAAATAGAAGTTACCTTTCGGGGAAAAGTAAGAAGGGCCAAACTTTATTATTTGCGTGAATTAAAGGGAAAAGCAACTCGTTTGGAGGAGAAAGGACTGTGATGTTTCCTACCTTAGAACATGAAGAGATTTTGTGGCAAAATGGTTATAATTATTTGGCAGGGGTAGATGAGGCAGGACGAGGTTGTCTCGCCGGTCCAGTAGTGGCAGCAACTGTCATTTTACCACCTCGAGTGAAATTGAATGGTGTAAATGATTCCAAAAAGTTATCCCCTCAAGCTAGAGAAAAATGCTTAATAGAAATTTTTAAAAAGGCAGTGGCTATCAGTATTGGAATTTGCATGCCTGAAGAGATAGATAGTCTTAATATCCTTCAAGCATCTTTAGAGGCCATGCGGCGTGCTATTCTTAGTTTAAAAACCCGTCCTGATTATTTACTTATTGATGGTTTATATAAAGTTAATGTCTCTTTGCCCCAAATTTGTCTAAAACATGGAGATAGCCAAAGTATCTCTATTGCTGCTGCCTCCATTGTGGCCAAAGTGTATCGGGATCAGGTTATGATTGCCTATCATGACCTATTCCCCCAATATAATTTAAAGAAAAATAAGGGTTATCCTACAGCGGAACATAAACAGGCCATAAAAAACTATGGGCTTTGTTATCTTCATAGAAGGAGTTTCAGGCCTTGTGGTGATTAAAGAATTTCGTTTTGGCCATATAGTGATCAATGGGAAAACTTATTCCCAAGATGTAGTCATAGCCAAAAATAAAGTTTGTCCTTTCTGGTGGCGAAAAGAAAGGTATAAAATAGACTGGAGAGATTTATCGTGCTTTTTAAAGAAAGATGTAGAAATACTAATTATTGGAACCGGGACGTGTGGCTTATTGAAGCCTACCCCAGTTTTACAAGAGAAATTAAAGGAAAGGGGTATTAAGATAATAACTTTACCCACTAAAGAAGCGGTAAAAATTTTTAACCAAGAATACTATGCTGGAAAGGCTGTTTTAGGAGCTTTTCATCTAACTTACTAAACCTATTCTTTCCTGGCTTCGCATTTTTTCTTAGAGACAGGATTCTGCTTAAGCTTCCATCTTAATAAGCAGCATCAAACTGTTTATATAGGACTATGTTAAAGTCAGGCCATAAGTAATTTAACAAAAAGGACAAACGTTTAAATATGGTCTAAAAAATCCAAATTTCAAAATCCAAATGCCAAATGAAATCCAAATGTCTAAATGCCAAAACATTAAATCAGTGAGTAGTGAAATAGTGAGGGAATGAAATAGCCAAATGTAGTGGAATTGAGGTCAAACCTACAAGATACAGTTAAGAAAATAGAAAACAGAAAATAGAAATTCCCAATTCCCAGTTCCTAATTCCCAATTCTAACGTGCAAACGTGCTAACGTTCCAATTTGACAGAAGGCGATTTTGCATTTTTCAATTTGCATTCTGCATTGAGCCATCCTGCCTGTCGGCAGACAGGTGTGCTTATCATTTGGATCTCCGTTAAAATTACTTTGACGAAGTTCTAACTGTTTATATAGATAATATTGTTTTTTTTCTTAAATTATCTATAATCTCAAATGTGAAAAAAGCTATATTGGTTATATGTTTTGCTATTTTAGTAATATTATCTCCCTTTTCTCCCACTTTGGCCAATTTAACTAATCAAGAAAATAACCATATAGCTATATTTGAAATAAGTATTCTACCTGATTTAATAAAGATAAAATCTAATTTGCAAGAAAAAATCTATGTTTGGTTTCGAGACCAAGGTATTACAACAGGGAGTAAAATAAAGAACATCATTTATTCTCCTATTATCACCATAGGCAAAACTCCATTTTCTTTGGCCACTTTAATAAAATTTCTGATTACCTTAGTGATTGGCCTTTATGTTTTAAAATGGGTGAAACGGCGGTTTGAGCAAATACTTTCAAATAGAAGCCCTGAACTTTATTCCCGTTTTATCTCTCTTATCACGCTGGGTTATTATTTAGGGATATTTATTGTGTTCATTATTGCCCTTTCTGTAATAGGAGTTGATATCAGTCAAATCACCATTATCCTTGGAGCATTGGGTGTGGGAATAGGATTTGGCTTACAGACCATTGCCAATAATTTTATAAGTGGCATTATTCTCCTCTCCGAACGAGCCATAAAAGTGGGTGATATTGTGGAAGTGGGAGGAAACCTTACAGGAGAAATCAAAAGGATTAACATGCGTTCTACGGTAATCAGGACATATGATGGCTTAGATGTAATTGTCCCTAATGCTGAGTTTATCTCTAATCGGGTGACTACTTGGACCTATGATGATGACTGGCGGAGATTGCATATTCCCTTTGGGGTAGCTTATGGCAGTGACCCTCAACAGGTGGCTAAAGTGGCCTATGAAGTGGCTCAAGAAACCCCTCTTACCTCAGAAGACAAACAACATAAAACCAAGGTGTTATTTACTGGCTTTGGAGATAGTTCTCTTGATTTCAGTCTAATTGTATGGTGTCGTATGCACAGATTAAGAAAATCTACTAAGGAACTCATAAGTGATTACTACTTTAATTTATATCAAAAACTTTCTGAGGCAGGGATTGAAATTCCATTTCCCCAAAGAGATATTCACATTCGCAGCCTTTCTGACCAAATTCAGAAAAAATTAAAGGAGTCTTTTAAACCAAAATAGACTATGAAACCAATTTGTTTGGCCATTACGCTGGGAGATGTATGTGGAATTGGGCCTGAGATTGTAATCAAGGCTTCATATCACAGAGATATTTATCAATCTTGCCAATTAGTAGTCATTGGGGATAAAGGGGCATTAGAAAAGGCAGCTTATATATGTAAAAAACAAATAAAATTAGTGCCTCCACCTTGGGAGGAAAAAGCTGCCTCCGCTCCAGGCACCATTTTTCTATTTCCTGTCTCTCATTTAGATGAAAGGGACTTGATTTATGGACAGCCTTCACCAGCAGTAGGTAAAGCAGCGGTTCATTATATTAAAACAGCCGTTTCTCTGGCCTTAGAAAAAAAGGTAGATGGTATAGTAACCTGTCCTGTCAATAAGGCCCTAATTAATGCCTCAGGTATCCCTTTTTCGGGACATACTGAATTATTAGCAGAGTTAACTGATACTAAACGCTATGCCATGCTATTTGTAGGAGAGAAATTGAGGGTAGTGCTTGCTACTATTCATGTGCCTTTAAAAGATGTGCCCCAATTAATTAATCAGGAAAAACTCCTTGATTTGATAGAGCTTACCCATCATTTTTTTGAAAACAGATTAAAAATAAAAAAACCCCTTATGGCCGTAGCTGGTCTCAATCCCCATGCTGGAGAAGCAGGTTTAATGGGTCAGGAAGAGATAAAAATGATCATACCGGCGGTTAAAAAAGCTAAAGCAAAAGGATTTAATGTAGAAGGACCATTTCCCCCAGATACCCTCTTTTATTGGGCCAAAGAAGGACATTATAATGTAGTAATCTCCATGTATCATGACCAGGGATTAATCCCTTTTAAACTTTTGCATTTTAAGGACGGAGTAAATGTAACCATGGGCTTGCCCATTATCCGCACCTCAGTTGACCACGGCACGGCTTATGATATTGCGGGAAAGGGCATTGCTGATGAACATAGCTTGGTAGAAGCCATAAAATTAGCCGCTAAAATGGCTATTTCCTTATAAAAATAGTTTTCAATCCAGAATCACCAAGCAAGACATAAATTTTTGGGGCATCTTTGTCTCATTCTGCAAATTTTTTGTTGTATTTTGAGAATTATTATGGTATGTTTTTAAATATGTATGCAAGATCTGAAGAATCAGTAGAAAAACTGAAAA
Organism: Candidatus Desulfofervidus auxilii; assembly: GCF_001577525.1. Lineage (GTDB taxonomy): Bacteria > Desulfobacterota > Desulfofervidia > Desulfofervidales > Desulfofervidaceae > Desulfofervidus > Desulfofervidus auxilii. Next base: position 2,050,082 of record NZ_CP013015.1, on the reverse strand, counting down.
AAGAATTGGAAATAATGGAAAAACAAACTTTGAGGTATGCCCAAGACCTGGCCAAGATTTTTAAGAAGGAAAGAGAGAAAGCCGTTCAATTAGACTTAACTAAAGAACAACTGGTGAGGTCTGCTAGGATGGCTTTAACAGGTCAATTGGCAGCTAGTATGGCTCACGAAATCAATAATGTGATTACTCCGGCCATTGGGAACATAGATTTAATATTGTTACAACAAGAAGCATTAGAACCCAAGCTGGCAGAGAGGATTATGCGTGTTAAGGAATCATTAGATAAAGTTTCTTCAATGCTCAGGCATCTTCTTGATTTTTCAAGGAGAGAGACCGAAAAAAAGGAAAAGGTAAATGTCAAAAAGTCAGTCCTCAATGTATTAAATTTTTTAGAATATAAAATCAAAAAGAAGGCTATTAAAATACAAATGACATTCCCACCAGAACTACCCGAAATATATGGAGACACAGATCAATTAGAGCAAGTTTTCACTAATTTGACCATAAATGCCATAGAAGCTATGGATGTGGAGGGAATTTTAGAAATAACTGTGCAATATTTGCCTGAGAAAGATTACCTTGAAATTTCTTTTAAAGATAATGGACGCGGTATAGCCTCTGAAGATTTAGACCACATTTTTGCACCTTTTTATACAACTAAAGAAGCAGGAAAAGGCACGGGTTTGGGTCTTTTTGTTAGTTATGGAATCATTGAGAAACATGGTGGCATTATTGATGTAAAAAGTGAGTTAGGAAAGGGAAGCACTTTTACTATAAAACTACCTCTAAAGTAAAAATCTTTTTTGATACAGAACGGGTTTGTCCATCCTAAGGGGGGTCGCTACGTTATTAATATTCATTTGGAAGATTTTTAATATCATTGGGAAATTTGATATTTAGCTTGTCCATTTTATATTTTAAGATTCTTCTGGATATTCCCAATATTTGAGCAGCCTTGGTCTGCACAAAATTAGCTTTTTTTAAAGCATTCATGATTAAAGCCCTTTCCAATTCTTTCTCAGCTTGAAGTAGACTCATTTTATTATCTTTTAACCTTGAGGGAATGAGCTTCGACGGTTTCGCCAGTTTCAATTCCTCTGGTAAATCCTCTTCTGTGATAAAGTCGCTGGTTGAAAAGGCTATTATACGTTCAACCATATTTTCTAACTCTCTGACATTTCCAGGCCAATCATATCTAATAAAATAATCTAAGGCCTCTTTAGAAATACCTTTAATTTCCTTTTTCTCCTTTTGACTAATTTTTTTGATGAAGTGGTTGACTAACAGAGGAATGTCTTCCTTTCTTTCTCTCAAAGGTGGTATGTAAATAGGAATTACTTTAATGCGGTAATAAAGGTCTTCCCTGAATTTTCCATCTTGCACTGCCTTCTTCAGGTCCTTATTAGTAGCTGCAATAAACCTTACATTTATTTTTATGGTTTTACTCCCTCCAACTCTCATAAATTCCTGAAATTGCAGGAATCTGAGCACTTTGGCTTGAGTGCTTGGGCTCAGGTCAGCTATCTCATCCATGAATAATGTTCCGCCATCAGCTAATTCAAATCTACCTAGCCTTCTTTCTTTAGCATCTGTAAATGCTCCTTTTTCATAGCCGAAAAGCTCACTTTCAATCAAATTATCCGGAATGGCAGCACAATTCATCACTATAAATGGTTTATGTTTACGCGGACTTTGGAAGTGAATAGCACGGGCTATTAGTTCCTTTCCTGTTCCGCTTTCCCCAAGAATTAATACCGGAGCCTTACTTTGGGAAATCCTTTTTACTATATCTAAGACTTCCTTTATCTCCCTGCTCTTTCCTATGATTTGAGGGGTAGTATAGGAAACCAATTTTTCAGAAAGGGCCTTTTTTACAATGGATTTAATTTCATGGACATCAAATGGTTTGGTGATATAATGATACGCACCTAAATTTATGGCCTCTAACGCTGCCTTGGCAGTATCCACTGCGGTAATCATGATAATGGTTAGGTGTGGATAGGTTTTTCGCATTTCTTTGAGAATTTCAAAACCGTCCATACCAGGCATGAGAATGTCCAAGAGGACAATATCACATTCTTCTTTTTGCATAATTTGAAATGCCTCTTGGCCTGAAGAAGCCAGAAGAAGTTTATAATCCTTACTTAAAATCATTCTTAATGACTCTCTAGCCGAAAGTTCGTCATCTACTACTAATATTTTGGGCATTCTCATGTTTGAATCCCAGGTAATTTTATCACAATGGTATTTTCTTGTTCGCTTTTTTTAATTTTCATACTTCCTAACCGCGCCATAGCCCTCTTGGCTATAATTAACTCTAAATCAATTTCATTTGTAACTCTAGGATAGGATATTTCAAGGCGTATTCCTTTTTTAGAAGGAAAACCTAAATCAGCAAAGGTTTTTTTCTCTTCTTCGTCAGGCTCAAAATCATGTGTTCTGATAATCAATGGGCTATTTTTAGGCAAAGAAGATGTGATGCTTTTTATAATTCCATCAAAGATAAAAGAAAAATGTTCTTGGTCAATCCATACCCTATCTGATAAATGAGCAAATTCCTTTTGAACCTCAACATCTTCTAATTCTCCTAAAAGTCTATGTAAAATGGGTTGAAGTTCGGTAATAGTAGCATTGGGAGAGGTCATTTCTCCATATTTGAGAATTCTTTCTACGAGGTAGTTAATCCTATCTGCACTTTCATTCACTACTTGATAGAATTGGTTGCGAAAACCATTATCTTCATACATTTCAGGAAGGAGCTGAGCAAAGGTTTTTATAGCCACTAAGGGATTTTTGATTTTATGAGCCAGTTTTACCGCTAGAGTTTCAACAGATAATATATCCTCACTTTCCCATGGTTTTTTATGAGAAGGGAAAACCTTTGGACTAAAAAGTAGTTGTGAACCTGAAATTTCTTCTTCTTTTGAAAAAATAGCACTGCGAACAACCACACTTTTCAGTTCTGTTAGGTTTCCAGGCCACCAGTAATTCTGTAAGACTTCTAAGGCATCAAGGGAGAACTCCTTTGCTCTTATATTTGCCTTCTGTCTTACCTCCTTTAAAAAATAGTCTGCAATGGCAGGAATGTCTTCCTTTCTCTCTCTTAAAGGGAGGAGATGGATAGGTATAATACTCAATTGATAAAATAGGTGACTATCAAATTCTTCCTTTTCCTTTTTTTCTTGAAGATTGACAGAGGTAGCCGCAATTACTCTAATATTGTTATTCAAACCTTCCTCAATAAATTCTCTAAGCACTATCTGCCATTTTGTGTCTAGCCTTTCTATTTGCTCAAGATATACAGTGCCATATTCAACCTTGGTTTTTTCTGTGAAAATCTCTGGTAGAGAGTTAATATTAGAACAATTAATTTTAATCCATTTTCCCCCTTTGTGAGGTCCATTCCAGTGGATGATCTTGGCTGTAATTTCTTTGCCTACCCCTTTTTCTCCAGTGATTAAAACCGGTAGGTTGTTATCCAAGGCCACTCTAATCTGTTGCTTTATAGGGTCTCCAAGTATAGGAGATTCATAAATCTTCAAATACTTAATGAGCTCTTTGGACTCTTTTTCTTTAGAAATTCCTGACCGCAGAATATCTCGACGGAGGAGTAAACGTTCTACCTTTTTAGTTAGCTCATATGCACTTCCGGGTTTGGTAAGAAAATCCATGAGTTCATAATCCATAATTTTGGATATTTCATCCTTTATATGCTCATCTCCTACCAAAAGAATGGCTAAAGTTTTGTTGATTAAAAGCAACCTCCTCAAAAAGGTCATTTTTTTATAAATGGGTTGAATTATTCCCAAGATAACCAGACTGATATCCTCACTTTTTACTAAAATAAATGTTTCTTCTTTAAAATCAGAGACAATTACATGATACTTATCACTGAGGATAGTTTTAAAAAAATTCCTCACACTAACTGATTCATCAATTACTAAAATTCTCTGTTTCATCTGGCGGTCCAGCGCATATCCATTTTGCTATAATTTATTTTCTACATGGCAGATTTACAAAAAAAGTGGTGCCTTTTCCTAATATACTTTTAACTTCTATAAATCCATTGTGTTCTTGGACGATTTGGTGAGAAATAGACAATCCCAAACCACTACCCTTCTCCTTAGTAGTAAAAAATGGGTCAAAGATATGGTCTAATATTCTCTTAGGAATGCCCTTTCCTGTATCTTCTATTTCCACTTGCACATACTCCAGTCCATTTTTTTGCATGCTTCTGCTCCCTACCCATATAGTTCCTTCGTTGGGTATAGCCTCTATAGCATTCAAAAGAATATTTAAAAATACCTGTTTAATTTGCTCTTCATCTAACATCACTTGGGGAATTTTTTCTAGTTTGGTATTAATGATAACCCTTTTTTTCTTGGCTGCCACCCTAATAAGAGCAATTACCTTTTCAATAATTTCATTCACATCTGTCTTATTTAACTTGGGTTCTGAAGGTCTTGCAAAATCTAAAAGGTTGTTGACCAAATTGGTGACCCTTTCTACTTCAGAAGTGGTCAATTTTAGAAACTCTTCACGAAATTCTTTATCTTCAAACCTTTCAGGCAAGAGTTGGAGAAATGTATTAACTGCCACCAATGGATTTCTAATTTCATGAGCCAGGCCTGCGGTTAAGGAACCAAGGGCAGCCAGCCGATCAGTTCGACGCATAAGTAATTGAGTCTTCTTCATATCTTCATATAATCTGGCATTTTCCAAGGCAACAGCTGCCTGATTGGCAAAATTAGCAAGTAGTTCTAAGTCTTCATGGGAGTACATATCTCCGCTTCTTTTTTTACCTAAATTTATAAGGCCAATTAATTCACCTCTGGTAATTAATGGGATGCATACCTCTGATTCCATAGAGTTCAATCTTTCTACTATAAGCTTATTTTTGGGGTCATCTATAAACCTTTCTAATTCTTCCTTTACAATAATTTGCCCATCTTCTTTTAGCCACTTAAAAAATATGTCATCTTTGGGAAGTTTTTTTATTTTAGGACTTAGTTCTCTAAATGCCCGAAGAATGTAAGCTCCTTTCCTTCTATCTAGGAGAAAAAAAGAAATACTTTCTATCTCTAAATCCTGAATGAAAATGTTGCTTGTTTTTTTAAACAACTCCTTTTCATCTAAAAAGGAAATTACTATTTTGCTCAATTTAGTTAAGGTTTTTTTGTATTCATATTTTCTTTTAAATAGAGTTCTTTCTATAAATCTCTCCGCCTTAAACTTGGTTTTACTGAAAACAATGGCAGATAAAAAAAGCACTACAAAAACTAAAGAAGAAAAAACATAATTTATTTTACCAAAGAAAAACCTCTGGGCAAAAATAATAAAAACCATGCAAGGGACCAATATTAAGAATGACAGATAGGTATAAACCGTCCCTTTTTTGATTACAATGTTTATGTCCATGAGTTGGTATTTGACAATGGCGTAGGTTACGAGGATTACATATAAAAAAGTGACATAATAACCGTAAGGGTATACATTAATGCCATAAGCAGGTAAGAACGTAGATGAGCCACCCGGAAATGCGATCATTGAGGCAATTAAAACGTACTTAATCTGATTTTTGGCTAATCCTGAAGATTGTTGATACTTTCTAAGCAATTCATACCATGCCAAGCCAACTGAGCCAGCAAACATTAGGAGAAAGTAAGGATATATCCTACCAGGAACTGTATAATTTTTTGAGAAAAAGTTAGGTTTAACATCTATTACGAGAAATTCTTTAAAATTTGCTAACAGAAATATTCCTCCTAGAAAATAGGCAAAATAAAGAAGTTTTTTTTTGGTTTTTGTAATATTATTTAAGAAAGCAAGAATAAAATGTAAATAAAACACAGGAATTAATACCGCACCATAATTGGCCATACGAGACCAATATAGGGCTGATGTATTATCGGAAATCACAGACATTACGCCCAAAGAGAAGGCCCACAAAGCTATGCTTAGAGATAACAAAACCCATGTCACATTAACTTCTTTTTTAGGGTTTTTTAAAAAAACAAAAACTCCTAGAAATAAAGCAAGAAAACTTGTCACTAAAGATATAAACAAAAAAGGGGTCATTTCTATAAATTGCTTTTGGAACAATCTTGACGTAAGAATTAAATAAATGGAAGAAACAAAAATGAAACTTAGAAAGAAGATGTAAACACCTTTTTTTATTATAATTTCTAAATCCATCAAATGGACTCTAGTAATAGCATATGTGATTATGATAGCATAAAAGATGACAAGGAAATTCCCGTAAGGGTAAATTTCTATATGAAAAACTGGTAGGAAAGTCGTTGAACCTCCAAAGAATCCGATAGCCGATGCTAACAAAATATAGCTTAGCTGTTGTTGTTTTAAGCCGGTAGATGTTCTTTGCGCCTTTATTAGTCGACTTAGTGCATAGCCAACATATCCAAAAAACGTTAATACAAAATAAGGATATATCTTGCCAGGTACCGGGTAATATTTGAAAGAAAGAATGGGCCTTATATCTTTCACGAATAAGTTTGTAGAATCTAGTAGTAAGAAAATGATACCTAAAATGTAACCTCCCCAAATTATTTTTCTTTTAGTAGTATCTTGTAAGAAGGTTAGAACAAAATGAAGATATAAGATAGGTATAAAAATCGCTCCAATATACAGAAAACGAGACCATAACAGAGCTGTCTCATACTCCTGGCTCAATACCATCATGCCCACCCCAAAACTCCAAATACTTATGGATAAACTCAAAAAAAACCATATTTTACTTAAGTGTTTTCCCCTACCGCCAATATAGACATAAATTCCTAAACCTAAGCTAACAAACGCCGTCATTAAAGCTGATATTGCAAAGACACTCATATTTTACCTTTTTCTAATAGGTAAGAATGCGGGGACTTCTTTTTTATATTGTTGATATTCTTCTCCAAATGTTTGTGCCATGACTTTTTCTTCAAACCATACTCTAAGGAATAACAAGGGAATATAGACCAGCAAAGCTAAACAAAAGGCATAGTATGAATTAGGAATAAGTGGGACACCCAAAATTTCAAATATAACACTTGAATAGTATGGGTGCCTTAAATATTTATAGGGTCCTTTTTTTATGAGCTGATGTTTTTTTTTAATTTCAATATGTGGACTATGAAGTTTCCCTAATGTCCGAGTAGCCCAATTTCTGCCAGCTAGTGCTACAGAAAACATGCCTAACCCTATACCAGAAACTATGTAGTTTATTTCTCGCCTAACCCAAAAATATTCTATTGTTGTTCCTATCCCGACTATAAAGTGGGCTGTAGTCAAAGCATATAAGGTCCATTTTTTCTCAATTTTACCACCTTTTTCTCTTTGTTCAAAAAAGGTGCTATGTATCCGGTGGATAGCCATTATCACCATAAATAACACGAATAATATAGTAAATGGGATGTTTAATGCATGTGACTCAGCCATATTTTTCTTTATACCATATAACAGTCCTTCTTATTCCTTCATCAAAATCTACCATGGGGTCATATTTCAATTCCTGTCTGGCTTTAGAGATGTCGCATGCCCAGCTATTGGGTATTTCTCTTATCATATCCCTAAGGGAAGTAGGAAATTTGTTTCCCCACTTTTTAAAAGCTGGAAAAACTAATGTAGCTATACTTGCTACCCAAACAGGTATATAAAACCGAGATACCTTTGTATCCAACTCCATCGCTATTTTCTCGGCTATTTCTCTGATTGTGCGAGGTTTTTGATCGGCTAAAAAATATATTGTATAATTTGTGTTTTGTGTCTTTCTATCTATCAACAAAATCCCATTAATGAGGTTATCAATATAGCACAGGCTTATCACATTATTGCCATTTCCAATGATTCTAAATAGTCCTCTTTTGATTAGCTCTAACATAGTGAACACGCGGGAGCTAGTGCTTACACCAGGCCCATATACTGTTGGCAATCTTATGATTGTTGCGGGTAATGTATACTTTTTTGAAAACATCGATATAAGTTTTTCCACCAGGTATTTACTTTTACCATAAGGGGTTATGGGTTTACAAGGACTTTTTTCATTCAATAAAATACCTTGCTTTGGATTGGGTCCTACAGCGGCAATACTACTAAAGTAAACAAACTTTTCAATCTTCTCACCAAGGCACATTTCTAGAAGGTTTTTAGTCCCATTCACATTAACCTTGTAATAACCACTGCTTTTTGGGGAGTAAACCTCACCGGCCAGGTGATATACAATATTAACACCTTTAACAATGCCTTTAAGCGAATCTCTATCAAGCAAATCACCATAAACAAGTTCTACTCCTAGCTTTTTCAAGTATGTTGTATTGCTAGTCTTTCTAACTAGACACCTTACATCTCTTCCTTTCTCAACTAGGGCCTTTACTAAATGAGTTCCAATGAATCCTGTAGCACCAGTTACTAGTGTTTTCAATTTATGCTCCTGAGTATTTTTTGATTATTATGGCTGCATTTCTTGAACCAAAGCCCAAAGAATTTGACAATACAAATTTTACCTTAGCTTTTATACCTTTGTTTGGAACATAATTTAAGTCACAATCAGGGTCTGGAATTTCATAGTTGATGGTTGGATGAATAAACTCATGTTCTATAGTTAAAACCGACGCTACTGCTTCTATAGCCCCTCCTCCCCCCAGTGGGTGTCCAATCATTGATTTAGTTGAACTAATAGGTATTTTATAGGCATAAGGGCCAAATATTTTCTTAAAGGCAAGTGTTTCTATTTTATCACCGAGTGTGGTTGAAGTGCCATGGGCATTTATATAATCAATTTTCTCAGTATCTACTCTTGCATCTTTTAAAGCCATTCTTATTGCCCTCACGATTCCTTCTGCATCATCAGAAGCTCTGGTCATATGAAATGCATCGGAGGTTGCACCATATCCTACTAACTCGGCATAAATATGAGCATTTCTCTTCAATGCATGCTCAAGTTCCTCTAATATAACCGCCCCTGCTCCCTCGCTCATTACAAAGCCATCACGATTTTTGTCAAAGGGCCGGCTTGCCTTTTGAGGATTATTATTCATTTGAGACATTACACCTAGTCTGCAAAAAGCACCAAAAGTCATTGGTGCTAAAGGAGCTTCAGCACCACCTGCTATCACTACATCTGCTATACTGTTTCTAATTAGCATCAAAGCATATCCAATAGCATCTGTCCCCGCGGCACAAGTTGTGGATAGAGTGGCACACGGTCCTTTGATTCCCAACTCAATAGAAGTTTGAGAAGAAGCTTCTCCTCCAAAGAGTCTTGTAGCTAGCAAGGGGTCTATTCTATTTAGGCCTTTCTCCATAAAAATAGAATGTTGAAACTCGGCATAAGGCATTCCAGCCAAGGCTGTGCCCATTATAATTCCTATTTTTTTATTATTTCTTCCATTGATGATTAATCCTGAATCTTCTAATGCCATCTTTGAAGCAGCCACCGCCAATTGAGCGAATCTATCCATTCTCCTGGCACTTTTAGGACTCATAAAGTCTGTAGGGTCAAAATCATTAATTTCTCCAGCGATTTGTGATGAATAAGAAGAAACGTCAAACCTGGTTATCTTTGTAATCCCTGATTTGCCTTCTTTCAGTGCTTTCCAGAAGGCATCCTTCCCAATCCCATTGGGTGCTATTACACCCAGGCCGGTGATTACTACCCTTCTTTTCCTCATATTTTTGTCTTTAATTTAGCCATGCCTTACACTATAATACATATTGTAAAGTAACAGCAATAAGACTACAAAACGTTTCATACTTTCCATTCTGCCCGGGTATATTTGTGTGTATAGCCCTATCTTTATAGATTAAAGCCATATAGGAAAGGTCAATACTTAAACCACCTCTGGTATAGCCAGCCCCTATGGTAACTATATGATTGTCTGCATCTGGCAGGATGGGATCAAAGGTTTTACTGGGAATTGGGGTGTTGCGGAACATATAACCTCCCCTTAATACTATTGATTTATTCAATTGATATTTAGCACCCAAGCTATAAAAAAGCGAGTCATGCCAATCCCTTGGAATGATTACATCTGGAGTATTTGGATTTTTAAAATCAGCAGATATTTTGTTAAAAGTTGACCAGTTGACCCAATAAAAATCAAATTCAAATGTCCAATTTTTAATCATAGTGGTTGAAAGTCCAACAGCTAAAATAGAAGGCAAATCAATATTATCAATAAAAACATCGCCATTTTGAAATGTATTTGCTAGTAAAGGGTCAATAGCACCTATGCCAGTAGCAGGTATATTGAACTGCGCATCCCCATCATAGTTTATATCTATCCTGCTTCGATATGAAATCCCCAAATCTATATTATCTGTAATATGATACAATAAACCCAGATTAAATCCCTGACCTTCTCCATCACCTTTTACTCTACTTCTTCCCTCAGGTAGGCCTGGAATACCTATCTCTTCAGAAAGATTGATTGCCCTTTTCATCTCTACATTGGAAAAGACATAATCAAATCCCACTGCCAGAGAAAGCCTAGGGTGAACTTGCCAGGAGATAGCAGGATTTAAGAAATAAGTTTTAAGTTTAGTATATGTAGCAATAAACCGCCCCTCCCAGTCCTCAGGCCAATCAGTAGTAAGTCCAAAAAGGCAAAAGAATCCAAACCCAGCAGCTAATTTATCACTTATTTTATGGGTAATAAAAAAATTAGGGGCAAAATAGGTGTGGTGATTCATTTCCGTTTCGTGACCTGTATCAAAACTATTATAAGTAGTCCTTGGAACAATGATTGAACCACCTGTAGACATACTATTCCCTTCTAATTGATTCATGCCAGCAGGGTTATAAAATACTGCTGAAGGCCTATCTACCTGGGCCGTATAGGCACAGGCCATTCCAGTAGCCGCAGCATCCTGAGTGTATATTAGAAAACCTCCTGCAAAAACTACAGAAATGTTAAAAAATACCATAAGAATAAGCACCAATACTGCTATTAAGGTTTTCATTTTTCCCCCTTCTTTTTAAATGACAACCACTTCCTATTTTTATATTCCAAGACTGCCTCAACATGTTCATCTTGCCAGATTCTCCAGCCTTTCCAATCCCTTTTTACATTGTTCAATTGAGGAATTCTATTCTCTGAGAGCCATCTTCTCAAAGTAGATTCAGAGACTCCAATTTTTCTCAAAAATTCCTTTGTAGAATAATTTGCCATCTTTATAATCCCAGTCAAAGGTATAATAGGTACTAAACCATTTTTAAAAAATTTGTCAAGTATTTTATTACAGAACTTTCCCAGAATTTTTAAAAGCTTTCTAAAAAGGTAAGGTAAGTTCCTCAAAACAGTAATAACTTTAAAAGAAAAAGCCGTAAAGAGTAAAGCGTTAAAAGTAAAGTGTTAAAAAACTCCTTACACCTCACGCTTTACGCCTCACGCTTTACGCATATGAATCAGACAGACCAGTTTAATGTCAAATGTGGAGACCAAACCCCTAATTTTATTAAATCTTAAAATGACAAATGACAAAGCTCAAATGTCAAATCAAGCCCAAAATCCCAATGACAAAACTCCCTGATTTAATGTTTTGGCATTAAGACATTTGGATTTCATTTGGCATTTGGATTTTGAAATTTGGATTTTTTTAAATTACCTATGGCCTGACTTTGACGTAGCCCTGCTTATTGAACGCCAAAAATCCTTAATTCATCCCTGCCTGTCGGCAGACAGGAATGTTTTTAAAGATTGACGCCTAAATTTTGGGGAATGTCCAATTTTATTATCTTTAAAACTAAAATTGGAAGCCATTTTTGCAATGTGTCATTTTATGTTAAATTAATGTTTATGAATTATCCTACAGTAAAAAAGGCAATCCTTCAGGAAGAAATAAAAGAAGGACAAGCCTGCTGTGTTTTATGTGAAAGGAGATGTGTGATTAAAGAGGGAAAAACGGGGGTTTGCAAAACAAGAAAAAACATAAATGGCTGTCTTTATACCTTAGTTTATGGAGACATCAGTGCCCTTGAGGCTAGACCTATTGAAATAAAGCCTTTTTTTCATTTTTATCCTGGTTCAAAGGCACTAACATTTTCCACCTGGTCATGTAATTTTGACTGTCCTTGGTGTCAAAACTGGCATCTTTCAAAAAATGCCCCTAACCCAGGTTCTGCCTGTTTTATAGAACCAGAGCTTATGGTGGAGATAGCCCAACAAGAAAAAACAGATGGATTGTGTATTAGTTTTCAGGAACCTACTGTGCTTTTTGAATATGCCTTAGATGTGTTCAAATTGGCTAAGAAAAAGGGGCTTTATAATACCTTTGTTTCCAATGGTTATATGACCCTTGAGGCCTTAAAATTACTTAAAGAGGCAGGAATGGATGCCATAAATATAGATATAAAAGGTGATAAACAGGTCTATAAAGAATATTTAGGGGCCAGAGAGGAAGTTATCTGGCGAAATGCTAAGGCGGCTAAAGAAATGGGAATGCATGTAGAAATGGTGCATTTAATAGTCAGTGGTTTAAATGATGAATTAAAAAAGATTAAAAAAATTGTAGAAAAACATCTGAAATATTTAGGTCCACAGACCCCACTTCATTTTACCCGTTATTTTCCTGCCTATAATTATCATAAACCCCCTACTGCTATTTCTATATTAGAGCAAGCATATACTCTAGCTCAGAAAAAAGGGGTGCTTTTTCCTTATATAGGAAATATTCCTGGTCATCATGGAGAGAATACTTACTGCCCACATTGTTATAGCTTACTTATAAAAAGACACGGATGGCAAGTGGTTGAAAACTATCTCACCCAAAACACATGCCCCTTTTGTGGCCAGTATATTCCTGTGGTAATCTAAACTTGTCATTAAATCTTAATTGTGTTTAAGTTTAATTATGAATTCATTAAGATTTTTAGGAATAGACATTGCTGGGGCAGAAAATTCATGGGTTTGTGAATTGGTCTGGGAAGAAGATAAAAAAAGAATTTTTTGGTCAAGACCACCATATAAAATAGAGGCCCTTTCAGAAATAGTAAATTTGGTTAAAAATAAAGATTTCATATGTTGTGCCATAGACGCCCCTTTAAGCTTTACTCCCCAGACAAAAAAATGGAGATTATGTGACATAGAATTGAGATGTCTTTTAGATAAAGATATCAAAAACTGGGTTCAATCACCAAATTCCATGCAGGCTGTTCCTTTAAGGGCTCAACAACTAGCTTCTTTGATACTCCCTTATGTAGGTGCCCTCATTGAAACTCATCCCAGGAGTTCTCTTTTTTTTATGTTGAAGGAAAAAAGCGAATCTTTGAAAAAGTACAAGACTTCTTTTAAATATCTTCGCCAATTGACCAATAAAGTTTTTGATTATATTCCGCGGTTATTAAACATAGATTTTGTTATTTCACCAAAAGAGATAAAAACAGACGGTGCCTTGGATGCTCTTATCTGTGCTCTCATGGCCTTTCTTTATATAAAAAGATATCACCTACTTTATAAACTCTCCTTGGAAGAAGAGGTTCATGGTTTTGCCCCTTTTTATATATTTGCGCCACATTCCAAGAAAAAAATCTCAAAATTGAAATATATTCCTGGTAACCTGGGAGATATTTTAAAACATAGTTGGTTATTGACTATTACTGATGAGTTATTAAAGAAAACCCACCATTTCCGATATGCTGATACATTTTGTGGATTTCCTATTTACCAAACTTCACCCAAGGTTGTTTTGTATTTTGAGGAAAGATTAAAAACCTCCTTTCTTTATAGACTTCAAAGGCCTTATTTACAAAATGGCCAATATGCAGGTAGTGCTCATTTAATAAAGCTTCTGTGCACAAAGAAAAAGAAATCATATACTATAGATTTTTACGATAAAAATCCCCAGGCCCTTAAGGCATATGAAGTATTTTTTCAAAAACCCTCTTTATTCCTGAAAGATGGATATGAAATATTAACTCAACCCAATGCCTATGACCTTATTTTTTTAGACCCATATGATGATTTCTGGGAAATTTGGGAAGGGGTGATGCCAAATATTATTAACAAACAGAGAGATTCTTCTATTTTTCTTTTTATTCCTTATAAACCAAATGAAAGAAAATATATGGATTTATTGCAATTTTTAAAAGAGACCAAAGCGAAATATCTTATAAAGGAACTAATTTCTCCTATTTGTGTTCAGGAATGCGGTTACTTTTTTTCTGTCCTATTTTTCCCTCAAGAAGGTCTCTCAATCTCCACACTTGACACCTTAAAACATTTGTGCTTTTAAACCACAGGTTTTCAAGGGGAGGTTGTTTTGGAAAAAAGAGTTTTAAGCGGTATGCGCCCTACAGGTAAGCTTCATTTAGGTAACCTTCATGGGGCATTGACCAATTGGAAACGATTACAAGAGGAGTATGAATGTTTCTTTTTTGTTGCTGATTGGCATGCCTTAACCAGTGAATATCAAGAAACAAATTTTATCAAAGAGTTCATTTGGGAAATGTTGATAGATTGGTTAAGTGTGGGCCTTGATCCCAATAAATCTACTCTTTTTATTCAGTCTAAATTACCTGAACATGCAGAACTACATTTAATTTTTTCTATGATTACTCCTATCCCCTGGTTGGAAAGGAATCCTACCTATAAGGAACAAATAAAAGAATTGGTGGAAAAGGACTTAAATACCTATGGCTTCCTTGGCTATCCAGTTCTTCAGGCTGCAGATATTCTAATATATAAGGCCAACTTTGTGCCTGTAGGTGTGGACCAATTGCCCCATGTGGAAATAACCCGTGAGATTGCCCGTAGGTTCAATTATTTATATAAAGAAGTCTTTCCTATTCCAGAACCTATCCTAACAGAAATGCCTAAGATATTAGGCATTGATGGTCGTAAGATGAGCAAGAGTTATCATAATGCCATTTATCTATCTGACCCTCCAAAAGTGATAAGAGAGAAAACACTCCAGATGTTTACAGATAAAACGCGTTTAAGAAAAACAGACCCTGGTCACCCTGATATCTGTAATGTCTTTTCTTTCCATAAACTTTATACATCACCTGAAAAAGTAAGTCAGATAGAGGAAGATTGCAAAAAAGCCCGTATAGGTTGTGTGGAGTGTAAGAAATTGTTGGCTGAAAATCTGATTAATGGTTTGGCCCCTCTACAGGAAAAACGGCAATATTATCAGGGGCATTTAGAGGAATTAAAGAATATTATTGATGCAGGTATAAAAAAGGCGCGTTCAGTCGCTACTACTACTTTAGGAGAGGCCAAAGAAGCTATAGGAATTTAACCACCTGCCATTTTTTTGAATTTTTCTATATCTTCAGTACGTCCTAAGATAATCAGCATGTCTCCTTCTTTGATTTTAAATTCAGCCGAGGTCAGGAGATTAACCTGTTCTGATCCTGCTTCTCTCACAGCAATTACTTGAATGCCGTAGCGACGGCGAAGGTCTAACTCACCTAAGGTTTTGTCCTTAAATGCCTGAGGAGCAACTATCTCCATTACTTGATAGTCTTCTGAAAGAGGAAGGTAGTCTACTAGATTTGGAGTATCTACACTAGCTGCTAACTTTATGGCGGCATCCCGTTCTGGGAAAACTACCTTATTTGCCCCTACTAATTGTAATATCTTCTGATGGTCTTCGTTTATGGCCTTGACAATAATTTGTTCCACCCCTAGTTCTTTTAAATAAAGCACTAATAAGATACTGGCACTGAGATTGCTACCTAAACTTACTATTGCTAAATCTACTTTATCCAAACCCAAATTTTTCAACAGTTCTCGCTCAGTGCAATCGGCAACAATGGCTTGAGTAGTGTATTCCTGTGCCTTTTGCACCAAGTCTTTTCTTCTATCGATGGCAATGACCTCATGTTTTTTTTCAAAAAGTGATTTGGCTACATTACTTCCAAAGATACCCAGACCGAATATAGCTACTCTCATTTTACCTCCTAGCCCACCATAACATTTTCTTCGGAATATTGATAGGGTGGGGTTACTTTTTCTATTTTAACCAAATGGGCCACTGTCAAGGGACCCACTCTGCCAATAAACATAAGTAGGCTGAGGGTAATCTTTCCCCAACTATTCAAAGTAGGTGTTTTCCCCGTTGACAGACCCACTGTGCCAAAGGCAGAAGCAACTTCAAAGAGGTATTCTAAAAAGCCGCCATTGCCTGCCCCATGAGGGATCCCATACCTTTGGGTTAAAAGTAAGAGGATAGTGCAAACCACTACTAAAATACCAGAGACACTGACCACCGTGATGGCCCTTTGCACAGTTTCATTAGGTAAGGTGCGAAATAAAATATGCACCTTTTCACGACCCTGAAGTTTGTTTTTAATAAAACTTAAAAATAGCGCAAAGGTAGTGGTCTTTATTCCTCCACCACATGAACCGGGTGAGGCTCCAATAAACATTAGAATTATTAGTAAAAATAAGGTGGCATCTGTTAAATGGGCAATAGGTAAGGTATTGAAACCGGCAGTCCTTGGAGTTACCGCCTGAAAAAAGGAATTGATAATCTTATAGGTGAGAGAAAACCCATTGAGGACATTTGACTTCTCAAAGAAAAAGAATAAGACTGTTCCTCCTAGGATGAGATAGAGATTGGTAATAAGAGTGAGTTTAGCATGGAGGGAAAGGAGAGTTTTTTTGGCATAAAGGCACAGGAAAATTTCATAAATAACAAGAAATCCCAAGCCTCCTAGAATAAATAAAGAAGCAATGGTCAATACTACTGTGTAGTTTGCACTAAATTCCTCTAAGTTGGTAGTGAATAATGAAAAGCCAGCGTTACAAAAGGCAGAGATGGCATGAAAAATGCCGTAAAAAATGGCTTTAGATAAGGGATAGAAATGCTGCCAATAGGTTCCTAAAATAAAGGCTCCAATTAATTCAGCAGCAAAGGTGAATATTAAAATCGCTTTTACCAGAGAGAGAATATCTTTAGTAGGAGAGTAAGTGAAGCTATTTTGCAGCACTAGACGGTCTTTAATAGATGGAGATTTACCTAGAAGGAATAAAACCACAGTAGAAACGGTCATTAATCCCAATCCTCCTAATTGGATAAGAAAAAGAACGATTAACTGTCCCCAGAAAGTAAATTTTGTCCCGGTATCCACTACTGTCAATCCTGTCACACATACAGCAGAAGTGGCCGTGAATAAAGAATTAATGTAAGAAAGTTTTCCTACATGAGCAAAAGGTAAATAGAGTAATACCGAGCCCATCAAGATTAAAATAATAAAAGAAAGGGCAAGGATGGCTGGCGGAGATAGGTTTTTGGGTATTTCTAAAATCTTTTGGAACAATCTACTTTCTCCAAAATTCAGGTGTGAATAACACTATAATAGTATAAATCTCCAGTCTACCCAAGAGCATACATAAAATAAGCACCCATTTCCCAAAATAAGGCACTAAATCATAATTTTTTACCGGTCCTACCATAGCCAAACCAGGACCTATATTCCCCATGGTAGCCGCTACCGCTGCTATAGAACTGATAAAATCCATACCCATGGCGGCAAGGGACATAGAAAAAACAATAAACAATGATATATAGAGGACAAAAAGGCCGATTACCCCACTTATTACATCTGAAGGTATAGCCTTTTTACCCAGTTTAATTTGGGTTACTGCATGGGGATGAATGAGTTTAAATATTTCTTTATAACCACATTTCAATAATAACAAAAGACGTACACATTTTATTCCTCCGCCGGTAGAGCCTGCGCAAGCTCCTAAAAACATGCAAGTTAATAAAATGATTTTAGATAGAGTAGGCCAGGTATCAAAATCAGCAGTGGTATATCCAGTGGTAGTAATTATGGAACAAACCTGGAAACTTGCATAACGAATGGTTTTTAAAATGTTATGGTAATGGTTATATATATTAAAACTAACCAGGATGATAAATACACTGATTATAAATAAAAAAAATCTAAGCTCTGTGTCTCTAAAAAAACTTCTTACCTCACCCTTTAACACTCGATAATGTAGAGAAAAATTTATGCCTGCCAAGAGCATAAAGAAAATTATAATACCATCAAAATAAGCACTTTTATAATGAGCAATACTGGCATTTTTAGTGGAAAATCCTCCGGTAGGCATCGTAGTGAAGGTATGACATAATGCATCAAAGAAATCCATACCGCCGGTTGATAATAAGAAAATCTCACAAAGTGAGATGAATACATAGACTTTCCATAAAGATTTGGCTGTTTCCGAAATTCTTGGTCTTAACTTGTCTACCATCAGCGTGGGTGCTTCTGCCTTATATAGCTGCATACCTCCCACACCCAGAAAGGGCAAAATGGCTATAGAAAGGACAATAATACCCATCCCGCCTAACCATTGGGTTAGACTCCTCCAAAATAAGATACTATGGGATAAAGATTCTATCTCATTTAAGACACTAGCACCTGTAGTAGTAAAACCTGAGACAGATTCAAAAAAGGCGTTGACAAAGCTATCAAATACATTGGCGAATATATAGGGTAAGGCACCAAAAATCCCAGCAGCTAGCCATCCTATAGCCACAATAGCTATGCCTTCCCGATGGGAAAGCTCGGCGTTTCTATGGCGTTTTAAGAAGAAATAGCCCATTGAACCAGTAAATGTAGTTAATAGGATAGCTTTGATAAATGCCCAATGGCTTCCATCCTTATAAATGATAGAAACCAATAAGGGAGCTAGCATAGCAATTCCAAGAAAAAAGGCTAAAATAGATATTAAGTGGAAGACATAAAGGAGTCGCATTTTCTTTAACGCCAAAATTTTTCTACTTTAGGTATAGCCTCTGTGGTAGAAAAAATAACCACTCTATCTTCTGGCAGAATTACAGTTTCTCCTGATGGAATAATAACATTTTTGTTTCTTACAATGGCTCCTACAATAGTTCCTTTAGGAAATTTTAATTTTTTTAGAGGTTTTTCAATTATATTAGAAACCGTGGTAGTCATTACTTCAATAGCTTGTAAGTCTTCTCCTAGAGGCATAACTGAGAGCACTTTTTTTTGAAACATATGTTTGAGTAAAGCACTCACTGCAGATAAGGCAGGACTTACAATATTATCTAAACCTATGGCCGAGATTATAGGCAAGTAACTGGTTTTATTTATACGAGTTAATGTTCTTTTTGCCCCTAAGGCTTTTGCCAACAAAGAAATCATTACATTTTGTTCTTCCTCTCCGGTCACTGTGATCACATAATCAAGCTCTTGGATATTTTCTTCTCTAAGGAGTGTTAGGTCAGTGCCATTACCTTCTAAAACCGTAGTTTTTTCCAATTTTTCTACTAAATAGGCACAGTGTTCAGGGTTTTTTTCAATAATTTTAGTTTGGATGCCTCTTTTTTCTAATTCAAAGGCCAAAGTTACACCTACAATTCCACCTCCAACAATTAGGACTTTTGTTATCGGCTTAGTTTCTTTCCCAAACGCTTCTAATATATGGCAGGTTTTCTCTCCTTTACTTATCACATAAATTAAGTCATTAAGTAATATTTTATCCTCCCCTGTAGGAATAATCAATTGACCATTACGCACTATAGCTACAATAAGTAACTTGTGGGAGACTTTCTTCTCTAAGTCTTTCAATTTTATTCCCACCAGTTGCTCCCAGTCTACTTTAATACCTATAATTCTGACTAATTCTCCTGCAAAATCCACAACATCTGAAGCCCCAGGCACCTCTAGGAGTTTTAAGATGGATTTAACTGCTTCTAATTCGGGATTAATAATTAAGTCTATATTCAAAAAACTTCGGCCCAAAAGGTTTTCGTATCTGATAAATTCTGGATTTCTTATCCTCGATGCCTTGGAAATATGAGGAGATATAAAATTGGCTACCAGACAGGCTAATATATTAGTCTCATCACTGTCGGTTACCGCGATTAACATGTCTGCTGATTTTATCCCAGCTTCTTCCAAGACAGCAGGATTGCTTCCCGAACCTAGAACAGCGCCTACATCCAGATGTTCAGAAATATATTTAATTTTTTCCGGTTTTTTTTCCACTATAACTATGTCATTTTCTCTGGATAACTTATGAGCAATATGAAAACCTACTTCTCCAGCTCCTACAATAATAATATTCATTTTTCCCCTTGAAAGCTATTTGATATAAACCTTGATGGTAACCGTCAAGACCCCCGCTCTTTAAAACTGATTTTTGGAGAAGATGGAAGTTTTAAAGATTCCTATTAATCTTCACGATTCCCTAATAATCCGGCCCTCAACAAGAAATAAATTAACTGTAAGATGGCCGCTGCAGCAGCAGCCACATAGGTCATAGCAGCTGCCTGTAATACCCTTTTTGCCCCTGTTACTTCTTCTCCACGCAATAATCCCGTCTCTCTAATAGCCACTAAGGCCCGATGGCTAGCATCAAACTCTACAGGTAAAGTTACTAACTGAAAGAGAACTGCTCCAGAGAAAAATAAAATACCCAATTTAATTAAAGAAAGCGCATGAAAGAGGAAACCTACTATCAGTAAAGGCCAAGCTAGATTTGACCCCAGCATAGTTATAGGCACTAAGGCTGTGCGTAACTTCAATGGTGCATAACCATAGGCATGTTGAATGGCATGGCCTGCTTCATGACAGGCAACTCCTACCGCAGCAATGCTCTGACCGTTATAATTATCCGCTGACAATCTTAAGGTTTTATTCCTGGGGTCATAGTGGTCACCCAAGAAACCAGAAGCTAGTTCTATTTTTACATCAGTAATCCCCTTTGTCTTCAACATATAATCAGCCGCCGCTGCCCCTGATATCCGCCGTGAATTAAAAACTTGTGAATATTTAGTATAGGCACTTTTTACCCATATCTGGGCTATCATTGATAAAATAAAGGCTGGTGCTAAAATTATAAAATATAAAGGGTCAAAAAAGAACATCTATACCCTCCTCCTTTTTAATAAAAATTGTAATCAAGGTCATGGATAAAGTCAAGAGAAGGCAACTTGCTCCCCTTGCTTTTTTCTTCTAGTTTCATTATGTTTAACTCGTGAATTTTATAGATATTTTGGTTTTTGGCTTAATAGCTATTTTTGTAATCATAGACGGGATAAGAGGTTTTATTAAAAGTATCTATTTTTTTCTATTTCTTATTATAGGTTTCTGGCTGGCCGGACATTATACTCTACAAGGAGCTAGTTATTTAAAACACTGGTTACCCCCCCTGGTGGCCTATATAGGGAGTGTAGTAATAATTTTGTTAATTGCTGTTATCCTTTCTTATTTGTTAGGTTTTCTCCTAGGTTTTATTTTTCAAACTAGAGTATTTAAACCATTAGACCACTTATTAGGGGTGTTGATAGGCATTATTAAGGGGTTTGTAATGGCTACTATTATCCTTATGATACTGAATATATTTTATCCACTCCCATCTAAATGGAAACATAAATCTTACACTTATCCTTATATTACCAAACTAAACCAGTGGATGGTGGCAAAGGTTTCTAAAAGACTACACTTATCTTTGGAGAAAATAGGTGGCAGAAATATCTAAACTTGAGCAAATTGTGGCCTCATTAAGGGGTAAGCACGGTTGTCCTTGGGATAAAAAACAGACATCTCAGACCCTGAAGAAATATCTTTTAGAAGAAGTTTATGAACTCATTGAGGCCATTGAAGAGGAAAAGACCGAAGAGGTAAAAGAGGAGCTGGGGGATGTGCTTTTTATTTTAGTTTTTTTGGCCCATATTTACAAAGAACAGGGGTGTTTTGATTTAGAAAAAGTAATTGATTTGGTAAGCGAAAAGATGATACGGCGTCATCCTCATGTATTTGGGGATATAAGAACCAACGACATAGCAGAAATCCGTGCCCGTTGGGAGGAAATAAAAGACAGTGAAAAACCAGAACGCAATTCGGTTTTGGATGGTATTTCTAAAGCACTTCCTGCTTTGACTCTTGCGTATAAAATTGGGGAAAAAGCAGCCAAGGTAGGATTTGACTGGGAGAGGTTAGAAGGTGTATTAGAAAAGGTAGCCGAGGAAACGCAGGAGTTTAAAAGGGCGTTAAATACCAACAATATTGAAAAAATAAAGGAAGAATTGGGTGATATTCTTTTCTCTTGGGTAAATGTAGCCAGATTATTGAAGATCCAGCCTGAAGATGCCCTTCGCCAAACTATTAAAAAATTTAAGAGGCGTTTTAAACTTATGGAAAATGAATTCAAAAGACAAGGAAAATCCATTCAAAATGCCTCTTTGGAAGAAATGGATGCATTCTGGGAGCAAATAAAAAAACAAGATGACATTTCTTAAACTTTTTCTCCTTTTTACCTTGGTCAGTATTCTTGAATTGGCAGTTATTATAGAAGTAGGGTCTCGTTTAGGTGTAATGTTTACTATTTTGCTCATTTTATTTACTGCAGTTTTTGGAGCCTATTTTGCCCAAACACAAGGATGGCAAATATTAATCCGCCTTCAAACTGAACTGAGTATGGGTCAGCTTCCAAGTGATACCTTAATAGAGGGTCTTCTTATTCTAATCGGTGGGGTATTACTGCTAACTCCGGGTTTTATTACAGATAGTTTGGGGTTTTTATTCATTTTCCCTCCTACTAGAAGAAGGGTTAGAGAAAAATTAAAGGCATATTTTCGAAAGAGGCTTGATATAGAGGTTTTTTAAGAAATATACTGCTGTTTCTTATACGGCTACAAAGTTTGAGGAAAGGTTTAAAAAGGAGAATCCTGCACACAGAACAGCCAGTTTCTGCCTTTGAATTGATTCTAAGGAAAGGAATGTTATCTGCTTAAAACTAGTTTTTACTACGTATTCCAAGCCTTTTATCTATGGCTTTTTTGATGATTAAAGATGCATTCTCATCACCAAAGATTCCCACCCTGATAGAGACTATAGTCATACCGCTAGCTTTATTTTTAATCTTAATAGTAACTACTTTACCGTCTGCTTTTCTCGCCTTAATTTCAGCATTAATGGCATCTTTTTCCATTCTTTCTATACGAATTCCCGTATCTTTAAGGGCTAACTTGGTAGCCTGCCAGACTCTTTCATAAGGTGCAATGTATTCTATTTCTAATTTACCTTCAAGAAACTTATATCCAGCCAGTCCTGCTCCTCCACCTACGCCTGCTCCTATCAAAAACCCACACCCACATATAAAGAATAAGAAAGACACCATCGTGTATTTTAAAAAACGCATTTTTACCTCCTAGCTTTATTTAATATGAAAGTAACAAAGTTTGGACATAAAGTCAATCTCCCCAGCGCCTTATTAGCAGAATATACTCTATATTGACAGATACTGATTTTTCTTTTAAACCTCAACTATGTCCAATCAGGCAGTGTTTTTAGATAGGGACGGCACTGTTAATGAAGAAATGGGTTATATTAACCATCCCGACAGATTTATCATCTTACCTCAGGTGCCAGAGGCCATTCGATTACTTAAAAAAAATAATTTTAAAGTGATTTTGGTTAGTAATCAAGCTGGTGTAGCTAAAGGATATTTTCCTATAGAGTTAATTGAGGAAATCCATCAGATTCTTCAAGAAAGATTACGCAAAGAGGATGCTACTTTGGACGCTATCTATTATTGTCCACATCATCCCCAAGGCAGTGTATCTTTATATAAAAAAGATTGCTCATGCCGAAAACCTAAACCAGGCTTGATTTATAAAGCCCAAAAAGACTTTAATTTGGCAGTAAATAAATCCTATGTGGTTGGGGATAGATTTAAAGATATAGAACTTGCTCATAATGTAGGGGCTAAAGGAATACTGATATTAACCGGTTATGGGAAAGGAGAATTAAGATACATTGCCCCAAATCATCCCCTGAAACCCCATTTCATAGCCCAGAATTTATACCAGGCCGCCCAATGGATTATAAAGGATGCGTATTCTGATCGTTAAATTAAGCTCTTTAGGAGATATTATCCATACCTTACCTGCTCTTCATAATCTGAAAATGGCTTATCCTCAAGCCCAAATTGATTGGGTTACTGAAGAAGTAGGAAGGGAATTACTTTGGGGACATCCTTATCTTAACAGAATTATTGTCTATCAGCGATATGGCTGGCCAGAGAAGTTAAAGAAGGGAAAGTGGATTAGGGCAATTAAGGAGTTTAAAGCTTTTAAACACCAGCTTGGTGAATACCATATGATTTTTGACTTTCAAGGTTTGTTAAAGAGTGCCATTATCACTTTTCTAGCTAAAGGAAAGGAAAAAATAGGATTTGCCAATGGTCATGAAGGTAGTCATATAGTATTAACCAAAAAATTTAAGGTTGATTATAACCAACATGCAGTCATTAGGTATTTAAAATTGCTAAAATTGGCCAATGTGCCTGTAGACTTAGAGCATATTGTTTTTCCTCTTCCTTTCCAAATAAATTCTAATCTTGGGATTCCATCTCCTTATATTGTTATTAACCCCATCGCCCGCTGGGAAAGTAAGATGTGGTTTCAGAAAAAATGGCGCAACTTGGCCCAAAGACTTTCTGTCTTAGGATATAAAATAGTATTTACCGGCACAAAAAAAGATAGAAATTATATTCATAATATTTGCCATGGGCTTAGTAAATGCATCAATTTAGCAGGGAAAACTTCTTTAAATACCTTGATTTCTCTATACAAAAAGGCTAAACTAGTCATTTCTATAGATACAGGCACTATGC
This sequence comes from Candidatus Desulfofervidus auxilii, assembly GCF_001577525.1. Lineage (GTDB taxonomy): Bacteria > Desulfobacterota > Desulfofervidia > Desulfofervidales > Desulfofervidaceae > Desulfofervidus > Desulfofervidus auxilii. The sequence goes on along the minus strand of NZ_CP013015.1, from coordinate 2,025,480 downwards.
ACCTGGCAGCAGCTACTAGGACGCCAGTCATTGCCTTATTTGGCCCTACTGCTCCTTGGCGAACAGGACCATTTGGTAAATGTCACACGGTGATTTATAAGGCACTTCCCTGTCAACCTTGTTTCAAGAAATACTGTGTTACTAAAGACTGCTTGGAAAGAATTGAGGTGGAAGAAGTAATAGAGGCAGTGAGGAAATATCAATGAGATGTTTGGTTACCGGGGTAGCTGGCTTTATTGGCTCACACCTAGCAGAGGCATTATTGAAAGCAGGTTACCAAATAACTGGTATAGACTGTTTTACTGAGTATTACTCTAAAGAATTAAAAAAAGCAAATCTGGCCAATTTAAGGCAAAATAGAAATTTCAATTTTGTAGAAGCAGACTTACTTCATTTAGATTTGAAATCCATCTTAAAAAAGATAGACTGGGTATTTCATCTTTCAGCCCAGGCAGGAGTGAGGGCTAGTTGGGGTAAAAATTTTGAAATTTATATTCAAAATAATATCTTGGCTACTCAGAAATTATTAGAAGCTAGTAAGAATGTGAAACTTAAGGGATTTGTTTATGCCTCCTCTTCCTCTGTTTATGGAGATACCAATACTTTACCCACTCCAGAAGAGGTCTATTTGCAACCTGTTTCCCCTTATGGACTCACTAAACTGGCTGGAGAGCATTTGTGCTATCTTTATCATAAAAACTTTGATGTTCCTACAGTAGCTTTAAGATATTTTACTGTCTATGGACCACGTCAAAGGCCAGATATGGCCTTTCATCGTTTTTTAAAAGCAGCTCTTTTAGGAGAACCAATAGAAATTTATGGAGACGGAAAGCAAACAAGAGATTTCACTTATATTTCAGACATTATTGATATCCATCTAGCAGTCATGGATCATCTTCATCCAGGTGAGGTATTTAATATTGGCGGAGGCACTCAAACTCATCTTAACACGGTAGTTGATCTTATCTCCAAAATTACAGGCAAGGAGATAAAGATTATTTATAAGCCTGTGCAAAAAGGCGATGTGCGTCATACTGCCGCTGACATCACCAAGGCACAAAATATTTTGGGTTATAAACCCAAAATAAAATTACCTGAAGGACTGGAAGCAGAGTGGGAATGGATCCAAACTATATATAAAAAATTAAGGGGGTAATAACATGCCTATTAGTCCCGAATTACTTAAAATCTTAGCCTGCCCTAAGTGTAAAGGAGACTTGAGATATGAAAAGAACACTCCTCATGGGGAAGGCCTAATATGTGATAAGTGCAAATTATTTTATCCCATTAAAGAAGAAATTCCTATTATGTTGATAGAGGAAGCCATAAAGATTGAAAAAAGTGAATCCAGTTAAAAAGATCTTTCTTGGCTCAAAATTGGCATGATCTTTGCTTTTCTATCATTTAAATGGTAAATGGGTTATTGGTCTTTTAGAAAGAAATTAAGACAGCAATGAGCCTTATTGTTTTTAAACAAATCACTAAGTCATATCAGGAAGGTTTGAGGAGAAAGAAACAGGTGCTAAAGGGGCTTTCTTTGGAGATTAAAAAAGGTGAAGTCTTTGGTTTTTTAGGTCCAAATGGAGCCGGCAAGAGCACCACTATAAAGATCTTACTTAATTTTATCTTTCCGGACAAGGGTGAAGTGAGGATAAATGGCCAGCCGGTAAGCAATCCTCAGGTGCGCAAATATCTGGGGTATCTACCGGAAAATCCCTATTTATATGATAATCTCAGTCCTCAAGAATTATTATTATTTAAAGGCAGGGTTTGTGGATTAACCGCACAGCAAATAAAAAAACGCATGGATGAGATACTCTCTAGGGTGAATTTATTCCAGGTAAAAAAAAGGCCCTTAAGGACATTTTCTAAAGGTATGGTCCAAAGAGCAGGATTTGCCCTGGCCCTAATTAATGACCCTGAAATCCTTATCTTAGATGAACCCTTTAGTGGACTTGACCCCCTTATGCGGTATGAGGCTTTAGAACTCCTATTAAGTCTGAAACAGCAAGGAAAAACCATCTTTTTTAGTTCACATATCTTAAATGACATTGAGAGGGTGTGTGACAGAATAGGCATTTTAAATCAGGGTGAATTGGTGTCTGTAGATAATACCGAAAACATTTTAAATAAATATGGTAGTTTAGAAAAAGCGTTTTTAACTGTTACTAAAGACCATGGGTAAAGTTTATTGGATTTCCTGGTTGGCTTTTAAAGAAGGCATCAAACACCGTATTCTATATGGCATTATCTCGTTTTTTATATTTGTGGCAGCAGTTAGTTTATTATTTGCTGACTTCTTTGCCATAGATGTAGTGAAGGTAGGAATTGATTTTGCCCTTTCTGGTACTTCTTTAACTGGATTATTAATTTTATTTTTCTTATGTATTCCCATGTTAAATAGAGACTTAGATAAAAGAACTGTTTATTTTCCTATTTCTTCTCCCGTATCCCGCGCGCAATATATTTTAGGAAAATTCTTTGGTCTATTTTTCATATTACTTGCCTGTATGGTAATATTAGGAATACTTTCTTGTTTATTGATAAAATTATTTATGACCCTTTATAAAGCCTATATCCCTTTGAATTTCTCCTGGGCAAAGATTTTTTTGGCACTGGTTTTCAGTTTCCTTTCTTTCTTAGTCCTTTTGTCTGTAATCTTTTTTTTCTGGAGTATTTCTTCTAAAGGGTTTATTGTTTCTACCTTCAGTCTTATGACCTATATTATTGGGGAAAGTACTGCCGTGGTGAAGGAAATGGTTTCTTCTCACCCAGGTGTGATCAAACATATAGTGAATTTTGCCTCCTGGGTGTTTCCCAATCTTTCTTACTTTGACTTAAAAAAAGTGGCGGCTCATGGCTTGCACATCCATTTGGGTTATATATTAAAAGTCTCTATTTATGCATGGTTTTATATAGCTATATTATTAACCTTGACTATAATTATTTTTCAAAAAAAAGATTTGGGATGAAAAAATTTGTTCTTGTCTTTCTTATTTTAGGTTATTTTATAATCATTAAAAATTTGGCAGGAACAAAACCCTTGGTTTTAACAAAAGAAAACTCTCCTCCTAAAGTCATACCACCTGCTGTGTTAAAACTGACTTGGGGGGAATTTAAAAACTTAGGGGCTGATTTTCTATTTATAAAGTCTTTAGTATATCAAGAAGCAGAAGCTATAAGCAAATTTTCTGAACAAGAATGGAATTATGTTTATTCTGTTTTAGAGGCATCCAGGGTGCTTGACCCCTATTTTAAAGACCCTTATTGGCTGGTGCAGGCATTTTTCCCTTGGGAGGCTGAATCTCCTGAGAAGGCTATTGCCTTTTTAAAAAAAGGGCTTTCTTATCGGACATGGGATTGGACCTTGCCTTATTACATTGGATTCAATTATTTCTTTTTCTTGAAAGACTATGCTCAGGCCTCCAAGTACTTGTTTGAGGCCGCTAAAATATCTGATGATCCATTTATCGCTACTTTAGCCGCTCAAATTGCTTACAAAGGTGGAAAAACAGAAACAGCGATTGCCTTTCTCTCTGATATGTATTCAAAGGTGGTTAGTGAAGAGGCAAAGAAGAGTATCAAAAAAAGGCTTGATGCCTTGCAAGGGGTGTTAATTTTGGAGAAAGCAGTAGAAAGATATAAAATGATGTTTGGACACCTTCCTCACACTTTGTCAGAATTAATAGATAAGGGAATTATCAAGGAAATACCTCAAAATCCCTATCACACTCCCTATTATCTTAAAGACGGGAAAGTCCTGTTTTAATAATTTACTTATTTTGGAACAGTTTTTGCTTGAAAACAGTAATGATGCCATATCTGCCTAAGAATGGATTTACTTTAATTGAGCTAATAGTAGTAATAGCTATTATGAGCATTATTGCTGCTTTAGCTGTTGCCTCCTATAAAGCTTATGTAATAATAGCCAGAAATGCTTCTGCACTTGCTCAGTTAAATATGGTCAAAAATGCCCAAGCGGTCCTGGTTGAGGAAATTCAATGTTATGGGGTGAGTGCCTTTGGAGCCACTTTATCCAATCCTCCTGGAGGGAGTGGTATAGGCACTATCCTAGGAGGTCCTCTAACTAGTGCTACTGCCAAAACATCAGGAGCTATGATTACTGGCCAAAATTCTCAGAATATAATCAGTGCGGTACCCATTACTGTAGGGAGTGGGATTATCCTTAGGGCAGACACAGATGGAGGTAATAATTCTTCATGTTTAATAGTAGTTAAACATTTAAACGGTGATACCGTTTATGGCAATGATTCTGACACAGTAGGTGTTAACTATTGGGTAAGAAACCCTGCTTGGGTTGGACAAGGAGTTGCCGCAGTAGTCCCTGGTGCATTCCCTGCAGGATTACAAATACCTTCGTGTACCAACAAAAATGATTTTCAAAATGCACCTGGAGGAGGTATCCCTACAGCTAACTGGACTTATAAACAATAATTGACTAATAGTGACAATATTTGTTACCTTCCAAAATCCGCGATTGCTCTGAAAGAAAACCCTTAACATCCACTTACCTGAAAGGTGAGAAAACACACTTGAGGGATAACGGCTGGTGGGTATGCGAAACCCGTAAGGGTTTGGGTGAGTGATAACGAACCGCATACCCGCTGTTAGGCGACGTTGCTCCTGTATTTGATTTTATAGTCATTTGCTTTCCACGAATCTGTGTTAAATTCTATTAAGATAATCTCTTCACCATCTGAATTATTCAGAGAACGTATCCGTTCTTTGGCAGTTCTTAATGAATTTTCATCTCCTATTATAATCTCAATAAGATATATGTACCTAAGTCTACACTTAAAGGCTATGAGTTTCTTGAAATCCTTTTCTATCTCACCAATATTAGAAGCCAATTTAAATTCTATAACTGCAAAATTTTCATTAGCATTGGGCTTGTGTAATAAAAAAATCAGGTATCTTTTTTAGATCGGGTATTTCTTGATAAGTTTTATTAACTTCAGCTTGGCTGACTACATCTTCAGAAACAATTCCCAGAATAGACCCACTATCCCACAATTTTCTAAATTGATGGTAGAATTCATAGGCAAAAGGGCGCTCTTGAATCTTTTGTTCCTGAAGTGTCTCTTTTAACCTATTATTGAGCTCATCAAACTTTAATCTCGACAAATCTACAAATTTCTTGTTCATGTTTTCTAAACACAATTTTACGGCATTAACTATCATGTTTCATCTACTCCAGTAATGTCATCTAACTTAAAATAATCGAATGGGTTCGTTTATCCCCCCAAAATGGGAGATAATCCGAACCTATTTCGTTTATCCCTTGCTCTGGAAGAATTTAACTTTCTGTACATAAAGTAGGAAATTCACTTCTTTGTAACCTCATTACCTCATTATTTAAACAATTATCATGATCATTAAGATTTGTAAATAATTTTCTTTACCCAAAATCCGTAATAACTTTAAAAGAAAACCCACCTGCCAGGGCTACACCTGCATTCCGCAGCGTGCTCCTGAAAAATTAAGGTTGGCAAGAAAGAAAAAAACTTTTTTCCTTTCAACTAACTCTACTTTTTTAAAAAGCAGATTGCGGAGTGCCATCAAGACTGGCGAAAGCCACCCTGAAGGGCTTGGTCTTGATGGCTTAACGGAGCAATCTGCTAAGCTATAAATAGGTTAGTGAAGTTAACCTTGATTAAAATAGAATAAAAAATGGGCCTGCCTGCCCTGTCTGCCGACAGGCAGGCGTCGGGCAGGTTGCAATTTTCTCTAAAAATCAATTGCGGATTTTGTTACTTAGAAATAAAGTGTTCTTGTAATTTTTTGGTAAATCGGATTTCTACTTCTATTAATTCCTTTAAGTGTTCTGGGATGAGAACCTTCTGCTCAGATTGTTTATTTATCAAAAGTCTTTGTTTTGTCTCTTCTGCCCATACAGCAATTTCCTTCAAACGCTCAATCCTTTTTTTTATAAGTTTTTTTATCTGTTTTTGAGAAGGTAATCTATCTAAAAAATAAAGGACTAAATCCAGATTAAAAAAAGGCCTTTCTAAATACAAAAAATTGCGAATAAGTAATTTATTTAGAAATATTTCACCCTTTGGTGTAAGGGTATAAACCCGCCTTTCAGGCCGATTTCCTTCTCTTTCTATCTCACAATTCAGATATCCCTTTTTGGTTAATTTATCTAAAGTATAATAAAGAGAAGTAAGCGTTACATTGGTTAAGGGTTTAATTTCTTCTTCAATGATTTTTTTTAATTCATAGCCATGTTTGGGAGATTCTTTTAAAAGTCCTAAAAGAATTACCTCTAATTTCATGTTATTCCATCATTATCATTTGTAATAATATATTCACAGTCTTTACCATATCATACAATGAAATATATTCTTGGCAAGTATGAACGTTCTTCATTCCCGTTCCAATGATTACACTGGGAATATTTATAGAATTGAAAATGTTGGCATCACTTCCTCCTCCACTTATTTTCAGATGCATTTCCATGCCTATCTGCTTACCTGCTTTTTGGAGTAATTTGATTAAAGGATGCGCTTCACTTACATACATAAGGGGGTAATCTTCTTTAATGTCTATATTTAACCGGGCTAAACCAGATTGAGGAGATATATCAGCTATGATATTTTGAAATGCAGTTGAGATTTTTTCTGTTTGTGCTTCTAACTTTTCTGGTTTATGACTTCTTACTTCACCTTCTAGAATTACCTTAGGAGGAACAATATTAGTAGCTATGCCTCCTTTAATAAGCCCCACATTGCAAGTAGTTTCCTCATCAATCCTTCCCCAACTTAGCTGAGAAATGGCCTTACTGGCTACCCATATGGCATTTATCCCCTTCTCTGGTTCTACCCCGGCATGGGCTTCTTTACCAATTACTTCAATCCGAAAACGATTGGCCGTAGGAGCACGATGGATAATTTCTGCCGGCTCTCCCCCATCTAATACCAGTCCCCACTTGGCCTCTAATAAAGAATAATCTAAATTTTTGGCCCCTAACAAGCCAATCTCTTCACAAATAGTAAACACTGGTTGTAAGGGCCAGTGAGAAAAATTATTTTCTTTCAATATTTCCAATAATTCTATAATAATAGCTATCCCTGATTTATCATCAGCCCCCAAAATAGTTTTCCCTTTGCTTTTCAAAACATCATTTTTTTCTATCACCTCTACTTTTTCTTCTGGTCTCTGGACTGTGTCCATATGGGCGTTAAGCATAAGCACTGGTTTTTCTTTTTTACCTTCTACCCAAGCTATTAGATTATTAGCAGTAGAACCAAGTTTCTCCCCTGCATTGTCTTCTAAATATGGAATACTCAAGGCATTAAGTCGCTCTTTGATATAACTAGCCACTAATCCTTCTTGTCGAGAAGGACTACTTAAGTATAGTAGGTTTAAAAAAGTCTGTTTTAATCTGGAAAGATTAACCATTTTTACCCCCAAGCATTTTACACCAAAAAAGAATGAGCACTTCCAAATGATACAAACTATTTTTAGTGCTAGTTTTAATAAAGCTATCGGTAAGCAATAACTTCTCATGGATTCTATAAAGTCCTTTCAAAGAATATCGACTAGCTCTTTTCAAAATAATATACACTACATAAGGATGTAAGTTTATCAAAATAGTTAAATTTTTTCTTTTGATCTGCGGATAAACGGTTTTAAGAAATTGTTGATAACTATAAGATTCATTAAAATTAATTTTTTCTTCCTCCAATAGAATCTTTGCCTCTAATAAAAACCTCCATTCCTTTATTAAAAGACTTAAAATGGCCAAGGGGTGAAATCCCTGGTCTAAAAGATTTTTTAAGAAATTAAGAGTTACTTCTGGGTTATCTTGAATAAGCCTTTCTCCTATAGCAAAGGCTGCTTCTTCTTTTATGGGTATTACCATACTAATAATATGCTCTTCGTTTATCACCTCGTTTTCTCCTATATAATTTATCAACATCTCTAAATAATTCTTGATAGCAAATAAATTAAACCCTGTATATTTTAAAAGCCGGGCCTTTGCCGTGAGAGTAATCTGTTTTTTTGCTTTTTTAAGCAGGGTTTGGATAAGCTGTTCTTGCCATTTTTGTTGCTCTTTGAGTTTTATTGAAAAATCCACAAAAATGGCCCTGTTCTTCAAAAAATCAGGAATGACTTTTGCCTCTAAAGTAGTAATAATCAAATAGTGCTGTAAGTGATTGATAATTTTGGGGTCTAAAAAAGAAAATTCTGTTAAATCTTTAATCCAAATAGCCTTTTCCTCTGCAAACAGGGAAGCAGAAAGGAGTTTTTCTCTAAAAGAGGCCTGATCTATTTCATCTCCCAAAATATACTCTACTATTCCATTTTTTTTCTTAATTTTATTTATTATCTGTTTAGCTGCTTCTTCACAAAGATAGGGTTCTCCAGAAAAACAAAATATTTTCTCTTTTATCTTCTCTGGAATTTGATTCACTAAGGTATAAAATCTTTCTTTAGGATAGGCTGGCACTTTACTTTCTTATTAAATATGCTATATTCTTTTAAAGGGCTTTGCCTTGACAAAGCCCCTTTTTTTATATATTTAGCATGGGTTTTTAAAAAAGGAAAGGTCTAATGATTGTTAGAATAGAAGATATTCCATCTGAAGGACTAGAATTAGTATTTAGAGAAGAAAAAAAATGGTGGGACACAAAAAAAGAGGCATATATGGCAGTAGAGCTTGCCTGTCCTGTAGTAGCTAAATTAAAGCTAAAACTAATGGGAGAAAAGGTTCACATAATAGGAGAAATCCATACCAAATTAAAATTATTTTGTGCCCGGTGTTTAGAAACCTTTGTTTTTCCTTTAAACACTACTATGGATTTCACGCTCGTTCCTTCTAATCAGCTTCCTAAAACTGAGACTTTAAGATTAAAAAAGGAAGACCTGGAAGTAGAATTTTTTAACGGAGCAGAAATTGACTTAGCACAGATTGTCATGGGGCAGATTTTTCTCAATATTCCTATGAAGCCCTTATGTCAGCCAAATTGTGCTGGTCTTTGCCCTTATTGTGGAGTAAATCTGAATAAAGAAAAATGTAAATGTGAAAAACCTAAAATCAGGCCGTTTTATGAGGCCTTAAAGCATTTAAAGTTATAAGGGGAGGGAAAAATGGCAGTTCCAAAAAGGAAACACTCCAAATCAAGACGAGATAAAAGAAGAACCCATTTCAAATTGAATACCCCTAATGTGATAGAATGTCCTCATTGCCATGAGCTCAAGTTGGCTCATCGCGTGTGTCCCAATTGTGGAAAATATAAAGGTGAAGAAATCGTAGAGGTTAAAGAAATTTAAGAGTCAAAATGGAAGGAATAACTGTTGCAGTAGATGCTATGGGAGGCGATTATGCCCCTGAAGAAATAATAAGAGGTGCATTAAGAACCATTCAAGAAACACAGCTAAATATTATCTTAACAGGAAATGAAAATGAAATTAAAAAAATTCTAGAAAAAGAAAATAAAGACTTATTACCCATTCGGATTTGTCATGCTTCTCAAGCAATAGGTATGACCGATTCTCCATTTGAAGTCCTCAGGCATAAAAAAGACACCTCTCTCCAGGTGGCCTTAGAATTGGTCAAAAAAAACCAAGCTCAGGCAGTATTTACTGTTGGTAATTCTGGAGCAGCTCTGGCCTTAGCTATGTTTATCTTGGGGCGATTGAAGGGAGTAGACAGGCCTGCCTTAGCTGGTATTATCCCCACTTTAGAAGGACGGATAGTGTTGATAGATGTGGGAGGGGTGGTAAACTGCCATGCTTACCATCTAGTGCAGTTTGCAGTAATGGGACATGTGTTTGCTAAATATATCTTGGATATTCCTGAACCTAGGGTGGCACTGCTCAATATTGGGGAAGAACCTTTAAAGGGAAACGATTTAGTAAAAGAAACTTATAACTTTTTAAAAAAAAGCCCTCTCAAGTTCGTTGGTAATATAGAAGGTAAAGATATTTTACATAATAAAGCAGATGTAGTAGTATGTGATGGTTTTGTGGGAAATATAGCTTTAAAACTAGGAGAAGGAGTGGTAGAAGACTTGGTCACTTCCATAAAAAAAGAAGCTCAAAAAAATCCATTAGCTCAAATAGGCTTAATATTGATTAAAAAATCCTTAAGACGAGTATTTGAAAAGCTGGATTATTCTGAACATGGAGGAGCCCCTTTATTGGGAATTAATGGCACGGTGATTATAGGTCATGGTCGTTCTCGAGCTAAAGCCGTTAAAAACGGCATCAAAATGGCAGCAACGTTTGTTAAACAAGATATCAATAATCGTTTAGAAAAAGGTTTAAGGGAACATAGAGCGTTTATGCCCACTAAATACTGGAGAAAACTTACTGAGAGGTTGAAAGAGGTAGTATCTTGAATGAAGGCTGCGATTTTGGGCACGGGTTTACAACTCCCTCAAAAAAAATTGACTAACAAAGACTTAGAAAGGATGGTCAATACTTCGGACGAGTGGATTACCACCCGTTCTGGGATAAAAGAAAGGTATATCGTTTCTGGAAAAGAAACTTTATCTTTTCTAAGCACTGAGGCCTCTAAAAAAGCTCTAGAAATGGCAAAGATAGATGCTAGTGAGTTAGATTTAATCATTGTGGCTACCTTTACCGCAGATTTTCGCTTACCTTCAGCAGCTACTTTGGTGCAAAATAATCTTAAGGCTTATAATGCAGCTGCCTTTGATATTGCTGCTGCCTGCACAGGCTTTATTTATGGTCTTGTCATTGCAGAAAAATTTATAAAAGATAACCCTAAAATCAAAGCCCTAGTAATAGGAGCTGAGGTGCTAAGCAGTGTAACCAATTGGGAGGATAGGACTACTTGTGTGCTTTTTGGTGACGGTGCGGGTGCAGCCCTGGTGAGCGGTGCAGAAAATAGAGGCATATTAGCTACTTATATCAAGTCTGACCCCAGAGTGTGGGATTTGCTCTGTGTTCTAGGAGGTGGTTCCCTATATCCTCCTTTCCAAAATGGGGTACCAAAGGAAGAATATTATGTAAGGATGAAAGGTAATGAAGTATTTAAATATTCTGTGCGGTATATGGAGGAGGCAGCCAGGATTGTTTTAGACAAAGCAGGTATGTCTCCTGCTGATATTGACTGGCTTATTCCTCATCAGGCCAATATTCGCATTATGAAAATGATAGCCAAAAAATTAGGTATTCCTGAAGAAAAGGTATTTATTAATATTGATAAATATGGTAACACTTCGGCTGCTACTATCCCTATTGCCCTAGACGAAGCAGTGCGTCAAGGAGCAATAAAACCTGGAGATTTAGTTTTATTAGATGCCTTTGGTGGTGGTTTCACCTATGGGGCTGTGTTATTGAGATGGTAATGGGTTAAAGTGGAAAATGAAAAATTGGACTAAAAGAGTAAAAATAGTTAGCCTGAGTCGTGGATTTTAAATTAGGGTTAGTGAGCATCTGTATCCCAATTAGTTTTAAATGGAGGAAAAGATGATTTATTCCCTTACCGAAGAGCAGGAAATGATTCAAGAAGTGGCACGTCGCATAGCTAAAGAAAAAATCATTCCCAAAAGAAAAGAGCTAGATGAAAACGAGATATTCCCTAGAGAAATTTTAAAAGAGATGGCTGAAGCAGATTTATTTGGCATCTTCATTCCTGAAACCTATGGTGGATTGGGGTTTGGCACTTTTGAGACTTGTTTGTCCTTAGAACAAATTGCTTGGGGTTGTGCAGGGGTGGCCACAACTTATGCTGCCAGCAGTCTTGGAGCATATCCTATCCTTTTGTTTGGGAATCAAGAACAAAAACAAACTTATCTTCCTTTCATTGCTCGTGGTGAAAAAATAACTGCCTTTGGATTGACAGAAGCCAATGCAGGTAGTGATGCTTCTGCTATCCAGACTACAGCTATTAAGGATGGAGATTATTATGTCTTAAATGGAGCTAAACAGTGGATCACTAATGCAGGGGAAGCTGATATTTATACTATTATCGCTCTTACAGATAAAAAGAAAGGAGTAAGAGGCGCCAGCGCTTTTATTTTGGAAAAAGGGGATGAGGGATTTTTCTTTGGGAAAAAAGAGAAAAAAATGGGGATTCGTGCTTCTGTTACTGGTAGCCTTATTTTTGAAGACTGCCGTATTCCCAAAGAAAGATTATTAGGAAAGGAAGGAATGGGATTTATCATTGCTTTGAGAACCCTAGATTATGCTAGACCAGGAGTAGGTATATTAGGAGTAGGTTTGGCGCAGGCTGCTTTAGATGAATCTGTTAAATTTGCTAAACAAAGAAAACAGTTTGGCCAACCTATTATTTCCTTTCAGGCCATAAGTCATATGCTGGCAGATATGGCCACAGAAATCGAAGCTGCTAGAGCATTGACTTATGCTGTTTGTAAATATATTGATACCAATCCCAAAGATTTTTCTAAATATGCTGCCATGGCCAAACTCTTTGGTTCAGATATAGCTATGAAGGCTACTCTCAATGCCGTGCAGATATTAGGAGGACATGGCTATATGAGAGATTATCCGGTGGAAAAAATGATGCGGGATGCCAAAATATTACAAATTTATGAAGGCACAAATCAGATTCAAAGAAACATAATTGCCCAAGTTTTAAATAAAGAGTATGGGAAAGGCCAAATAAAATGAAATATATTGTTTGTTTAAAACAAGTGCCTGAAACAGAAGGTGTAAAGATTAACCCTGAAACAGGCACATTAATACGAGAAGGGGTAAAAAGCATTATAAATCCCTATGACCTTTATGCCTTAGAAGCAGCCCTACAGATGAAGAAACAATATGGAGGAGAAATAATAGTTTTAAGCATGGGACCACCTCAAGTAGAAGAGGCCTTACGAGAGGCCATTTCTTATGGTGCTGATGAGGCCATTTTATTATGTGATAAAGCCTTTGCTGGGGCAGATACCTTAGCCACTAGTTATACCTTAGCTCAAGCTATTAAGAAAATAGGCAATTTTGATGTTATTTTTTGTGGTAAACAGGCTATTGATGGAGAAACTGCTCAAGTAGGTCCTGAATTGGCTCAGAGATTAGATATCCCTTATATCACCTATATAAGAAAAATCGAGTTAAAAAATAATACCCTTTTGGTAGAAAGGTTACTAGATGATGGCTACCAGGTAGTTCAGATTAATTTACCAGCCTTATTAACAGTTATTAAAGAAATTGGTGAGCCACCCCTACCTTCTATTCGGGGCAAAATGAGAGCCAAAAAAGCAAAAATTCTTCTTTGGACAACACAGGATATTAAGGCTGATTCAGAAAAAATTGGATTAAAGGGTTCAGCTACCCAAGTAGTTAAAATCTTTAGTCCTCCTAGTCGGGGAGAAAGGCAAATGCTTACTGGAAGCTTGGAACAACAAGCAAGAGAACTTAAAGATAAATTAATGACTATTATGGGAAAATAAAGATGGAACTTATTTTAAATAAAGAAAAATGTAACGGCTGTGGAGCCTGTATAGACGCCTGTCCCTTTTCGGCCTTAATCATGAAAGAAGGTTATCCTGAAGCTACTGAAGAATGTAGATTATGTGGGTTGTGTGTAAATGCTTGTCCCGAAGAGGCCATTTCTTTACCAGAAGAATTAAAGAAGAAAAAGAGACCTATTAAGAAAGCAAGGGATGTATGGGTTTATGCTGAACATAGGGATGGCAAATTAGCAAGGGTTTCTTTTGAACTATTAGGCAAGGGGAGAGAATTAGCTGATAAACTGGGGCAAAAATTGGTAGCAATTCTTATAGGCCACCAGATAGAAACCTCAGCCTCAAGATTGATAGATTATGGAGCAGACATTGTGTATGTAATGGACCATCCTGATTTAGCTACCTTTAACGAAAATAAGTATGGAGCCGTATTAATTCCCTTATTAAAAAAACATTGTCCCAATATATTTTTGTCTGCTGCCACGACCAGAGGACGCTCTTTGATTCCCCAGATAGCAGCTGATTTGGAGACGGGTCTTACGGCTGATTGCACAGGGTTAGATATAGATTCTAAATCAGGACTTCTTCTCCAAACACGTCCTGCCTTTGGAGGCAATATTATGGCCCTAATTACCTGTCCTGACCACCGTCCTCAAATGGCTACTGTAAGACCCCATATTTTCCCTAAACCCCAACCAATTCCAAACCATAAAGGTAAAATAATAAGGCTTGAAATAGAGAACAAATTACCTGAGAATAGTGTCAAAGTAAAGTCTTTTATCAAGACAGAAACCAAAGGGCCGGATTTGTCAGAAGCGGATGTGATTATTGGAGTGGGACGAGGGATTAAAGGCCCAGAAAATTTAAAGATGATGGAGGAATTAGCTTACTTATTAAATGCCAGTATTGGTGGTTCCCGGGCAGTAGTAGATGCAGGATGGTTACCCCCAAGGTGTCAGATTGGACAGACCGGTGTCACGGTGAGCCCTAAAATATATATTGCTTGTGGTATTTCAGGTGCCATTCAACACATAGTAGGTATCCAATCAGCTAAAACCATTGTGGCCATTAATAAAGACCCAGATGCCCCTATATTTAATGTAGCAAATTATGGTATTGTGGCTGATTTATTTGAATTCATTCCTAAACTGATTGAAGAAATTAAAAAAGGTAAAGGAGAATTAAGTTAAATGGAAGAAAGAGTGGCTGTGGTTACCGGAGGTTCTAGAGGAATAGGACGGTCCATTGCACTAAGATTGGCTAGAGATGGAACAAAATTAATTATTACTTATTTAAAAGGAAAAGAGGCTGCTGAACAAGTGATAAAAGAAATTGAATCTCAAGGGGGGAAGGCCTGGGCATATCAGTTTGATGTAGCCAATTTTGAGGAAACTGAAAAAAATTTTGAGGAAATACTTGCCAAATTTAATAAGATAGATTATCTCATCAACAATGCAGGTCTTGTCAAGGACAATTTTTTGCTGCGGATGAAAGAGCAAGACTGGGATAGGGTGATAAATGTAAACTTGAAGGGGGCCTTTAATTGCATTAAGGCAGTGGTCAAGTCTATGCTTAAACAGAAGTTTGGCAGAATTGTAAATATTACCTCAGTGGTTGCCTTTATGGGAAATATAGGCCAGGTCAATTATGCGGCTTCTAAAGCAGGCTTAGTAGGTCTTACTAAGTCTTTAGCTAAAGAGTTGGCCCCTAAGGGAATTACAGTTAATGCAGTAGCTCCAGGATTTATAGAAACAGATATGACTGCTTCACTCCCAGAGAAAGTGAAAGAAAATATGTTGAAAGCTATTCCCCTTGCTAGATTTGGCAAACCAGAAGAGGTGGCAGAAGCAGTAGCCTTTTTGGTTTCAGATAAAGCGGCTTATATTACAGGACAAGTGATTCATGTAAATGGTGGAATGTATATGTAAAATATCTTCCAGGAGGTGAAAAATGGCAAATATTGAAAAAAGGGTAAAGGAGATTATTGCTAATCAACTTGGTGTAGATCAAGAGGAAGTTGTGCCTGAGGCTTCTTTTGTGGAGGATTTGGGGGCTGATTCTTTGGATTTGGTAGAATTGATTATGGCTATAGAAGAGGAATTTGGTGTAGAAGTGCCTGATGAAGAAGCAGAAAAAATTCGTAAGGTTCAGGATGCTATTGACTATATCCAAAAACACATTCAAGGATAGGAGGAAAGATTGCGGCGAGTAGTGGTTACTGGTTTAGGACTGGTGACTCCAGTAGGAATTGGTGTGAAAGAAAGTTGGGAAAATATTTGTGCGGGCAAATCAGGCATCACAGAAGTTACTCGTTTTGATGCCTCAGCCCATGATAGCCGCATTGCTGGAGAAGTCAAAGACTTTCATCCTGAAGAATTCATGTCCAAAAAACAAATTAAACGCACCGATTTATTTGTTCAATATGCACTAGCTGCTACTAGGATGGCCATGGAAATGGCACAGTTAAAAATAGACCCTAACCTTGCCCCAAGGGCAGGGTGTATTGTAGGGGTGGGTCTAGGGGGTTTGCCCAATATTGAGTATTATCATAAACTCCTATTAGAAAAGGGCCCAAACAAGGTCTCTCCTTTTTTTGTTCCTATGATTATTACCAATATGGCTGCGGGTTATATCTCTATTGAGTATAATCTCCAAGGTGCAAACATTTGCACCACCACAGCTTGTGCCTCTGGTGCCCATGCTATTGGAGAAGGATATCATTATATTAAATATGGTCTGGCAGATGTGATGGTAGTGGGTGGAGCAGAATCTACCATTACCTCTTTAGGTATTGCTGGTTTTTGTGCCATGAAGGCCCTTTCTACCCGCAATCAAGAGCCCCAAAAGGCTTCTCGGCCTTTTGATAAAGAGAGGGATGGTTTCGTCATAGCAGAGGGGGCAGGGATTATGATCTTAGAAGAAATGCATCATGCCTTAAATAGGGGAGGGCCAATTTATGCAGAAATGATTGGATATGGGGTAAGTAGTGATGCCTATCATATTACCGCTCCCCCTAAAGATGGAGCAGGGGCTATTTTGTGTATGAAAAGCGCCTTAAAAGATGCAGGTATTAAACCACAAGAAGTAGATTATATCAATGCTCATGGGACATCTACTCCCTTAAATGACATTTCTGAAACTAAGGCCATAAAGGCCACATTTGGAGAACATGCTTATAAATTACCAGTAAGCTCTACTAAATCCATGACCGGCCACTTGTTAGGAGGCGCTGGAGGCATTGAAGCAGTATTTACTGTTCTCTCCCTTTATTCTGGTATAATTCCTCCTACCATTAATTATGAATATCCTGACCCTGAATGTGATTTAGACTATGTTCCCAACAAAGCCAGAAAGGCAAATATCAATATTGCCATGTCTAATTCTTTTGGTTTTGGTGGAACCAATGCCTCTTTAATATTTAAGAAATTTGAGCGAGTTTAGGGTCAAAGCTACAATTCATCTATTTGTTCTACCTGCCACAACAAGGGTAATTGATGAGGTGCTTTTCAAGAATCTTCTTAACCAGTGTGCCCGAAGCCACCCCTACCTCGTTCTGAAAAAGGTAATTCAGACACAATCTTCCATTCAGCCTTTACCACTGGAGCTATCACTAATTGGGCAATCCTTTCCCCAGGATGAACGGTATAGGTCTTTTTACCTAAATTAATCAAGGGAACTTTTATTTCTCCTCTGTAGTCGGCGTCAATGGTTCCAGGGGAATTGATTAAAGTCACACCATATTGAGTAGCCAAACCACTTCTAGGACGAATCTGGGCCTCAAAACCCGGAGGTAAGGCTATGGCAATCCCGGTAGGGACTAAAAATATTTCTCCAGATGGCAAATTAATAGGGTGCTCAAGGGCTGCAAATATGTCCATTCCGGCTGCCTGAGGAGTCATGTAAGTAGGTAAATTTATACCTTGACGGAGATATTTGACCTTAACTTGAATTTTGTTAATAACGATACTCTCCTTTCTTGCGAAGATTTAAGGAGGGACTTAGAGCTGCCTTCCGACTCAACTTAATCTTTCCATCTTTTTCTATTTTTAAAACCCTTACTAAAACTTCATCTCCTTCTTTAAGAATGTCACTTACTTTATTCACTCGTTTATAGTCCAATTCAGAAACATGCACCAAACCAACTGTCCCTGGAAGGATTTCTACCAATGCCCCAAAATCCATTATTCTCTTCACCTTTCCAATATATAACCGCCCCTCTTCTACCTCCTGAGTGACTTGTTTCACCATCTCTATGGCCTTTTTAAGTTGTTCTTCACTATGAGAGACAATATGAACTTTACCAGTTTCCTTAATATCTATATTCACTCCTGTTTTGGCCATAATATCTTTAATTACTTTCCCTCCAGGACCAATAAGGTTGGCGATCTTTTCAGGAGGTATTTCGATAATAGATACTTTAGGAGCATGAGGAGAGATAGAAGTTTTAGGGGCTGGTAAGACAGCCTCCATTCTATCCAAAATAAAAAGCCTTCCCTCTCTAGCTTGTATTAAAGCTTGGTGAAGAATATCCTTACTGATGCCCTCAATCTTAATATCCATTTGAATTGCAGTCACACCTTCTCTAGAACCAGCTAATTTGAAATCCATATCTCCACAATGGTCCTCTTCTCCTAAAATATCAGAAAGAATAGCTATATTATCATTCTCTTTTACCAAACCCATAGCAATACCAGCTATGGGTTTTTTAACTGGAATGCCTGCATCCATCAGAGAAAGACAACCACTACACACAGTAGCCATAGAAGAAGAACCATTTGATTCTAAGACTTCTGAGACCACCCTGATAGTATAAGGAAATTCCTCTTCTCTGGGAATAATGGGTTTTAAGGCCCGTTCGGCTAAGAAACCATGTCCTATTTCTCGTCTGCTAGGTCCCCTTAATGGTCTCACCTCTCCCACACAATAAGGAAGAAAGTTGTAATGAACCATAAAAGACTTAAAACTATCACCATAAAGAGCGTCTATCTTTTGTTCATCTTCTGTTGTTCCTAAAGTAGTCACAGCTAAAACCTGGGTCTCACCACGTTTAAATATGGCTGAGCCGTGAGTTCTGGGTAAAATCCCTACTTCACACTGAATGGGTCTGATGTCTTTTAAACCACGCCCATCAATACGTTTTCCCTTCAATATTTTTTCCCTGATAAGCTTTCTTTCAAAATCTTCAAAAATGAGCTTGGCTTGAGGTAAAAATTCTTCATTAAGAGACATTTCTTGAACTGCCTGAGCAAATATTTGGCTCAATCGTCTATTCCGAGGTAACTTCTCAGGGATACTAAGTGATTCTTCAATTAAGGGAAGATACCTCTCTAATTTGGTCACTAAATCATTTAGTTTTTGAGGGATTATTATTTCTATCTTAGATTTACCTGCTGTTTTTTGCAATTCCTTTTGCAACTTTAAAATGGGTTTCAACGCCTCATATCCTACAAAAATGGCTTCTAAAATAGTGTCTTCAGGGACAAATTGGGCATCTCCCTCTACCATTACTACTCCCTCTTCATTTCCAGCCACAACTAAATTTAATTCACTCTCTGTTAATTGGGAACGTGTAGGATTAATTATCCATTCTCCATTTTTCCTTCCTATTCTCACCGCGGCGATAGGAACATAAAAAGGGATGTCTGAAATTATAAGAGCCGCTGAAGCCCCAATTATAGCCAGGACATCCGGGTCGTTTTCTTGGTCTGCTGACAAAACGGTAGTGATGATTTGAACTTCTCTTAAAAATCCTTTAGGAAAAAGAGGACGAAGAGGTCTATCTATTAGTCGAGCAGTTACTACCTCTTTATCACTAGGTCTTCCCATTTCTCTCTTAAAGAAACCCCCTGGAATCTTTCCCACAGCATAAGACATTTCACGATATTCAACGGTTAAGGGCATAAAGTCTATTCCTGGTATTTCCTCTGGTGACATAACAGCCGTAGCAAGTACCACCGTATCAGCATAACGGACTAAAACTGCTCCATTAGCCTGAGTGGCCATTTCACCATAAGTAATAGAAAATGAACGTCCTTCCCATTCAGTTTGTATTTGCATTTTCCCCTATCTCTCCTTTTTTACTTTCTTAAACCTAATTCCTGAATAAGCTTACGGTATCTATCAATATCTTTACTTTTCAAATAATTAAGTAAATGCCTCCTTCGTCCTACTAATTTTAGAAGACCTCGTCTTGAATGAAAATCTTTTTTGTGAACCTTAAAATGCTCAGTCAAATACTCAATACGTTTGGTTAAAATGGCTATCTGCACCTCAGGTGAACCTGTATCTTCAGGATGAATTTGAAACTTCCTGATAATTTCTTGTTTTTGTTCTGGCATTAATGTCATTTTTATCCTCCTTCCTTAAATATCAAAAACCTTTACTGGTCGTAATTGCATACCTTTTTGAGTCTCTTGGGTTTGCAATAAGGCAACCAATTGATTTTCTTTGTTTAAGGCACGAATTAATGGCCTTGTCAGTTTATAAGGCCAGCGAATAAATCTTCCATGTTTAACCTGTTCCTCTTGCTTTTTATTAAGCACTACCGCTTCAAAATTAGCTAGAGCTTTATTTAAGTCCAAGAGATAATCCTGCCATTTTCCTGCTTTTACAGCCTCCTTTAAAACCTCAAGAGGAATAGCCATTTCAATAGTAAAAGGACCTGTCTTCAATCTTCTTAAACTGACCAAACAAGCACCGCAACCCAGTTTTTTCCCTATATCTGAACATAATGTTCTAATGTATGTGCCTTTAGAGCATGAGACTTCAAAATCCACTTCCGGGGGTCTAAAGCTCTTAAGCTTTAACTCATAAATTTCTACTTCCCTCGGAGCAGGTTGTATCTTAATACCCTTCCTTGCCCATTTATAAAGAGGAACTCCACCTACCTTGAGACTGGAATAAGAAGGGGGAATCTGAGTAATCTTTCCCTGAAAACCTCGCATTACCATTTGCAATTCTTCTATGGAAACATCTATTTTTTTGCAAACACGTGTTATTTCTCCTTCAATATCCATGGTTTCTGTCTCTAAACCAAGACGCATAGTAGCCATATAAGTCTTATCCATGTTTAGAAAAAACTGAGCAATTTTGGTGGCTTTATTGATAAAAACGGGTAAAACTCCAGTAGCTAATGGGTCTAAAGTGCCACCGTGGCCTACTTTTTTCAGATTAAGCCAGGTTTTAATCCGCCTCACTATTTCAAAGGAAGTAATACCCCCTGGTTTGTCAATAACAAATATGCCTGATATTTCTTTCATCCTAATCTTTGGTTTCAACTCTTTAGAGGCAGGGAGATAATTTTTCATAAACAGTCGTTCTGGTAGAAAAGGAAATAATTTCTATCTCTGCATCAATTATCTCTGTGAGATTCATATCATTAATAAAATCAACTACTTTATTTATCTCTGCTTGAACCTTATTCTCATTTAAACCTACTTTACATAGCCCAAGTTGAATTGTCTGCCATCGGTCATGGGCTCCTACCTCAGCTATAGAAACATTAAATCTGTTTTTTACTCTGTCCACAATCTGGTGTATAACTCGCCTTTTGCCTTTTAAGGAGTGATTCTCAGGTAAGCGCATTAAGATTTGGCTCACACCCACAAACATAGTTAAATAACTCCAAAACTACTAACAAAATTCTTTATAAAATAGTTAGCATATATTTAACAGAGAGGTGGTATTTTGTAATTTGCAAAGAGTAATTCATAATTAAACAGTCTTCAAACTCCTATCCATTATCCGTTCTTTGAGTTTTCGCTCTAAAATCAATGGTTTTTTCTACCTCTTCCACTATATAGGCCTCAATTATATCTCCTACTTTAATGTCCTGGAAGTTTTCAAAGCTCATTCCACACTCATAGCCTGTTCCTACTTCTTTTACATCTTCTTTAAAACGTTTTAAAGAAGATAACTGTCCATTATATACTACCACTCCATCTCTTAAGATTCTCACTTTACAAGACCGTTTTATCTCTCCCTTTCTCACATAACAACCTGCCACTACTCCCACTTTGGGCACTTTAAAAAGCTGCCTAATTTCAGCTTCTCCTATAACTTTTTCTTTATATTCTGGTCCAAGCAAGCCCTTTATTGAAGCTTGAATATCATCCAATAGTTGGTAAATGACGTCATAATAACGAATATCTACTTTTTCTTTCTCTGCTAAATCCATAACTTTAGCACTAGGCCTAATATTAAAACCAATTATAACTGCATGTGATGCAGAGGCAAGTAAAATATCTGATTCAGTAATTACTCCTGTAGAGGCATGGATTATATTTATCTTTATCTCTTGGGTACTTAATTTAGTTAAAGCTTCTTTCAATGCTTCTACTGAACCCTGGACATCGGCTTTGATAATAAGTTTTAATTCTTTAATTTCCCCCTCTTCTATTTTTTCATACAGATTTTCTAAACTTACACCTGCCCTCACTAATGTTGCTTCTCTCTGTTTCTGTTGGCGATAATGGCTAATTTCTTTAGCTATTTTTTCATCCTTCACCACTACTAAAGAATCCCCTGCTTCAGGAACACCAGAAATACCCTGAATTTCTACTGGCAATGATGGGCCTACTTTTCTCACTGATTCTCCTCGGTCATTGAACATAGCCCTTATCTTTCCATAATGAAGACCACATACAAAGAAATCACCTATTTTAAGAGTCCCTTCTTTAACCAGGACAGTAGCTACAGGACCTCTCCCTTTGTCTAAACGGGCTTCTATCACTATTCCACGGGCTGGTTTATTAGGATTTGCCTTGAGTTCTAACATCTCAGCTTGTAACAAAATTAATTCTAACAAATTGTCAATCCCAATTCTTTTTTTAGCAGAGATCTCTGCATAAAGGGTATCTCCTCCCCACTCTTCTGGTGTAAGGCCGAGTTTTGATAGCTCCCTTTTCACCTTTTCTGGGTTAGCATTGGGTTTATCTATTTTATTAATAGCTACCACTATGGGCACACCTGCTTCTTTGGCATGATTAATGGCCTCTCTTGTTTGCTCCATTACTCCATCATCTGCTGCCACTACCAATACTACGATGTCTGTTACTTGAGCTCCCCGTGCACGCATAGCAGTAAAGGCTTCATGACCAGGTGTGTCTAAAAACACGACATTTCCTTTATCTAGGTTCACATAATAAGCACCTATGTGTTGAGTAATCCCACCTGTTTCTATAGAAATAACATTGGTGTGACGGATGGCATCTAAAAGAGAAGTTTTGCCATGATCCACATGTCCCATTACTGTAACTACAGGTGGACGGGGTTTCAAATCTTCAGGTTTATCAGGTATGGGTTTAAGAACATCTTCCTCTACAAAACCTACTTGTTTTACCTCATAATCAAATTCACTAGCTACTAAAGAGGCTGTATCGTAATCTAATGGCTGGTTAATGGTACTCATTACCCCTAAACTCATAAGTTTCTTTATCAACTCTCCTGCCTTTACTCCCATAGCTCGAGCTAATTCACCCACCGTAATGGTTTCTCCCATTTCAATCCGGCGCTTAATAGGCTTAGGAGGGGCAGTAACTGGTTTTAAAGGCGGTTTTCCTTCTTTCTTTTTTGGCTTGGGTTTGGGAATAGGTATAACCTCTGCAGGATAAATAACAGGAGATGTCTCCTCCTCTTCTTCAAATATATCTATAACCACTTGCCGATGTCTCTTGCGAGGAAGGGGTGGTTTTTTTCTTCTCTTTTTTTCTTCAATATCTAAGGCCTCTTCTTTTGGCTTTTTCTTTTTAGGTTTTTCTTCCGGGACTTCTTCTGTTTGTGTCTTTTCTACCAACTCTTCTTTGCTAGGTGATACAGGAGTTATTTCTTCTGTTACACTAGGTATTTCTTCTTCAATTTTTTCTTCTTTAACTTCCAAAGTAACTGGCATTTCTTTAATTGGCATCTTAGTAGTAGGAGGTTTTTTTCTTATAATTACCTTTTTTTGTTTTGCTTTTGGAGGTATTTTAGCAAATGCTTCTCTTATTTTAACCACCTCATCTGTGGTAAGAGTGCTCATGTGGTTTTTTACCATGATTCCCAAATCTTCCAGACGATAAAGAAGTTCTTTACTGGATATTTTCAACTCTTTTGCTAATTGATACACTTTAACTTTAGCCATATTATTCTATTAAGCCTCCTACTGTCTTTAATCCTGAGGCTTGAAGATAAAATTTATTCTTCTCCACTTTCGGCTTCTAATTTCACATCTTCTGTCGCTTGAGGCGTAGACATAAATTTTTCGGCAGCAGTAATTAATGCCAAGGCTTTATCTTCTCTAAATCCCAGCCCTTTTAACTCTTCTACGGTAGCTTGGGCTAATTCCTCAGCAGAAACAATTTCATTTTGGGTCAATAAATCAGCAATTTCTTTGGTCATTCCATCTACTTTCAATAAACTTTCATATTGTAATCTTTGTATTTCTTTATATCTGCTTTTACTCCGGACATCAAGTTTCCATCCTGTTAATTTGGAAGCTAAACGCACATTTTGCCCCTGTCTACCAATAGCAAGAGAAAGTTGGTCGTCAGGGACAATGATTTCCATACGTTGTTCATCTTTATCCATAATTACTTTTAATACCTTTGCTGGGGCGATGGCATTGCATATAAATTTTGCTGGGTCAGGATCCCAATGGACAATATCTATTTTTTCTCCCTTTAACTCCCTTACCACATTTTGAACCCTTGAGCCCCTGATGCCCACACAAGCCCCAATAGGGTCTACATCCGGATCTTGCGAAGTCACGGCAATTTTTGCACGGCTACCAGGCTCACGGGCTGCATTAATAATTTTAACTATACCTTCACTAATTTCAGGCACTTCTAAAGTAAACAAGGCAATGAGAAAGGCAGGGTGTGTCCTAGAAAGTATAATTTGTGATATTTTACTCTCCTTTCTTACATCCAAGATATAGGCTCTTAATCTATCTCCTCTTTTAAAATTGTCTTTATTAGGAATAACTTCTCCCCAGGGTAAAAGTGCTTCTGTCTTTCCCAGATTAACTATAACTCCTTCTTTATCTAATCGTTGGACAATTCCATTTACTACCTCTCCTTTCCTATCTTTGAACTCTTCATATATAATTTCTTCTTCTGCTTCCTTCATTCTTTGGAGAATTACCTGTTTGGCCGCTTGAGCAGCTATCCTTCCAAATTCAGCCATACTCAGTTTTATCCCCACGCTATCTCCTAGTTCTACCTCCTGGTTTAGCTTTTGGGCCTCACTCAAAATTATTTCTTTTATTGGATTGGTAAGTGTTTCTACCACTGTTTTAAAAAGATAAACTTCTATCTCTCCTGTTTCTTCATTATACACAACCTCAATGTCAGCTTGAAGACCATACTTTTTTCTTGCTGCTGAATAGACTGCTTCTTCAATGGTTTTTATTAAAAACTCCTTTTCAATGCCTTTATCTTTGGTTAATTGTTCAATAATTCTTTTCAGCTCCATCAGTTAAAAATACTCCTAAAGCTCAAAATTTAAATTTGCCTTTGCAATAATTTTAAAAGGAATTTCGTGTTCTCCCTTTTCATTCTCAATTTTCACTATTTCATTTTCTAAACCAATCAATTTACCTCTAAATACCTTCTTTCCATCTATGGGTTTATAAGTTTTAATCTTTACTAATTGCCCTTTATATCTTTCATAATCACTTAGCTCTTTAAGTGGTCGGGTAAGACCAGGAGAAGAAACTTCCAACGTATAACTAGTATCAATAAGGTCTTCCACATCCAAAACAGCACTTAATTGGTAACTTATGTCTGTGCAATCATCTAAAGTTACCCCCCCGGGCTTATCAATATACACCCGTAAGACCCAACCTTGTTTTTCTCTTTGAAACTCAACATCAACTAATTCCAAGCCTTCGTCTCCTAAAATCGGCATAACTAACTTTTTAACCTTTTTTATAATTTTCTCCGTATATAAACTCAATTTTCCCTCTAATAAAAAAGTGGGCAAAAGCCCACTTTAAAAATCAAGCTCTTTGGAGCGGGCAACGGGATTCGAACCCGCGACCACGAGCTTGGGAAGCTCGCACTCTACCACTGAGTTATACCCGCTTGTTTAAAAAATACCACACTGAGCTTGGGTTGTCAATTGTTAAGGATAAGCACATATTACATAAATATTGTTTTGGGGACTTAAAAGCTAAGAATTCTTATCCCATCGATTACAAACTGGACTGCAATAGCAGCTAGAATAAGTCCCATCAAACGGGTAAAGATATACAAACCAGTAGGTCCCAGCCAATCAGAAAAACGTTTAGCAAATAGGAGAATGAAATAGGTGAGGAAGGCAGTAGCCAAGACACTCCCTAAAATTATAAATTTGGCAAGGATTTGTTTTTCTCCACTAAGGACAATTACCGTAGTAATAGCGCCTGGTCCAGCCAGCATAGGAATACCCAGGGGAACAATACCAATTTTTTCTTGTTCCTTACTATATACCTCTTCTTCAGGAGATATTTTTAATCTTGTTTGTTTAGCTTGAAGCATTTGCCAAGCAATCATAAAAATAATTATCCCGCCAGCAATTCTAAAAGCAGGGATGGTAATACCAAAAAAGTTAAGAATGTCGTTGCCAAAAAGAGTAAAAACTGTGAGTACTAAAATAAGGGTTAAAGTAGTTTCCCACACAGTAGTCTTTATTTTTGATTGAGAATAAGAAGCAGTAAGAGCAATAAATCCTGGAATAAGTCCAATAGGATCAACAATAATAAATATGGAAACAAAGACCTTTATTATAAATGCTACTTCCATTTTTTATATTCTATAGAACAAATCTATGTTTGGCAATAAATTTATAAACTTGGTATAAAAATTGATGACAGGACTACGTCAAAGTCAGGCCATAAGTAATTTAACAAAAACTAAAAAATCCAAATTTCAAAATCCAAATGCCAAAATGCCAAAACATTAAATCAGTGAGTAGTGAAATAGTGAGGGAATGAAATAGCCAAATGTAGTGGAATGGGGGTCTAACCTACAAAATACAGTTAAGAAAATAGAAAACGGAAAACAGAAATTCCCAGTTCCCAATTCTAACATGTAAACGTGTCAATGTGTAAACGTGTTAACGCGCATAAAGAAGGAAAGAAGGAAAGGGAAACGGGAAACAGAAAATAGAAATTCCCAATTCCCAGTTCCTAATTCCCAATTCTAACGTGCAAACGTGTAAACGTGCTAACGTTCCAATTTAACAGAAGGGGATTTTGCATTTTTCAATTTGCATTCTGCATTCTGCATTGAGCCATTGCGCTTAACTCTTGTATAATTAAAGGTCCACTACTGGTCCCAATACGGGTGGCACCGGCATTTATCATTTGGATAAAAGTGGCGGCATCTTTTATACCCCCTGCTGCCTTAATACCTTTTTCTCTTCCTAGTAGCCTTTTCATGAGTTTAATATCCTTTATTGTTGCCCCACCAGGACCAAAACCCGTTGAAGTCTTCAAAAATGCCACTGGAGTGTCTTTTAGAGCCAAAATTAGGTTCTCTTTTTCAGAAGGAGAAAAATAGGCCAATTCTAAAATGGCTTTTAATATCACATCTCCAGGAAGATTTTTTCTTAGACTTATTATCTCTTCTGTCACTTTATTATACTCACCTGCCTTGGCCCAGCCAATTTGAATGACTATATCCAATTCATGGGCACCATTTTTAACCGCCTGTTGAGCTTCATAGATTTTGGTCTTAGAATCGGTATAACCCATAGGAAAACCAATTACCGTCCCTACCTTTACAGAAGTGTTTTTTAAATTATGAACAGCTAAATTAACATATCCAGGGGGGACAAAAAAGGACATAAACTCATGCTTTATAGCTTCCTTACACCCCTTAGTAATTTCTTGGGGTGTAACAGTAGGTTTTAAGAGGGCATAATCAACATATTTATTATAGGGAATGTCTTTCATAAGAAAAGGGTAAAGATTTCCATCCATGGTGTCAAGGATAACAAGTGCGAAGCAATTGTAGTTAACTTTAACTTTTGAGAGAGATTTTGTAATATAAGAAATAATGAGAAATTTTCTTTTACTACCTATAGGATTTTTTCTGACGGTTATTAGCCTTTATCCTCATAAAATATATCATTATAAAGAAATTACAAAGAATAAACAAATTAGGGTTACATGGAGGATTATCAAAGAAACATCAGATAGAATCCTCATTCAGGCTATAAAGCCTGGAGAAAATCGTTTGTTTCTTTTGCATAAAAAAGATGGCTCAACCCTAAAGTGGAGCGTAATTAAAAAAAATAATAGATTTGTAGCAGTAAGAAAAGAAAATACCATCACGGTTCATTTAGAAAAAAATGGAAAGAAAAAACAAAGGATACTGAAGATTGACAAAACTCCCTGGATTCAAACTCCTGAATTTGGATTTTTGAGTTTGGTAAAAAGTAAACAAAAATCAAAGCTTTTTGGCATTATATGCCCCAGGGATTTCAGTTTTCACAAAATGATAGCAAATAAGGAAGGCGAAGAGGAAATAAAAATAGGTAATAAAAAATACCATACTGTTAAAATTAAGGTTACTTTAAAAGGATGGCTATCTATGTTTTGGCATTCATATTACTGGTTTAGAAAAAATGATGGGGTCTTTGTCAAATTTGAGGGTGTTCGGGGTGGACCATTTACACCCAAGACCATTACCCAATTGATAGGAGAAAAAAATTAGAGACAACCATTACCACTCCAATTATAATACCCTTTTACGTCCCTTTTTACTGGCCCAAAAAAATAATTATGCGGCCTTAAATAAAATTAAGTTCTTAGAAACCTTTGTGAATACTTTAACCCAAAAACTTGTTCCTTCCTCTGCCCCCTGGCAACAAGAAATTTTGAAGCACTTAAATCAGGTTATCCGGGGTTTTGACCATGCTCCAGACAAAGAAAAAAGAAAAAAAATTGAGAAGGCCATTTCCCTTATTCAATACCTTATCCATCCTTCACCTCAGTGGGAAATATTACTCAGTTCCTTGGAAAATATCCCTCTGCTTACTCCTAAGTGGCGAAAAATTTTCAAAAAGAAAGGAATTTTTACTCTGGAAGACTTGCTTTATTTTCTGCCTACTCATTATGAAGACCATCGTCACTTTAAATACATAAAAGACATCCAACCAAACCAGACTGTGGTCGTCCGAGGGAAAATCATAGTTAGTGGTGTTTTGCCAGTAAAACAGGGAAGACGTAAGTTATATAAAGTAGTTATTAGTGATGGCACAGGACAACTGGCAGGGGTGTGGTTTAATTATCAACTAAAATATATGCAGGCTGAATTTAAACCTGGACGGGAAGTTACATTTAGTGGTTTAGTGCGTCACTATGGTTGGGAAAAAGTTATACATCATCCCGATGTAAGTTGGGATAGAGAAATAAAACTAGAGATTGTGCCTGTATATCCTGAAATAGATGGAATATACCCTAAACAGACGCGGAATTTAATGCAAAGGATTATTCTAAAATATGTCCATTTTCTGGGATGTCCGTTACCATTAAGCTTGCGTCAAAGATACAAATTATCTCCTTTATGGGAAGCAGTTTTTCACCTTCATCATCCTCCAGCAAATGTTTCTGTTAGGGAACTTAACCAGGATACTTCCCCTTACCACCGGACCTTAAAATTTATTGATTTTTTCTGTTTGGAGTTGGGTCTAGCCATTAAACGCAAGGCATATTCTCAGAAACAGGGCATCTCACTTAAGCCATCTTATTTATATATAGAGCCGTTTTTAAAAAGTCTTCCTTTTATTTTGACTAATGGACAAAAGCGAGTCTTTGAAGAAATTAAACAAAATATGGCTTCTTCCCGTCCTATGCATCGTCTTTTGCAGGGAGATGTAGGCAGTGGAAAAACCATCTTGGCCTTATTAGCCACACTTATCGCCATTGAATCCGGATACCAAGTAGCCATCATGGCCCCAACAGAAATCCTGGCTGAACAGCACTTTGAAAATGCTCAAAGATTGTTAAAAAACCTCCCTATAAAATTGGCGCTCCTT
The DNA here is from genome assembly GCF_001577525.1 of Candidatus Desulfofervidus auxilii. Classification (GTDB taxonomy): domain Bacteria; phylum Desulfobacterota; class Desulfofervidia; order Desulfofervidales; family Desulfofervidaceae; genus Desulfofervidus; species Desulfofervidus auxilii. The sequence continues at coordinate 1,996,054 of NZ_CP013015.1, read as the reverse complement.
ACTAGCCAACTAAAATCCAAGGAAAAACAGGCAATTTATGAAGGCATTTTAAAAGGTAGATATCAACTGGTCATAGGTACTCATGCTTTAATCCAGGAAGGAGTGGAATTTCAGCGTTTGGGCCTGGTTATTATTGATGAACAACACCGCTTTGGGGTGGCTCAACGGGCTACATTAGTAGCAAAAGGTGTTACCCCAGATGTATTGGTGATGACTGCTACCCCTATCCCTCGCACCTTAGCCATGACCTTATATGGTGACTTAGATATTTCTATCCTGGACGAAATGCCACCTGGGCGAAAACCAGTAGAAACGATGCACTTCTGGGAAAAAGACCGAGAGCAAGTATATCGGTTTCTGGAAGAAAAACTCCGTGAAGGTGTTCAGGTTTATATTGTCTATCCCCTTATAGAAGAATCAGAAATATTGGAGTTAAAGGCAGCTACTACTATGTATGAAACTTTAAAAAAGCGCTTTAGTCAATATAAACTTGCCCTTTTGCATGGTCGGATGAAAGCAGAGGAAAAACAAGAAATAATGACCCTCTTTCGCACTGGGAGCATTGACATATTAGTAGCCACTACTGTGATTGAGGTAGGAGTGGATGTGCCTCAAGCCAGTGTAATGGTCATTGAACATGCTGAGAGATTTGGGCTAGCTCAATTGCATCAATTAAGGGGACGAGTAGGCCGGGGGACAGACCAAGCCTATTGCCTTTTACTTACACCAGAAAAAATTACTTCATTGGCCAAACAGCGCTTAAAGGCCATTATAGAAACAAATGATGGTTTTAAGATTGCTGAGGCAGATCTGCGGCTGCGGGGACCAGGAGAAATTCTAGGTACCAAACAAGCTGGTTTTCCCGAACTTCGCTTTGCTGATATGATTAAAGACATAGAAATCTTAAAACAGGCTAGAGAAGCTGCTTTTCATATCATAGCCACTGACCCTGAACTTCAGTCTTCAGAATATAAATATTTAGCATCATACCTCAGGCATTACTGGGGAGAAAAACTAAAACTGGGGATGGTGGGATGAAATATGTTTTGTGAAGGAAAAACTTGACAATCTATATATTCCGTGTTAAAAAAGCGTGATTTTAAAGTTTTTGAAAATAAAATTTTAAGGAGGGAAAAATGCCAGTATATGTCGCAGGTCACAAAAGTCCCGACACGGATGCCATATGTGCTGCTATTGCTTATGCTCACTTAAAGAAGAAACGGGGTATGGATGCAGTAGCTGTGCGGTTAGGTGATTTGAATCCTGAAACTGAATTTGTTTTGAATAAATTTGGAATTCCAGTACCAGAACTGATGACAGATGCAACGGGGAAAAAGTTTATTATTGTGGACCACAGCGAAACCACTCAAAGCCCTGATAATATGGATAAAGGCGAAATTGTAGAAATTGTAGACCATCATAAGCTTGGAGATTTAACCACACCCAATCCTATCTTTTTCTTATCTATGCCTGTGGGTTGCACTTGCACTGTAGTAAAGAAACTTTATGATTACTTAGGGATAGAAATTCCTAAGGAAATCGCCGGAATTATGTTATCGGCGATTTTAAGTGATACTGTAATGTTTAAATCAGTTACTACCACTGATGAAGATAAAGAGAGGGCCAAGGAATTGGCAGAAATTGCAGGCATTGCAGATATAGAAGCCTATGCCATGGAAATGTTCAAGGCCAAATCAGCGGTTGCTGGCAAAACGCCTAGAGAATTAATCTTTAGAGACTTTAAAGATTATGTAATGTCAGGCAAAAAAGTGGGGGCAGCACAACTAGAAGTAGTAGATCTATCTCTATTGGCCGACATAAAAGACGACCTTTATGAAGAACTAAAAAAGGTAAAAGAAGAAGGAAGGCACAGTGTATTTCTCATGTTAACCGATATAATGAAAGAAGCGACCGAGTTGTTGGTAGTGACTGATGAGCCGAGTGTAGTGGAAAAGGCCTTTGGTATTCCCTTAGAAGGGAAGTCTGTATGGCTAGAAAAAGTGATGAGCCGTAAAAAACAACTTGTTCCTCCTTTAGAAAAAGCCTTTGCTGAGATATAAATAATAAAAGGGACAGTGCAATGCCTGTCCCTTTTCCTTTAAAAATGGATTACCTAAGAAAGGAAAAATGGATTATTTTTTTATTGTTATCTTTTACGTTCTTTGTTTATCTTAGAGCAAAGACTTCTCAAGGGGCCCTGAAATCTCTCCCTGCCTTTGATTACCTCAATTGGAAGCAAGACATAATTTTACAAGAGAGGAACATTGAACATACTTTTAGGAAGAATGAGAGTATTTACCAAGTCCTTATAAACAAATACAAAATTCATCCCAATCTTACCCAGGAATTAGTAAAAAATTTAAAAAAACTAGTGGCAATAAATAAAATAAGACCAAATGACAAATTATACCTCACCTTCTTTCAAAACAATTTGAAAGAACTCACATTTTCAAGTTCTCCTGAGAAAAGATATATTTTTTTTATCACACCCTTTGGCATAAAGAGTCTTATTCAAACTATTCCCTGCCATGTATTTTTAGCCAGTGCTAAAGGAGAAATCACAACAAATTTATATTTATCTGCATTAAGTCATAATATTAATCCTCAACTAATCCTTGAGCTTGCAGACATCTTTTGCTGGGACATAAATTTTTTTACAGACCTAAGACCAGGTGATAAATATCAATTTATATATGAAAAAATCTATGTCAATGGTCAATTTTCACGCTATGGTCGTATCCTAGCCGCCAAATTTGTGAATCAAGGTAGATGCTTTGAGGCCTATTATTTTGAAACATCTCCTGGTAAAGGCAGTTATTACGATTCTAAAGGGAGACCTTTACAAAAGGCCTTCCTCAAGGCCCCCTTACGCTATAAGCGGATTAGTTCTGGTTTTTCTTATCATCGGCGGCATCCAATTTTAGGAATTGTGCGTCCTCATTTAGGGATAGATTATGCGGCTCCTACAGGCACCCCTGTGGAATCCATAGCAGATGGCAAAATCGTTTATATAGGTTGGAAAGGAGATTATGGTAAATTTATCAAAATTAGACATAACCATCGTTATTCCAGCACTTATGGCCATTTAAGTCGTTTTGCTAAAGGACTAAAAAGAGGGAGTTGGGTGAAACAAGGTCAGGTTATTGGTTATGTAGGAATGACCGGACTGGCCACTGGACCCCACTTAGACTTTCGGTTCTTGGTTGGCAATAGATTTATCAATTATTTGAAATTTAGCGCTCCCCCTGCCTCACCTTTACCAAAAAGACTATATCTCAGTTTTAAAAAACAAATAGCTTATTACCAAAAGCTGTTAGAAACACCTACTTTCCAAGTAAGATTAAAACCTGACGATGTTTGGAAAGGCTAAAAGAATATTATCCTAACTCAATACGTTCTTCTACATTATAGATAATACTCACCATAAAAGTAAGATAATCTCTTAAATGTCGGGTTATGAGGAAATTTCTCCTAACAAATTCTCTTGCTTTTTTCCCCATGGTTTGAAGCTGATCACGATAGTGAAAAAGATAATGAATACGCAAGGCGGCTCCTTCTGGAGTATTCACTAAGAAACCTGTATGATGGTTAATCACTTGAAGTCTAATCCCACCTGTATTACCACCAATAACTGGTTTGCCCTTCCACATGCCTTCGGTCACAGTAAGACCAAAACCCTCACGAATAGATTTTTGTAAAATAATATCAGCCCCTCGTTGAATAGCATTTATAATGCGGTCAGACCCTGGAGGCAAAAATAAAACATGAATATTTGGATCCCCACTTGCTACCTCTTTTACTTCTGCTAAGACAATCTCAGTTTCTGGGTCATCTGCCGCTCCCCCTCCAGCAAGTATCAACTGTAAGGATGGAATAAACTCCTTTGCCAGTCTATAAGCCCGAATTACTCCTAGAGGATCTTTAAAGCGATCAAAGCGAGAAACTTGAACAATAGTGGGCAATTCAGGATTTATGTTAAATTTCTCGTAAATAGAATGGACTTTTTCCTCTTCTAGCTCCTTATTTTTCTCACTTAGCGGGTCAATACTTGGAGGAATAAGATATAAAGGATGTGGCAATGGCTGAGCAAAATCTGCAAGATGGAAAATACTGGCATCATAGTCTTTAATGAAATCCCTAAGATATTTCCATACAGGCCGATAAGGACGACTAATATCTATATGACAACGCCACACCCATTTACCCTTGCGTTTGGGACAAAATTTTAATAAAGGAGCAGGTTGGGGGTCGTGAATAAATACTACATCTGCTTCTTCAAGTGCTGGACATAGTTTTTCTGCATTTTGGGCATTTGTTTCTTCGTATACCTTTAAAAGCCCATTTGGAATGTCTAACGGGTTCCCCTGAAGGGCATTATGCATACTTTTTGTGCAATGGAAGAATCTTTCATTCCCAGTTATCACTTCCCACTTGGTATCAATTCCCAATTCTTGGCTAAGGGGAACTAATTTTTCCAGAATTTCTGCAACTCCTCCTCCTTTGCGGGTAGAGTTGACATGGATGACCTTGATATTCTTTAACAAACTAGATAATTGATAAAGATGGTCTATAACGTCATGACCAACAATATCGGCATAAAACTCAAGCTTTCCCATTATCTCTCTCTAAAGTAAGTCTGAAATAAATCTGAAAGTTTGCACCGCAGTTCTGCTAAAGTAGTAAAATAGGGATCGATATTAGCAATTAGATGACACAAATCAGTGTATGTATCCCCAAAGCCAACAAGCCAAGCCCGAAAATCATCTTCTCCTCCTGATGTGCGTCTTCTAGCATCTATAAAGTGATAGAAAACACTACCTTCGGTGAAAGTGGGTAAAACAGTTGAAAGTTCTTTTGGTTCTGTAATACGCTTAGAAGTGTCAAATACCACAATTTGTGAGCGTTTAAAATGAAATTGTTCACCTGGCCTTGCCCATGGAACAATCTCACTTTCATAAAGTCTTTCTTCTATCTCTTCTATTAATTCTTGACGCAATTCCTCTATATCAGCAAATTTCGTAGGATCAATAACCGCCAGTCTCTCGGCTAAAGCCTGGTCATGAAGAGAATAATACGCCCAGGCAGCAAAGTCATTAATAAATTCTGGCTCTTCAAAACGGGGAAACAAAAGACTGCCCCAAAAGTGATAGTAAATACTTCCTGGGTGAATATTAGTCAGTTTATCTTTTAATTCTCTCAAATTATATGCCTGAATCCCAGTAGCAATGGCAATTAAGGCACAATCTTTTACAGCAAAAGGCTGAATTTTAGGTTCTTTATTGTTCATGAGATATTTCTTTTTCACCCAATGTTTTTAATAAAGACCTTACTTCATATAAAGAACCTATATTAAACCTGGCTTTTGAGGGACTTAAACCCACTTTAATAGAGTAAGCCCATGGAGGTAAGATACTAAAAACATCTTCATCTGTCCAATCATCTCCAATAGCCAGAATAAAGTCCCATTTTTCTTTTGAAACCCATTTTAAGGCTGCTTTTCCTTTATTTATACCTGCATTTTTAACTTCCATTACCTTATTTCCTTCTAAAACCCCTAAATTAAAATTACCTGTAATATGTAAAAGGGCATCCCTTAATTCTCTAGCTCGCAATTGAGCCAACTCGGGGTCTGCCTTCCGATAATGCCAAACTAGCGAAAACTCCTTTTCTTCAATAAAGGAACCAGGTGTCCTATCTACATAAAGTTCAAGAATGGGTCTTATTTCTTCCTTCCAATCATTTCTCAAAGGCTCTAGCATCTCCCACTCTTTTTCTCTAACCCATACACCATGTTCAGCAATCAGTCCCAGCTTTAGATGCCCAAACCATTTCTCCAATGTTTCTTTATCTCTTCCACTTATAATTACTACTTTATTTCCTGGGATTTTGGTCAACATTTCAAGAGTTTTTAAAATTTGGGCATCAGGACTTGCCCTCTCTGGCTTCTCAGCGAAGGAAATTAAGGTTCCATCATAATCTAGTAATATAAGACGTTTATCAGCTTTTAAATAGTCTCTAATTAAGTTCTCTTTTATAACTGGAGTGAATTTTCTCACTAATAATTCCTGTTGTATTTTTTTAACATAAGAAAGCCTATCCATAAAATCATTTGCCCACCTTACTACATTATACCTCTGTAATCTCCTCCGCATTATCTTGTTTCGTTCTATTTGTTCTTCTTCTTTCATTTCCAATGCCTCTTTTAAGGCATTTACAATTCTCTCTTTATTATTAGGGTTTATAATAATAGCCTCTCCCAACTCCTTTGCTGCTCCAGCCATTTCGCTGAGAATCAATACACCACGGTCATCCATTTTAGAAGCAATAAACTCCTTTGCTATCAAGTTCATCCCATCCCTTAATGGAGTAATTAAGGCAACATCAGCAATATTATACAAGGCAACTAAACTGGTAAAGGATAAACAACGATAAAGATACCAAACAGGTATCCAGCCGATAGTCCCATGTTTCCCGTTAATCTTACCTACAAGCTCATCTAACTCCGCTTTTAACAACTTATATTGCTCTACATTTGTCCGAGATGGCACAGCTACCAGCACCAGAGTAATTTTTTCTTTATATTTTGGGTTTTTTTCTAAAAAAAGGTCAAATGCCTCCAGTCTTTGAGGTATACCTTTAGTATAATCCAAACGGTCAACGGATAAAACCATATTTCGCGTCTTAACAATGTGGCGAATCCTTTGAATTTCTTGCTTTACCTTGGGGTTTTTTGCTGCCCTGGCAAAACGTTGATAATCAATACCCATGGGGAATGCATCTACTCTTATCACCCTATTTTCGGCAGTAATATGTCCAAAACTATGTTCACAACCTATCAAAGAACTAGCACTTTCTAAAAAATGGCGGACATAGTCATAAGTGTGGAAGCCTATAAGGTCTGCCCCCAACAGACCTCTTAAAATTTCCCTCCGCCAGGGAAGCAGACGAAAAATTTCAAAGGATGGAAAGGGAATATGAAGGAAAAATGCTATGGTTGCTTCTGGAAACCTATCTCTCAAAAATTGGGGCAATAACATTAAATGATAATCGTGTATCCAAATTATGTCATCCTCTTGGGCCACTTTTGCCACTTCATCACAAAAGATTTCATTTACCCGTTTATAAGCCTCCCACAATCTTTTGCTATGGACTGTATACAGGGGAAAATAGTGAAAAAGTGGCCAAATAGTTTTATTACAAAAACCATGATAAAAATTTTCTATATCAGATTGAGAAAGAAATACAGGATAACAATTTTCAGCTTTTAATCTTTTTTCAAATTTTTCTCTTTCGCTCCCTTTTATCTTTTCTTTAGCAACGCCTGACCATCCTACCCATATAGCTTGATATGCTTTATAAAAGGAACTTAAACCTGTAGCCAGTCCGCCTGCACTTGGCTGAAGATGGAAACTGCCTTTTCTTTTTACTATAGTAAAAGGTAACCTGTTAGAAACAAATACCAGTTTGTTCACATCTTTTAAATTATCATATTTAATGAATAAAGACAAGAAAACCCAAAATCCGCGATTGATTTTTGGATAAAATCCAACCTGCCTGCCGTCAGGCAGGCCTGCCCGATGGCAGGAGAGGACAGGCAAGTTTGTGGGTTTTCTTTTAAAGTTATTACGGATTTTGGGAAAATATGGTTTAAAGCAATTTATGTGAAAGAAACAATGGCTTCTACCAAGGCCTTTATAGTGTAAGTCTTAGGCATAATAGTTACTTTCAAACCTAGTTCCTTGGCAGTCTGAGCAGTAATCGGCCCAATACAGGCAATAGTTACACCCTGAAGCATTGTTCCTAATGGTTCAGGACTAACCATTTCTGCTAAATGTTTAACGGTAGAAGAGCTGGTAAATACAACGATATCTAACCTTTTGTCCAAAATTTCTTTCAATTTGTCTTTGTTTGCCTTAGGTAAAACTGTGCGATAAACTGGTATTATATCTACTTCTGCCCCAGCAGATTTAAGTGTCTCTGGTAAAATATCTCTAGCTTTCTCTGCCCGAGCTAATAAAACTTTCTTTCCGTTTATACCTTGGTTTTTCAGCGCTTCAGCCAAGGCCTCAGCCCGGAACTCTTGAGGCATAAGGTCAGGTTTTATTCCCCAATCTTGCAAGGCTAAAGCAGTCTTTTCACCAATTACCCCAATCTTTACTGACCCTAATGCCCGCACATCTTTATCCAGTTGTTCTAAACGTTTACGAAAATACTTAACTCCATTCACACTGGTAAATAGGCACCAATCATATTCATTTAAGTGAACAATGGCCTTATCTAAAAGTGCATAATCTGTAGGAGGGACAATTTCAATAGTAGGAAAAATATGACATCTGCCTCCCAATGCCTGTAACTCCCTTGCCATTTCACCTGCTTGTCCTAAAGTTCTAGTAATCAAAATTCTTTTCCCAAATAAAGGTTTTTTCTCCCACCAATTAAGGGTCTCTCTCAGTTTTACTACCTCACCAATAACTATGATAGCAGGTGGTTTTATCCCCTCTTTTTCTGCCAGTTTTGTAATATTGGCTAATTTACCCACTATGGTTTGCTGCTCAGGTAGTGTTCCCCAACGAATGATAGCTACTGGTTCTTCGGGTGAACGACCATAACGCAAAAGCTGCTCCACAATCTGAGGCAAACGACCTACCCCCATTAAAAAAACTAGTGTATCTACCCCTGTAGCCAATTTTTCCCAATTGATAGCAGAATCAACTTTAGTAGGGTCTTCGTGACCAGTAATAAAAGCCACAGAAGAAGCATAGGCCCTATGGGTAAGAGGAATACCGGCATAAGCAGGCACAGCAATAGCTGAACTCACACCTGGCACTATTTCAAAGGAAATTTTTTCTTTTATCAAAACTTGGGCTTCTTCACCCCCGCGTCCAAAGATAAAAGGGTCACCTCCTTTCAGCCGGATCACCATTTTACCTTCTTTGGCTTTCTTAATAAGCAATTGATTGATTTCTTCTTGGGAAAGGGTGTGACAACCCGCAGTCTTTCCCACATAAATCTTCTCTGCTCCTTGGGCATAATCTAAAAGCTCAGAATAGGCAAGATAGTCATAGACAACCACATCTGCTGTTTCCAAAAGATTTTTGGCCTTTAAGGTAAGCAATCCTGGGTCTCCTGGCCCTGCCCCTACTAAATAAACTTTAGCTTTTTGCATAAACCTCGTCCAAAACCTCCTTTGCACCCTGGTTTAAAAGAATCTCTGCTAACTGCTCTCCTAATGCAACAGCCAATTCTTTTGAACCTCTTAAAGTATGCTTAAAAAACCGTTGACCTTTTACATCCGCTACCAGCCCTTTAATCTCTATTTCACTTCCATTAAGCACTGCATAAGCAGCAATAGGCACCTGACAACCTCCTTCTAATCTAGCTAAGAATGCCCTCTCTGCGCTGACTGCTATGGCTGTAGGTAAATGATTTAGAGGAGCAACAAAGTCTTGCCATATCCTTTCTTTCCTAATTTCTACACCTAAGGCCCCTTGCCCAATAGCAGGAAGCATAACTTCTGGAGAAAGACATTCTGTAATCTGGTCTGCCATACCCATGCGTTTTAATCCCGCACTGGCTAAAATTATAGCATCCAAACCTTGGTGTCTTAATTTTTTAATTCTGGTATCTACATTTCCTCGTAAGGGCACTATTTTAAAATCAGGATTTAAATGGAGCAATTGGGCTTGTCTTCTCAGACTACTAGTCCCAATAATGGCATTTAAAGGAAGTTGTGAAAACGAAGTATTATCTTGAGTAATTACCGCATCTCTGGGGTCTTCCCTTTGAGGAATTGCACCTAGACATAATCCTTCAGGTAAAAAAGTAGGCATATCTTTTAAACTATGTATAGCTAGGTCTATTTCTCCTTTTTGAAGGGCTTCTTCGATTTCTTTGACAAATAGACCTTTTCCCCCTATTTTGGCCAAAGGGGCATCTAGTATTTTATCTCCTTTAGTTTTAATAATTTTGACCTCAAACTCTATTTCAGGATAAAAAACTTTTAATTGATTAATAACATCTTGAGTTTGTTTTAAGGCCAAGCCACTGCCGCGACTGCCTACACGCACCTTTTTGAGGCCCATCCAGAGCCTCCTAACGACAAGTGGCTCAGGAAAAAGCTGAGCAACTAGTGCAACTTTTACTTGATTTTACGGAGGTATTACTTTTTGTGCTACCTTTACCGAAACTAAAACTGCAAGCCGAAACCAGACGTTTTAAGTTCTTTCCCTGGCAATTTGGACAAACTATTTCTTCACCTGTCCGCACCAAACATTCAAATTGAGCACCGCATTCTTGACATATATATTCATAGATGGGCATCCTTTACCTCCTTTTTACCATGGATATATTTTTAAACATTTTAATGTAAATAAGCAAGAGGTACTTTAGAAAAAATCCATAAGCTTAAATTGTTTCATTTACCTATAGATATCTCCTGCCCTACAGTTTTTGATAGAGAATACTAAGGAATCTATAAATATTTCTTAGAACTTGCAAGAAAAATAGTTATTATGATAATTTAGAAACAGAACATGACTAATTTAAAAATCCTCATTACCGGTCCCCCTAGGATAGGAAAAACTACTATTATTAAAAAAATTACTCAATTCCTGAAAGAAAGAAAATATCCCTTACGAGGATTTTATACAGAGGAAATTAAAGAAAAAGGGAAGCGACTGGGGTTTAAATTGGTTACATTAGATGGGAAGGAAATCATCTTCTCTCATGTGGACATAGAAAGTCCTTATAAAGTGGGTAAATATAAAGTGGATGTATTATCTCTGGAAAACCATCTTTCAATCTTAATCCCCCTTTGTTCTGAAGAAATCATTATAATTGATGAAATTGGGAAAATGGAATGTTTTTCTCAAAAATTTAGAAAAGTAATATGGGATTTGTTTTTTAAGCCAAATCCTATATTAGGTAGCATTAGTTTGAAGGGGAATAAATTTATAGAAAAGATAAAGCACTTACCTCAAGTAAGACTTATGGAAGTAAATCAGGAAAATAGAAACATCTTAGTAGAAACTATAATAACTGAGATAGCCTTAAAATCTATCAAAGGGAATTAAACTGATGGGAAATGAGCAAAAAGAAAAAAGATATAAAACCCCTGAAACACCCTGGGATATAGGTAAACCAGATTTCAATCTTATTGAAGCTGTAACTAAGATACCTATAAAACCTTGTAAGGCATTAGATATTGGATGCGGAACTGGCGACAATTCCATTTGGCTTGCTCAGCATTATTTTCAAGTGACAGGAATTGATATTTCAGAAATTGCGATAGATAAAGCTAAAGAAAAGGCCTTAAAAGCCAATATTAAATGTATCTTTATGGTAGCTGATTTCATTACAAATAAAATTGAAGGGGCACCGTTTGGCTTTGTCTTTGATAGAGGCTGTTTTCATTTATTTGACTCTGATGAGGAACGAAAAAGATTTGCCGAAAAAGTCGCTAACTATTTAGAAAAAGATAGTTTGTGGTTAACTATTGTTGGCAACGCTGATGACCAGAGGTCTGGCTACGGTCCTCCTCGGCGTACGGCAAGGGATATTGTTAACTCCGTAGAACCTTATTTTGAAATTCTCTCGCTAATCTCAAGTCATTTCGGTTCTAACCGCCCAAATCCGCCCAGAGCCTGGGTTTGTTTGATGCGGAAACGGCAAAGGTGTATTTCTTTGATTTGACTTACTCTATATTTTGGATTTGTTGTCTAATCTTCTCCAGTTCGGTCTTAATTTCTACTACTTCCTGGCTAACAAAGGTATTATTGGCCTTTACTCCCATAGTATTAGCCTCCCTATGCATTTCTTGCAAAAGGAAATCTAGTTTGCGCCCCACAGGTTCGTCTTTCTCTAACCATTCCTTGAATTTTTGAAGATGAGTTTCCAAACGAACAATTTCCTCAGTAATATCACTTCTCTCGGCAAAAAGGACTACTTCCTGCACCAAACGGTCTTGATCTATTTCTATACCAGTTAATTCCTTAACTCTTTGTTTTAAGCGTTGAGCATAGTTTTGAAGTATCTCAGGTATATGTCCTTTGATTTTATTCAAAATAGTAGCAATATATTGGATGCGGTTTTCTATGTCTTTTTTTAGTTTTTCACCTTCTTGTTGTCGCATAGTCTTTATCTCATTTAGGGCTTCTTCTATTACCTGTTTTAGTGGAGGCCAAAATTCTTCTATATTGTTCTTTTCCTCTTCAGTAGTAAATATGTCCTTTACACCTAAAAACATATCCAGGGTAATATCACCATTCAGACCTAAGCCTGTTTTCAGGTCTTTTAAAAGGGAATAATAGGCCCTGGCTGCTTCCCAATTAACACTGAGAACAGGTAATCCTACCATATTACCGCTGATTTTTAGAGTGCATTCTACCCGTCCTCTGGTAATAAATTTTCCAATTAATTGCTTTATATCCTCTTCTAAAGACAAAAGTTTCTGAGGGAGTTTTAAAAAAATGTCACAATAACGGTGATTTAAAGTCCTCATTTCTACATTAAAATGTAAGTTATTCCAGTCAAGTTCACTCCTAGCATAGGCGGTCATGCTTCTCATTTTATACTCCTTCTTTTCTCTGTAATAGGTATTTTTTCCGGATAAATCGCAGAAGTTTCTTCAGTGACTCACTAGCATAATCAGGATATGTCCAAGGTAAAGGCTGAAAATCACCTTTTTGGTAAATAAGGGTTAAATCCGCATAAACACCTGCTCTTAAATATATGCGGTGAGTATAATTTTTGCCTGTAGCAAGGACTAAGCGTTCAGCCGTTATATAACCAGGGTCAATATTCACTCGCCTTTTTCCTGAATCCGCATATTTTTGTTCTAACCCATTAGTCTCTATCTTTATATCAGGAAGCTCATCAGGTAAAATCAATTTTTCAAAACTTATTAATCGCCTCCATAAAGGCTTACCCATTTCTGGACAATAATAATCTGTTTGGTCAAATGGTAAAACCTCACTTATAAAGTCTAAAGGGCCAAATAATTGTGAAAGGTCAGTCAACACCTTTTGGTAAAACTCAGGGACCCTAAAAATAAGACTCATGATTAGTTTAGCAGGTAAAGGGGGTTTTAAAATACTCATTTGAGCTCTTTAAGATTTTAATAAGTTGTGCTCTATTCACTGTAGCTGTACCTATTTCACCTACTACCCTACCTGCTGCCAAATTGGCCAGTATGGCAGCCTCTTTAAAACTAGCCTTACTAACACAAGCCGCGGTAAAAGTAGCAATTACAGTATCACCTGCACCAGTGACATCATAGACTTTCCTAGCCATGGCAGGTATATAAGTAATGCTATCCTTTTCAAAAAGCACCATTCCTTGCTCTCCTCTAGTGATAAGAACTGCTTGAGTATCTAACTTTTGAAGCAAATTCTTCCCTGCTTTTTCCACCATATCTTTAGTAATATCTACCATACCATTAAATCCAGCGGCCTGAATGGCCTCATAATGATTAGGAGTAACCACACTCACACCTTCAAAAAGGAGTATATTTTTTACCTTAGGGTCTACAGCTAAAAAAATTCTTTTACCTTTAATAAGGTTTTTTAATTCCTTTATTAAGAGCGGACAAATAACTCCTTTGGCATAGTCAGAAACCAAAATAGCATCTATATCTGAAATATGGGCTTGAACAAAATCCAACATTTTTTTTACAGTATCATTATTAATTAAATGTCTTTTTTCTCTATCCACCCTGACTACTTGTTGACTATGGGCAATAATCCGGGTCTTAACTGTAGTAGGCCGGCCTGGTTCTATAATTAACCCTTGAGGGTCAATTCCCATTTTTTCCACTTCTTTTTTTAATTTATACCCTGCTTCATCATCTCCAATAACTCCCATTAAAAACACCTTTGTATCTAATGAAAACAAATTGTTTACTACATTAGCCGCTCCTCCTAAACGCCAAGATTCATCCACTACATCTACCACTGGCACAGGTGCTTCAGGAGAGATGCGATTTACTTTACCCCACATAAATATATCCATCATCACATCCCCAACCACTAAAATCTTAGCCTTTGGCAATTGCTCAACGATTTCCATCAAACGGTCTTTTTCCATGAATTTGCTTTTACAATATTCCCTACCATTTTTCAATATAAATCCCAAAAACCGGCAGGGATATGTCCTGCCCCTGCCCGACGGCAGGTAGGTGGGTTTTCTTTAAGAACTATTACGGATTTTGGGTTTAACATACAGGACTTTCCCCAGAATTTTTAGAAGCTTTCCAAAAAGAAAGGTAAGGTGGGCTCTTCAAAATAGTAATAACTTTAAAAGAAAACGGTCAAATATAGTAACTGACCTTACGTACAGTAAAAAATTGTTTTTAATTTTAAGCCATAACAATAAAAAATCATTTTTAAAGGTTGCGGTCAAAAAACTGACCGCAACCATACAAATATTTTATTTAAGACCGTGCCTGTCAAGGAGTGCTCGCCCGCCTGCGGTCGGGCAGGCATTCCGCAGCTCGCTGCGCTCCTCCCTGCCTGTCCCCGCCTGCCGTCGGGCAGGGGCAGACAGGCTTGACAGAAAATAGTTCCTTAAGGAAAAAACTTTTTTCCCTTTCAACCAACTCTAGTTTTTAAAAAGCAGATTGCGGAGTGCCATCAAGACTGGCGAAAGCCACCCTGAAGGGCTTGGTCTTGATGGCTTAACGGAGCAATCTGCTAAGCTATAAATAAGTTGGTGAAGTTAATCTTGAGGTATTTTCTTATTCCACTTATTGAACGCCAAAAATCCTTAATTCATCCCTGCCTGCCGGCAGGCAGACAGGGATGTTTTTAAAGATTAACTTCTAAATTTTGGGGAATCTCCAATTTAACATAACCTTGTCATAGTCTAAATAGTAGGTTATAATATAAAATGTATAGTATATTTAAAAGAGGTGTAGTCTATAGCAAGAGTTTTCGGTAATTTAGGTGGTTTAAAATCAAATCAAATTAAACGTCTGGAAAGAATCTATCGCCGACGTATTCCCCATGAAGAGATAATAACTCCTGAGCTAACACGTTATATAAGTGAGCTTTCCTTTGAAATCAAAAGACAAATTGGTCTTATTATTGAACGTTCAGGAACAATAGAATTTGTGGTTGTTGGAGACCAAAAAGGCATCTTATTACCAGATTTAAGCCGCTATCGCAGCGGTCTTACTCGATTGAGAGGACTGAGGTGCCTTCATACCCATCTTATAGAAGAAGGATTAAATGAAGAAGATTTAACCGACTTGGCCTTATTGCGACTAGACCTCATGGGAACAATTGTAATGGATGAAAGAGGTATTCCCCGTTATTACCATTTAGCTCACTTATTGCCAGTTAATGAGAACGGTTGTGGTTGGCGAGTCTTAAAACCAATATCCTATGGACATTTGCAGATAAAATTTGACCAATTAATCAGTGCCTTAGAAGAAGAGTTTCAGCGAGTACAAAAGGCACATTCCATAAAGGAAAACAAAGATAAAGCAATTTTAATCCATGTAGCCAACTCAGGTGAGAAGACAGAACCAGAAACCTCTTTAACAGAATTGTCAGAATTAGCTAACACAGCCGGAGTGGAAATAGTAGATAAGGTTGTTCAAAAACGCAGGTATATTAATCCTAAATTTTTCATAGGGAAGGGGAAATTGGCAGAGGTAATTATCCGTGCCCTTCAAAGTGGAGCCAATCTTCTTATCTTTGACCATGAGTTGAATCCTTCTCAAGCAAATGCCATTGCCAAATTTACTGATTTAAGAGTAATAGACAGAACACAGCTTATTTTGGATATTTTTGCCCAAAGGGCAAAATCAAGGGAGGGAAAAATCCAAGTAGAAATGGCCCAACTTAAGTATGTTTTACCCCGTTTGGTCAAACAAGATGCCTCTATGTCCCGACTTGCAGGAGGTATTGGAGGAAGAGGTCCAGGAGAAACAAAATTAGAGATAGATAGAAGGCGGATTAAAAAAAGACTCCACCATTTACAAAAGGAGTTAAAAAATATTCAAGCTCAACGGATGCAAAGAAGAATTAAGCGCCGTAGAATGCAATTGCCTATTATTTCTATTATTGGCTACACCAATGCAGGAAAGTCTACCCTTCTCAATACTCTAACTAAAAGTGACATACTAGCTGAAAATCGTCTATTTGCTACCCTAGACCCTACTAGTCGCCGTCTTCGTTTCCCTAGTGAAAAAGAAGCAATTATTACAGATACAGTAGGGTTTATCCGGAATTTGCCAAAAGAGTTGTTTGATGCCTTTGCGGCTACTCTGGAAGAATTATATGAAGCACATCTTCTTATCCATCTTATTGATATAAGCAATCCTTGTTTTCCTGACCATATTACCTCTGTAGAAGAAATCCTTTCTCAACTCCAGCTAGCTCATATCCCCACCCTTAGGGTATTTAACAAAAAAGATTTGGTTTCCGAAGGATATGTAAAACAACAATGCAAGAGATATAATGCCATTGCCATTTCTGCCCTTAAATCAGAAACATTATTACCACTGTTAGAAGAAATAGAAAAAATCTTGGGTAAACTGGCTTATTCAAAAGTCTTCAGAAGCGCTGTTTAGTAAGACAACGGGTAGTGTCCCCTTATATGTGATTTAAAAATCTCTGATAAGCTTAGCCTCCTAATTTTCATTTTGTAACTGAGGATAAGCCCCTAATAATTTAATTGCAAGTGAATTTATACACAGCCTAGGACGTGCCAGTAAAACTAAATCCAAATAGAAAAAGGGTTGTCCTTAAAATATAGAGGGATTTTGTTATTAGTTTCCTATTCTGGTATTCCTCCAGTTAGCACCTCAAGTTTAATTGCTTTTACCTTACGATAGACTTCATAAGGGGTTTTTAATTTCCCATTTACTCTGAGTAAATCTTCTACTTTGATGCCAAACAACCTTTCGTTCTCTTCTAGATAAGGCAAGATGAGATTCCAATCTTCCTTAGTAAGGGAAGCAAATTCGCCCCCATTGAGCTGGTCTTCTACTAATTTCTTATAAGGGTCTCTCACATACACTGCCCCACCTGAGGCCAAGGAAAAAAGATTTGAACCTGGATAAGGTATGGATTGTTCTTTCAAGTTGCCGTCTTCATCGAATTCTATCCCATTTAAAAGCACAAATCCTCCCCCTTTTAAAGGGTCTCCAGCCATAAAGGATTCAGCCAGATAATCCAGGGCAGTCCCATTTATGACCACCCGCGGATGTCCCACGGCATTAATAAGGGGTCTACCCGCAGCATTGCCTAAGACATAAATTTCTCCTCCCTTGGCCCCATAAAGAAATGTCTGACCCACATCTCCAAAAATAACCATTTTACCCTTATTAATAATCTGCCCTACCTGGTCTTGGGCATTTCCATGCACATATATTTCCAAACCATCTATGCCTGAACCCAGGTAATCACCAGCACTACCATAGACATCAATATGCACACCCTGTGTGTTTGGCCCAAGTCCACAGCCACAAAACCGTTGTCCCCGATAATTATAAGCAATAAAAAGACGCCATCCCTCAAGATACGCCTTACAGATTAGCTTGGCATCACACTCTTCTCCCTCTGGTGGAAATCCCCAAGCATCAATTACTAAGACTTTTTCTTCTTTTTTAGGAGGTCTTAATGCCTTTTGGCTATCCCAATCTATCTTTTTGTATCTGCTTGATATTTTAGAAGTAATGTCTGGGGTAGTATCAAATATCTCTTTTAAGACATCATTGATAGTGGCTAAGACCCAACTCCTCTTTTTCTTTCCTAAGGCATAGCGTCTATCGTTAAGCAAGGTAAGAAATTCTATAATCCATTTCTTTGTCCTTTCATCCTCAATAGCCCTGTTTGCCAGTTTATGACAAAGACCATAAAATTCCTCATAATCCCATTTGGGGATTAAAGGTAATATTTCTTTGAAGGCCTTTATGGGCAAGGTGGCGTTTATTTTAAGCTCAATCTTTTCTAAAAAGTTAGATGTGGTTAAGGAAATGCCCTTAGGTGGTATTTCTTTTTTGGGGATTGAAACCACCCTGCCAAATTTATCTGTGCAAATAATGACTTTTTGTGAAGGGTCATCTTTTTTGGGCTTTACGGTAAAGATAAAGGCACCTCCGTCGGTATGACTACCTCCTCGGGCATTCCAGTATTGATCAGCCACCGGACAAAAACGTTTATCTTCTTTGGATAAACTCCTTAAGGTAGCATCAATGGCCTGTTTCTCAGAACAAATAAGCCCTATTTGCACCTCTCCCTCATAAAGGGCAAAGACTTGGGGTCTAAGCATGGCGGTATCGGTAATGCCAATGAGTTGAAAATAATTCTTATAAGGCTCGTTTCTAGCAATAATAAAAAACCAAGGACCATCTGGTGAACCATGGATATGGCAAGCATGAATAGCGGAGTAGATTTTTTGTTTTTCCGGAGGCAATAATGCAAAATCCAATTCTGTAGTAGGAGCCATAGCCTCAATGATATACTCCAGAGGATAACCATAGACCCGATTTAGCAAATCAAACAATAACACGGAAACTTCGGTATCGGTAAGAAATAATGGGAATATAT
Source organism: Candidatus Desulfofervidus auxilii (assembly GCF_001577525.1). Lineage (GTDB taxonomy): Bacteria > Desulfobacterota > Desulfofervidia > Desulfofervidales > Desulfofervidaceae > Desulfofervidus > Desulfofervidus auxilii. The sequence goes on along the minus strand of NZ_CP013015.1, from coordinate 1,977,500 downwards.
TTCGCTGTTTTAAATATTGTGTTACTGCATAATAATTGGCAAAGTCACCATTATGAACCAGTGCCTCATCCATGCCCACAAAGGGATGGGCACCAGCAGGATGCCAGACTTTTCCTTTGGTAGGATAGCGTTGATGCGCAATCCACACATGGGCCTTTAAATCTTCAAGTTGGTAATATTGCACTACTTGTTCGGCATAGCCTACTATTTTAAAGATGAGCATGTTCCTTCCATGGGAAAGAACAAAGGCCTTTTTTTCACCCAAAGAGGAATAAAATTTATTATTGATTCTATAAGTGGTTTGATAGATAAACTCATCTTCTGCCCTTCTTAAGTCTAGGTCTTGAAGGCTATTTTTTTCTAGAAAATTTTTCAGTATTTCTGGCCTTACTCGCACAAAATAGCGAACTACATCTGGGGGTTTTACTACAAGTCCAGGAATATCCCGATAATCGGCTACTGTTTTTACCCTTTCAGCATTATCTATTTCAAATAAGGGCTTGATAAACTCCTCTTCCAGTTGTTTTTGCACCTCATTATTTAGAAGGGCAATTTGGTAAAGATAATCATTTTCTAAAATTTCTTGGTTTACTCCAAGGTCTTCAGCCTTAAGACCTACAGCCGCAATACCTCCACCCTTTCCATTTCCTCTATTGTGCATTTGAATAGAAGGTTCAAAAATATGTCTACCACTTACAGGAATATTGCAGGCAAAACCAGTAACTCCACAGCCCCCTTCTTGCTCAAACTTTGATTTATAAGAGTAAGGTGAAGGAGGAAGCTTATTTCTGGATTTGATGATTTGTTTTATAGCTTTATCCATTCTCACTCCATTTATCTATATAAAAAAGACAGTCTGTCTTACCTACCAATTCAGTAATGCTATGCATACCCAAACGTCTTAAGATATCTATTAGTTGCAAATACCAACTGTGAAATAGGTTACTAATGCGTTGGGTGGCCCATTCAAGTTCTACCATACTGGACAATTCCATGTCTGTAGTAGCTATTCCTCTAGGACAACCCCTCCCCCTTTCACAATTACCACACCTAGTGCATTCCAAGGCCACTAGTTCAGCAGTGCCTATCACTACCCCATCTGCTCCTAAGGCAATAGCCTTGGCTATATCATAGGCAGTCCTAATACCACCACTGGCAATAATTACCATCTCATCCCTTACCCCTTCTTCCAAAAGGAAACGGTGCACTTTGGGAATAGCCAGTTCAATAGGCATGGCAATATTTTTTTTGGCAATATCTGGAGCTGCCCCCGTGCCTCCATAACTGCCATCTAAATGTATAATATGTGCTCCAGCATAGTAACTACCTATGGCCACCATGTCTACATCTACAGGGGTAGAGACCTTAACAGAAATCAAGGCCTTGGGATTTATCTCTTTAATCCAATCTACATGCTTTTTATGGTCTTCTACCGAATAAACGCTATGAAATGGAAAGGGAGAAAATAGGGATATACCTGGCACAGACTCTCGCATCCTCGCTACATCTGGCGTTACTTTATCACCTAAAAGATGTCCACCCAGTCCGGGCTTTGCCCCTTGGGCATATTTAAATTCAACTATCCTTGCCCGTTTAATGGTTTCTTCTCTCACCCCAAATAAACCCGTAGCTACTTGAGTAATGACATGGTCTTTATAAGGAATGAGCGCTTCGGGATAACCTCCTTCTCCAGTGCAAGTAAAGGTATTCCACTCCATACATGCCTTAGCTCGAGCCAACATAGTAGTGAGACTTACAGACCCAAAAGACATGCCTCCTCCATACCAAGGCACACTGATGGTTACTTGAGGACGTCCATCATTTCTACGATTAAGGTCTATAGTAGTAGAAACATCTTCTTTTAAAGAAAAATTTTGATTTTCAAATTCAAAGCTAAATCTCAGACGGTCAAAACCACCTCCAGAATTTCCTATTTTGTATTCCATATAATCAGGTGGGTTTCCTGTCTCTGCCTGATACCAGGTGCTTAATATTAAATCGGATGTCCACCGATAATCACCTAAGGCCTCAATAGTAGGATTTTTAATTACCATTAATGCCTTCTCAGGACACTGGGCTACACAATAATGCTCACTTCCTTCACAACTAAAGCCTATACACCGATATTCTCGGAGAGGCATTACTTTTTTACCTATAAACTTATACACCCCGCAAGGACAAAGCTTCACACATAAACCACAATTATTACAGTTCGCCCTTTTTATAATTTTATATTTACCTAATGGTCGTTTAAAGCGTGATGTGGTTCCCTTTACTTCCGGTGGCCAGCTTCCCATTTTTTATTTCCTTTTAATAGAAGCAAATGCTTCATTTAAAACATCTTTATAAAAAATAGCCCTTCCCATCTCTCCCCTGAGCCTCCGCACGTCCCGCATCCCCATGGCCCCAAGCACTTCCAATAATTGGTCTCGCCAAGCATTCATAAGATTTATCAAACGTTGTGCCCCCCAATCAGGCTCTATGTTTTCTATATCTATAGGACAGGGTATCCCCTGCAAACAGTCTTTACATAATCGGCATTCCAGAGCTACCATAAGCACCTGGTCTAAAATTACTCCATCTGCTCCACAGATAGTAGTCTTGGCTACATGTTCTGCCATAGCAATCCCTCCACTCACCAGGACAGTAACCTCATCCCTAGTTCCTTCATCTACCAGACTAAGATGGATGTCTTTAATTATATCTTTTATAAATCGTGGTTTTTCAGCAAATTCCAAACCATGGTCATCGGCGGAAAAATGGAAGACTTCCGCACCATTTTTAGTTAAGGTAAGACTCCTTTGTTTTGCCTCTGGAGATAGAGGTATTTTTATCATAACAATAGTTTGAGGATGGGAAGTTTTTATGACTTGAAAATTTTGGCTCAAATTGTATGGTATTTCAATAATCTTCACATCCTTTGGTAAAGCAGAGAGCTCTTCTAATGAATCTATATAGATGCCAAGATTGTCTATATAGGGATGAAGTTCTTTTGTAAATTGTGCCAGGGGTATAATAAATAAGGTATTCAGTGTCTTGGCTGCCTTAGCCATAGAAAGTAATACTGGTTTCCCCCACTTTCCCCATCCGGGTAAAGAAAAAAGCATAGGAATAGGAATTTCTATCAGAGGTGGGGTAGATGAGGCCAACTTCCCCTGGGCATCAAAGGCTAAATAGGACAGTTTTCTCCCAATCTCAATATCAGTGCTGATGTATTCTCGCCCATGAATACCATCCCGAGTAGGTCTAACAATTTCTGACATATCTGTCCACATATCATCAAAACCCGAACCGGCAAATGGGCCCCTATAACCTGCCCCTGAGACCGAAATCATCCCTGTCTCTGCTTGGCGCCAAATCTTGGTAATAATTTCAGGCTTCCAGTAACTATCACCTATTTCCAAATAGGTAGGATTAACCATTAAGGTAATAGTTCCACCTGGGCAAGCTTCAACACAATAAAGACAATTACGACAATAATAATCTATAGTGTCTCTTAATTGAATGGAATCAAATTCCCTTTTATTATAAACACCATAAGGACATAACTTTTTCACACAATATTTGCAGCCTAGACATCCCTCTTCTCTATCGATTAAGACATATTTGCCTGGAGGAAGAAACCTAGGAGGAGCTGGTTTTACATTTATGTGATACTTAGGCATTTTTTCTTAATATTCCTTCCTATTTGTTGTAGATTTTCCGAGTCATCAACCTCAAACATAACCAATCTATCTTTACCTAAACCCAATTCCTCCAAAATTTCCTGGGTATATTCCACTCTCTTTTTGGCTCTAATGCTTCCTTCTCCTGATTGGCAGGAGGTTTCAGGACAAGTTAAGATAAATATTGCATCTAGGTCTGTTTCCAATATCTTTAAAAGAAGACCCACAGATATTTCTGCACTACAGGGAATAGGAATTAACCTAATAGAAATTTCACTAGGAAAGTCCAACACTTTAAATATTTCCTCCTTTTTATAACTCAAATTTTGACAAAAAAAGATGACCAGCTTTTTCATTTTAAATTTGCCTGACGAACCAAAATAGGAACGGCTTCTTCCCAATCATGGGCAAAGATATGGATGCCATTCACCCCTTTTATTTGCTTTAAAGCCTTTATAATCTCAACACAGATTTTTATCCCTTCCTCTGCTTGTTTATTTTCAGGGGTATTCTTTATCCTTTGAACGATGTTTTCTGGAATAACCATTTGAGACGTAGATTGGAGGGCTTGCCATGATTTTATAGGCCTTACCCCTGCCAGTAAATAGAGGTTTTCTCCTTTGATGAGGGAAATAAATTCTTTAAACCGCTCCAAGTCAAATACAGGCATTGTTTGTATGAAATCCACCCCTGCATTAATTTTTTTAGAAAGATTTATTAGATGAAGTTCTAATGGATGGGCAAAAGGATTAATCCTTGTTCCTACAAGACTATGTTCAATTTTTTTCATTATGGAAATAAGTTGAACACAATCCAGATCAAACACACCTTTGGCTCCTGGATTATCTCCTACCCTTTGATGACAGTCCTCCAAGCAAAAAAATGCCTTCACCCCTAAGGTAACAGCACCTAATATATCACTCTGAATAGCAAGCCTATTTTTATCCCTTATGCTTATCTGCACTATGGGTGCTAACCCCACATTTAAAAGCAAGGTTGCTGTAGCTATAGGGCTAGTATGCACTTGAGCCAAAGGATTATCTCGCACTACCACTGCCTCCACCACATCCTTTAAGACCAAGGCCCTTTCCTTGATCTCACTTCCATTTGCCTCTTTAGGAGGATAAAACTCAGCGGTAACCACAAATTGACCTTTAGATAATGCAGTTTTCATAACCTTATATCCTCTCTGATAATCTTTCTGGGCGGCTGTCCTTTGGCCCAATCCTTAGGTGGAATGATTGCTTTTAATTTATCCAATTGATTCAACCCTTTAAGCCGTTTGTAAATCAAATACCACACACAATCATGTTCTGGAAATACCTCACATTTACCATTATTAGACCCTAAACAGGGTCCATTAAGGAGTCCCTTTGGACATCTGGCCAAAGGACACAAACCAGCAGTCTTGCCTAATATGCAATCTCCACAGCCAATACACCGTTCTGACCAAACCCCTTGCTCTTCTGTAATACCCATAAAGCCCGTGTTTAATGCTGGTAGTATTAATTTTTTAGGATAAGTCTCAGCTAACATATTTACACCTACTCCACAGGCTAAAGAGAGCACCACCTCACTTTCTTGAATGAGATTGTCAACCATGGAAAAATAAATAGCATCACACTGTCTATCGATAACCCTCTCTATCGTCTCTACTGCTTTATTTCTCTTCTTACGGTCTATCCTGATGATAGAACCCATTACTTCCACTTCTTTTTGTCCACCAGCACAACACACTGTTACACATGCCCTACAGCCTAAGATGAGAATTTTTTTATAACCCTCTAGCATTTCTAAAATCTCTCTTATAGGCTTTCTCTCAGCGACAATCATTAACCTCCCCCTCTGCAAATTTCTGCTTCATCTTGTATAAACTTATAACCCTAGGCACAGTTACAAATTTTATTACTTCTTCCTTTATCCCTAACTCTTTTAATATTTTCTTTAGGTATTCAATCCTGCTCCTTGCTTTTTTACTTCCAGTCACATTATGACATTCTTCTTCGGGGCATCCAAAGACAAAAATTTGCTCTGCCCCTTCTTCCAAGGCATGCAAAAGCATGAGACTATCTATTTTCCCTGTGCAGGCCACTCTATTTGTTTTTATATCTCTTGAGGGAATAGTCTTTATTAAATCCCTTTCTTCCAATCCACAGTGATAACAATAAAAGCAGACTACCAATATAACTCCTCCTTTAATTTAATCGCCTTGGCTGGACATTCAGCTCTACATATTCCACAAGCCCTACATTTTACTGGTTCTATTTGGGGGAATCCCTTTTTATTAATAAATATTGCACCAAAAGGACAGGCACGCACACAAACTAAACAACCTGAACAAAACTTTTCGTAGACCATAGCAAGCCTACCTATATTTATAAGGGAACCCTGATCTACATATCTTTCTTCATAGGCCATTTGGCGCAAGACAAGTATTATTTTGCTGAATCTGACATCCTGAGGACAAACTACATCACAGGTATGGCATAAAGAACAATCCCAGATAGCGGTTGCAGAAAGAACACTTTTCTTGAAGCCAAGCAAAATCATATGAATGATTTTTTGTGGATTGAGCGCTGGGATTAACCGATGGGTAGGACAACTACCGGTGCATGTCCCACAGGCAAAACAATAAGTAAGGTGTTCCCCACCAGGCCTTTGGGATACACTGTATTTAAAATTTGCATCCAACTTTAGGGTAGATAAAGACAAAATTATCTCCTTACAAACAACATATTTTTTTATCAATCATTGGTATATTTATTCAAAACTTCCCAAAAACTAACTAGTTTTTCAAAATCAAGCATTCCGCTTTCAGCTATGTTTTCAACCATAATTCCCGCCTCAACAGCCGCTGCCACTGGGTTTAATCCTCCGAGTAACACCATACCCACTCGATTTAAACGGACAGGAATTTGACAAATTGCCTCACTAGTATTCCCTAAGACATAAACCCCATTGATACCCACCTCCTTAAGCATGGCTATCTTTTCCTCAACCATTGTTCTGGATGGAGCTGGTATCTCACGGAAATTGGCTAGTATTTTCCCATTTCCAGTTTTCACTACTTTTCTAACACTGGTCATTCTTGCCCGAATGTATTGTTCTGATGGATCAAGGGATGTGCCATCATAATTGATTATAGCCACAAATCGCTTGGGTTTTGAATTTTTTATTTCAAGCACCCCTCCAAACTTAGAGTCTATAGGAATGCCTGACTTAAGCAATACTCCATTTATAACCACACTACAAACTGTGGCTAGTCCAATTTTCCCTTTTGGGATAACTACCGAACCAAGCTTTTCTCCCTCAGAGGCCACTGCAACTAATTCACTAACACAGATTCCGGCCTTAAATACATCTTTCATCACCAGTAATGCCTCTTTGAATCTTTCCTGGTCAACAAGTGAGGTATTTATAGGAAGTTCTCCCCTCCTTTTTTGAGGGTCAAAGGTAGTTTGAAATGCTAAGAGTTCCAGTTTATCTAAAATAAAACCCACTTGTTCTGGCGCTAGTGCTAGTTTGAGTTCTTCAAGCCCCTTTGAAGTGAGCATTCTGCCATTGCGACCCAGGAATTGAGTATAACCTCTTTCATCCGTAATTCTTAGGTAATACCTGACTGCCCTCTCGCTCAAAGAAATTCCATGTCGTTTAAGCTCTCGCGCAATAGTAATTGAGCCCAGCGGTTTAGAAGACTCACTCAAAACCTTGAGGATAGATAATATCTTTCTCTCTGCATCAGAACTAGTTTCTTGAAACATGTAACAAAATCCTCCATAAAATTGTGGCCATAGGTTACCATTGACCATAATATAAAAAATTTTAAATTTGTCAATAATTACTAAAGTCAAAAACAAATTAACGGCAAAAATAGGTTCATATTTGCCATATGCCTTTAAATGGAACAAAGGAAAAATAGTTGGAAGCCTTTCTTGACCTCTTATATAGTGTATGTTAAAAAGCAACTTCGGAGGTGATATTTATGAAAGAACCAAAAGACATTGAAACTTTTGTTTCTGAACAAAAACAAATGCTTGAAGAGAATCCCGAGTGTGCTAGTGCACAGTATAATTTAGGTATAGCCCTCTTGCAAGAGGGTAAGCTAGATGAGGCACGGATTGCCTTTGAACAATCCATTGTAGATGGCAGCCGGATGTTTGAAGCCTTTGTGAATTTGGGGTATATATATTTTAAAAAAGGAGACCTAGAGAAAGTAGTTAAGGCTAACCAAAGGGCGGTGGAGATAGAACCCAGATATGCCAGGGGTTATGCTAATATGGGATTTGCTTATCTACAGATGGGAAAAACAGATGAGGCTATAGAGGTCTTAGAAAAGGCCTTAGAATTGAATCCTCGTATTGTCCAAGCCATGTGTAATCTAGCCAATGCCTATCTTCAGAAAGGAGATTTAGAAAAAAGTATTGAGATGAATAAGAAAATGCTAAAAATAGCTCCTCATTTTTCCTTAGGACATAACAATTTGGCCTATGTTTATTATTTAAAAGGAGATTACCAAAAGGCCATTGAACATTGTGATAAGGCACTTACTCTAGGGTTTGAAGTACATCCGGAATTTTTAAAACAACTAGAACCATATCGTAAAAAATAGGTAACAGAAATGGAATTGTTTGATTTTTTTGGAGAATACGAAACACTAGTAAAAAAGGCAGACATTCTCTTTCAAAAGATTGCTCAGGAATATCCTTCTTGTGTGCGATGTCATATTCATTGCTGCGATTGTTGTTATGCCCCTTTTGGTTTATTTATTATTGAAGCAGCTTATATAAATTTCTATTTCAATCGTTTAGAAAGAAGGCAGAGAAGAGAAATTTTTAGAAGGATGGAAAAGACAGAAACAGATATATTGCATGCTAAAGACCGTTTGCATGTATTTGATGATGACCCTAAAATGAAGGTTTTTGGCATGGGAAAACAGCGAATAAGATGTCCATTCCTAAATGACAAAGAAGAATGTGATTTCTATGTAAAAAGACCTATTATCTGTCGCCTTTATGGTGTTCCTCTGGCCTTAAAAGAAAAGGTCTATGCCTGTGGTTCTTCTGGTTTTCAAAAAGGGGTTACTTATCCTACAGTCAAGCTAGACGAAATTTATCATCAACTCTGTAATCTTTCAGAAAGGTTATTAAATTGGGCAGGTTCTGCTCATCCTGAGAAATGTTCACTTATGCTATTTGTTCCCAGGGCCTTAAAATTACCGTTCAATAATCTTATAAAGGGAATTCTTGAGTAAGGTGGATTTTTCTTCGGGCAATTTGTCTTAAAAACTTTTAAAAATTTCCTTTGTTGTCCTCAATGCTAATTTCAGGATGTTTTCTCACTCATTACTATGAATGAGAGAGCATAAGGAACTAATATGTCCTTTAATATTATCCATAATGACAGGGAAATCTTTTTCCTGCTGATACCAGTCCAAAAGAGGGGCAAAGAGAGATTCTACTTCTTTTTTAGTAAAAGACTTTAATAGCTCTAAAAATTCATCACAGGAAACTTCACATATTTGAAACATTTCTTTTTCTTTCATTTTAAGTGCCTCAAAAAAACCTTCTATGGTAGCCTTAACACAAAAATCTTCTAACCATCCTATTTTCCCCATACCATCAAATTTATCTAGTCGCATTTTTAAACTAAGCATTAAAAAAAACTGAATAAGGGCAAAAATAGGGTTTATATTATCAGTTTTAACAAAGCCAATAATAGGTTCATACCCTCTAACGGTGGTAAGTTTAACTGCTATTTTATTGTCTTTTATCTGAGCCACAAAATCTCCAGCAGCATGATGCCAAGGGTAAATTTGTCTAAAGGTTTTGATATCATAATAAAGAGTGAGGATTTTTGCGATTTCTCTGTATAATGCAAATGTTTGGACTTTTGTGAGGTAGCGGTAACCATTTTTAAAATCCCAAAGGATTATTTTAGACTGTTTTTTTTCATCTAAAGAAAGGTGAAACTCGTGATAGTCATCAAACCATTCTATAAGAGTAATAAACATATTATCTACATAGTCTGCCCCGAATACTTTCGGCAGGTAAGAAAAATCTTTAAAGTTTTTTTCAAAATTTTTTAGGAGAAAAAATTCCTTTTCTAACCACTGGATTTTATCTTTTTCTGTAGCTACATTAACACCCAAATTAATAGCCTTATTATTAATTAATATTTCTATACTAGCAGGGTGGTAAAACGCCCCGTGTTTTTGAGCCTTAATAATAATTTTTTCTATTTCCTCTAAAGTTATAGAATGACTTAATTGTTCTTTAAGCACCTTAAGGATAAACTTATAATGGTCTTTAGAAATAAAGGCCTTGATAGCTCCAAAATATCTTTTATAGGGTGTCCTCGCCTTATCCCCCTCTAAAGGTAGATGTAAATCTTCTTTATTAACAGGGAGATTTCCATAAGGAGAAGCCACATTATACTCTATGGCAGGCTCATGCATCTTCTATTTGATGGATGGCTCTTCTCGCCAGCTCACTTATAGTCTTTTTCTTTAAGTCTCCATCTATGAAGATTTGAATAACATGTTGATCTTCTAATAAATCTTCTAATAAAGGCTTGGCTGGTTTTTCTTTAAATATCCCTAGACACCACGCAGCATGCCCTCGGATGCTAGGGTCTTCATCTGTTACTAGTTTATAAAGCGCAGGGATAATTTTTTTGACCAAATCAGGCCTCCCGCGTTCAGCTACTCTTCCAATGCCCCACAATACTTCTTTCCGAGAATCTTGATCTATTAAAAAAGAAACAAAAGGGGGAATAAAATTTTTATATATTTCAGGGTTGTTACTAATGATTTCGGCAGTAGCCCCTATAGCCCCCCAACTAGAAGCAGCCGAATCAGAACGGGCATAGATGATATTGCGCAAAAATTTAGTAACTATACTAGGCTTAAACTTTACTATAACCTTACTTACCTCTCCCAAGGCCTTAATGGCTCGCCACCTTAACTGCTCATCCCCACTATAAAGAAGCCTTTGTAAGGCAGTAACCACCCTTGTATCTTCCTTAGCTAAATTAACTAATTCTTCTAAATTGTTTTCCTTTACCAACTCTTCCACTAATTTTTTAGAAAAACGGGGAGAACGTTTAGGAGTTGAGGAATAGGTAAGTGAACTTATCTTTTTCTTCACCCCTTCATTAGTCACTTCCTGAATATCTTCCTGTAACTTTATGAAAAGTAGCACTCCTCTGATGTATCTTTCTTGATAAAAATTACCTTGAATAACCTTATGTGTAACTCCATCATAGTGTTCAATCCGTCCCTCCAAATAATCCTCTTCTGGTAAAAGTTGCCATGCCAAATCCCAGTCATCATCACAGGCAAAGACCAAGGCTTCAACATAAGCAGCCCCAAGATTGTGTCCGGTAGCATCATAAACATACACCGCACCACAGTTTTTGCAGACATTCCTTGGAAATTCAAGGATTCTGGCAGAAGGCACCTCTTTAGGAGGCTCAATAGGTTCACCGCAAAAAGGGCACTTAGGAATATATGCTACAGGCACTTTCATTGGAATTTTTTGTATCAGAAGATACATTATGTGTCAACCTAGGACTTCGTCAAAGTAATTTTAACGGAGATCCAAATGATGGACATTAAATCTTAAAATGACAAATGACAAAGCTCAAACCTGCCTGTGCGTGTCCGCACGCAGACAGGTGTCAAATCAAGCCATTTGGCATTTGGATTTTGAAATTTGGATTTTTTAGACCATATTTAAACGTTTGTTCTTTTTGTTAAATTACTTATGATTTTTTATAATGTGCGTAAGGTCAGTTACTCCACTTGCGGGTTTTCTTTTAAAGTTATCACGGATTTAGGACAATAATTTTTCTTGACATGTGAACCTCAAACTTGATACTATATCTCAAATGGTGGTTCAAAAACAAGGAGGGATAAAAAATGAGAAGTAAAAGGTCTATAATCTTATTGATTACTTTATGTCTCATATTTTCAATTATTGGGCCAGTGGCGGCTGGGGAATCCACAGAATCTAATAACATAGATAATGATTTAATGATATTTGATATGATATTAGCCCGTCCAGCAGGTTTAATAAGTATTGGTGTTGGAACTACCGTTTTTGTCTTGTCATTACCATTTACTTTGTGCTCAAGAAATGTGAAATACACTGCTCATAAACTCATTGTAGAACCTATTAATTATACATTTACACGTCCTCTTGGCCAAATGGAATGGTAGTAAAAAATCTCCTTTTATTTCCAATGGCACCTGGCCCATAATGCCCTCTCATATTTTGGCTTATTCTATTAGGAATCTTGGGTCTTTGACGTCAATAGTTGAGTGTGTTAAATTTAATAATAATGGAGTTGGTTTATTTTAAAATCTGCTTAATTTTTCTTCTATTAATATTTTCTGCCATCTTTTCTGGTTCAGAAACTGCCTTTTTTTCCCTTACCCGGTATCAAATTCTAAAACTCAAGGAAACTTCAAGAGGTAAAAAAGCAGCCTCTTTACTTGTCCAGCCAAATCATTTACTTATTTCTATTCTCATTGGGAATGACACCGTTAACATTACGGCATCAGCCTTGGCTACCTCAGTAGCCCTCACTCTTTATGGGAAAAATGGGAAATGGCTTGCCATCTTGGTTATGACACCCCTTTTACTCCTTTTGGGAGAAATTATTCCCAAGGCCTTTAGCTATGCAAAAGCACCTAGTTTTTGCATCAGAGTTAGTCCTTTTATTGACTTTTTTGTCCGTATTGTCACTCCTTTCCATAATATTATTAAGAAGTATATAATAAATACTGTGCTTTTCTTCATGCCTCCTCCCCCCAAAAAACCGGTTTTTTTAGAGAAGCAATTCTTAGACCTCATTGAAACCGGTCATGAAAAAGGAGAGTTAAAATCCATTGAAAAGGAATTTATTATAAGGCTGTTTCGCTTTCGCCAAAAAACGGTCTCTGAAATTATGGTTCCACGGCCTGATATTTTTGCTCTTTCTATTGATACAGATTTGCAAGAGGTAATAAATGCCCTTAACTACCACCGTTTTTCCAGAATTCCTATTTATGAAGGTAGTTTAGATAATGTTATTGGTATATTTCACACTAAATACCTCTTGGGTAGTGAAAAAACAGGAAAGTTAAAGGACTTTCGTGAAAAACTCCTTCCTCCTTATTTTGTTCCAACTACCAAAAAGGTAGACACACTTTTAGCAGAACTTCAAAGCCAAAAAATTACTATGGCCATGATAGTGGATGAATATGGAAGTATAAAGGGATTAGTGACCACAGAAGACCTTTTAGAAGAGCTTTTTGGTGAAATTTATGACGAATATGATGTTACTGAAGAATGGTATAGACAGATAGCCCCTAACAAGTATAGGGTTTTAGCCAAAACCCCTTTAAGCGATTTTAACTTTTTCTTTAAAACAAATTTAGAGTCTGAGGAAGATACTTTAGGTGGACTTATATGGAGTGCTTTAGGACGATTGCCTAAAAAAGGAGACTCTGTTCAAATTGCTAATTTTAAATTTACAGTAAAGGGCCTTAAAGGAAGAAGAATTACTGAACTAGAGGTAGAAAAACTTAATTCATGAACCCCATAATAAGTTTAATTATATTTTTTACGCTTTTACTTTTAGAGGGATTCTTTTCAGGCTCTGAGATTGCCCTTGTTTCTGCTGATTTAAGATATCTTAGGGCAAAGGGAGCAAAAAAGGCCCTAAAATTTTTAGAAAAGCCATCTTCTCTTTTTGGTATTACCCTTCTGGGAACAAATTTAAGTGTTATTATTAATACTGCTCTCACTACTTCTTTTCTAATACAATCCTTAGGCAATTGGGGTGAAATCCTCTCTATTGTGAGTTTACCTCCTATTTTTCTAATTTTTGGAGAAATAGTGCCTAAGACCATCTGTCGCCAATATGCCAATTTGATTGCTCCCAAGTCAGCTTATGGACTAAAAATTGCAAGTTTTCTTCTGGCTCCATTAGTATTGGTTTTAAGTGCTTTAACTAATTTTTTTCTCAAACTCGCAGGAGCAAAAGAAAACCAAAAAATTGCCTTTTTTACTAAGGAAGAGCTAAAATTTCTCATTCAAAAAAATGAGTTAGAAATAAAACTTACTCGGAAAGAGCGCAATTTCTTATCCCGTCTTTTCACCTTTACAGAGATTGATGTGAAGAGGGTTATGATTCCCTTAATGGAAGTAATATCTATTTCTGACAAAGCTACTCTAGAAGAGGCTATTGGGGTATTTAATAAATATCTTCACACTCGCTTACCAGTCTACAAAGAGAGAGTAGACCACATTGTGGGCATTATTCACTATCTTGACCTTATTAACCTACCAGATTTAAAGGTAAGTATTAAACCATATATTAAACCTGCTTTTTTTGTGCCTGAAACAAAACCAGTTCACCAACTTTTAAAGGAAATGCAACAAAAAAAGCAACCTTTGGCCGTAGTGGTAGATGAATATGGTGGGGCAGTGGGAATCGTTACCATTAAAGATTTAGTTGAAGAAATCACTGGTGAAATTTTAGGAGAAGATGAACGAATACCTGAGTTTTTCCAGAAATTGGAGGAAAATAGATATCTCATTAAGGCGCGGATGGAAATAGACGATATTAATGAAATGCTCCCTTTTGATTTACCTAAAGGAGATTATGAAACATTAAATGGTTTTATTTTGTATCATCTAGGAAGAATCCCGAAAACAGGAGAAAAATTTCGTTATAATAATCTTACTTTTATCATCCGTAAAGTTCATCCCAGAGGAGTAGAAGAAGTGGAAGTAAGTATGGAGAAATAATTGACTTTTAATCCCTTCATTATTAACTCTTTATAAAATTGTGAAAGAATTAGTTAATCACATCTTAAAAGTATTTCTAACTCAACTTTGACAGCAAAACCTCTATTTTGGCTATATCCGAAAAACAAAATGCAGTAAAAATGGGCATAAATGAAAAACGAGATGTCCGTTTTGTGAAAATGTAGTGTCACGTGTAATATAAAAAAGCCCTGACAAGGAAATATGTTTATGTCAACGTCAAGTCATGTTCTTCAGGGTAAAAAGATGCAAGAACAAAAATGGTTCGGTAAGAGAATATCTCTTACTTTGCACGGCTAAAAGAGAAGGCAAAAGAGTAAAACAGATTACCCTGGCCAACCTAGGTAGATTGGACAGTTCTTCCACCCAGAGGAGCATTCCTGCCCGACGGCAGGCGGGGATACCATCATTGATAATCTAGTTAAATTTTCAGAGAAAAGGGCCATTATACCTGCCCGTCCTGGCAGGCGGGGATGCCTCAAAGGGCCTTTTGGCAGAATATGCTAAAGTGTATGGACCAGTGGTAGTTTTTAAAAGTTTGTGGGAGAAGACTGGTTTAAAAAGGATTATGGAGAGATTTGCTAAAGAGTCAAACTGTGAGTTTGATTTAGGTTCAACTATTTTTGCCTTAGTGTTAAATAGGCTTATTGACCCTATAAGTAAGCTTTCTACTTATGATTGGATAAAAAAAGAGATATATCTTCACGGAGTAGAGCAAGACATAGAACTGCATCACCTTTATCGCAGTCTGCCTGCCTGTCGGCAGACAGGGACTTTTTAGAGAGAAAGGCAAAGGAGATAGAAGATACCCTTTATTATCAAGATTCCTGTTTAATGCCGATGTGGACTTAGTGTTTTTTGATACCACCTCTATTAAATTCTATGGAGAAGAGAATGAACTCATGCAAAGGGGATTATCCAAAGATAAACGGCCTGATTTAAATCAAGTCATACCTGCCTGTCGGCAGACAGGTTTGTGAGTGATAGAGGCATGGTGAGTAAAGAAAACATAGCCTTACTTGAGCAAGAGGGTTTGGAATACATCTTAGGGGTAAAATTAAGGAGTCTAAAGGAGGTAAGAGAAGAGGTATCAAAGAGGGCAGGTAGATACCAGAAAATAAAAGATAATTTATCCATTAAGGAGATAAAACTCAACGAAAAAAGATACATCATCTGTTTTAATCCTTATGAAGCAGAGAAAGATGCCCTGGATAGAGAAATGCTTTTAGAGAAACTCAAACAACGGCTTAAAGAGGCCCCCAAGGGATTAATCAAAAACAGGGGATATAAAAGATACCTAACCGTAGAAAGGGAAGGCATCAAGATTAACCCTAAAAAGGTAGAAGCAAAAAAGAAATACGATGGTAAATATGTAATTACCAGTAACACAGAACTTAAGGCAGAGGAGATAGCCTTGGCCTATAGGAAGTTATGCCTGCCTGTCGGCAGACAGGGAAGATAGAACGAGTATTCAGGGAATTAAAGAGCCATTTTGAGATACAGCCCATTTATCACTATGTACCTCGGCGGATAAAAGCCCATATCTTTTTATGCTTTTTGGCCTTATTGCTTGAATGGGAGTTTACAAAAAGGTTAAAGGAGATGGAGCCAGATATATCCCCCATCAGGTAATAAAAAACCTTTTAACCGTAAGGCCTGCCTGCCGCAGGCAGGGTGGTAAAGCTTAAGTGTAGTGACAAATACTATTTAGTAAGGACTGAGTTAAATGGCAAAGCCTACTTGAGGGTTAGGGCAGCAGGTTTAGCTGTACCTCCACGGGTGCTTGAGATAGGGAAGAATGTAGTGGGTACGTCTGAAATTACAGGTGAAAAATGCCCAAATATAGGCAAATTTTGATTTTTAGGTGTCAAAGTTGAGTTTAAAAGCATACGCCAAAGATTAGGGACAAAGAGTAGGTGTTCAAGAAAAATAATAAAAGACTTAAGTGGGTAATTAAGATGGCCCACGGGTAGGTAATAACGCTGGCCCCTGACGCAATTTACCTCGGCGTACCCTACATTCAGCCAACCACTCTTGACATATATTCGGTTCCGAATAGGCCTCCTCTCTGCACTGCTTTTTCAAAATACTACTGGCATTGTTGCAGACAGTACTTCAGTTTTTCAAAGGACTCTCTGGAAAACTTCAACAGCTCAGCCAGCTGGTTTTTTTTCTCACTTTTACTTCCTCTTATATCAATGTTCTCTGTATAAATCTCACTCACAAGGTTGAACGGAATCTTATCTTCTCTCGGATTGAACAGCTGAACACCGCTGTCCCGCATATCCTCGACCAAATTGGGCTGGGTGGTCAGCCAATCGCCTTCTCTACGTGCCTGTAAGTTCCACGGTATTGTGCCGATTTTGAAAGAATGCGTGACTACTTTCACTGGTACTTTGAAATACCCGGCTATTATGCATACCATCAGGTGTCCTGAGGTGTGACCACAGTCGCCGTTTTCATCTATTCCGTTTGTCCCGAATAACACGACTGACCTTCCTGGGTCGGGAGGTTCAATTTCACGCACCACCTGGCTTATGTCTGTTGCAGTTGCACCCATGTTAAGCAAGGATGGAAAGGCTGTGTCCGGAATGATAAAGACTTTTTTGTATCCCAGCTTTGAGATATCAATCGCATAGCGAAGGCCGTCGTTGTACTCAAGCAGGTTGCTGTGCGTAAATTTTCTTTTTCCGCTGCATTCCAAAACGAAGATTTTCAGTCTGTTTCGGGCGTGAGGCTCCTTTACTGCCATTTTCCCTAACAGCTTCAGTACTGTCGAACTGTAGCCAAACAGAAATATGCTTTCAGCTTCCTCGCCTATAACTTCTTTGCATTTGCCAGCGATCTTTTCTTTGGCGGAATCCATAGAATTCTCGATTAAATTGGCAATCTGGCCAAGTTTGGCCTGAAAGGATCCTATCAGTTCTCCAGGGTTGGGATGAGAAGGGAGGCACCTGTTAAGGTCTCTCTGGACTAGTTCGACGAGATCTCTGATCTTGCGCAACCCGAGATGGCACGGTCGTTTGGCAAGAATCTGATCAAAATAAACCAGCATTTGCCGGAGTTGACTTTGGAAATTTTCAATGCGGTTCTTAAAGTCGTGTTTCTGAAATGATCTCAGGCACTCCAGAGCCCTTTTGATGACCTTCGAGGTGTAAGGGGAAAACAGCATGTCCAACTCACTCAAAAGACTCACAAACTCGTTATATGCGTCTATGGAGAATCCCGGGACAACCCTTCTCTGTATCTTTACCCTTACGTAGGTAGGCATTTTGTAATCTGTAAAGATTTTGTTTACCGCTACCAGATCTTCTTTTATGTCTGAGTTGATTATGTACTCGAGGTTCTTTATTTGTTCGTCAATCTTTTTGGGCAGCTTCCATATGTCTCCCATAGTGGGGCTTCTGCTTTTACCAACGTAACCGGCAAAGAGATTATGATCAGGTAGGTCAAGAGTGACACTAATTGTCTGTGTCTCGGGATTTATGTGCACATTGGAAACAAAGAACGATTTCAACCAGTGTAGCCTGGCAGCCCTATCAAATGCAGCAATCTGGACCATTGCATAAAGATTTGGATCAACACGTGTGCTGTCAATATGGAGGGTATCAGCCAATCTCAAAATGGCACTGAGCAGGCGGAGCCTGATAATCTCTCCTTTTATGTAATCTGTCTTGGGACATGTATCGAGAGACTCAATTTTTCTGTGGTACCGTATTATCACCGCTATGCTTCTGACGTATCTTTCAAGATCATAATGCAGCTTGTCTAGAATCTTGGTAGGTTTGGAAAAAATCTCCTCGTAATATTTCAGAAGATACCAAGCAGAAATGTAATGATGCTCCTCCCTCTTTCTATCAAGAAGTGCCTCTCCCATCATAGTTTTAAAATATTCCTCGGCTATTTTGTCATCCATGCCCACGTCGTGCACCCACACTGCTGAGAAGAGCAGAAAACGTTCTAGTGGACTAAGTTCTATATTCGTCCTCTCCATTGCCTTCACCAGAATTGCTTTGACCATCCTTTCGACATGGCGACAATGATTTGCATCATGCAGTGTAAATAACTGTTGGTCAAAACGTTTCAGTACCTCTCCCACATTGTTTTTGAGATTTTTAAAAGGTACGTCGTAGGGTGCTTCTACCCATTCTATTTCTTCGCTCACTTTGTCCTCTGCAAAACCGCTGATTTTAACTTGCACCTTGCAGGTTAGTAAAAGAAAAGGATAATGTCAAGAGAAAAATAGATTGGACATTCCCCAAAATTTAGAAGTTAATCTTTAAAAACATCCCTGTCTGCCTGCCGGCAGGCAGGCAGGGATGAATTAAGGATTTTTGGCGTTCAATAAGTGGAATACGTCTTTTTGTCTAGCTTAAGAAGCAGTGATGGGTTAAAAATGGGGAAACTTCAAAAGGGGGACAAAGGATGTATTCAGAAATTAAACTTATTTCTAAGGTAAAAGCCCAAATAACTAAGTTCAGTCATAAAGTGAGCAGAAGTTTTAAAAAGCCCAAGGGGAAGTCCATTCATCAGATGATTTATGGAATTCAAGCAGCTAAAGATGTGAATCTTTCAAATATAGCCCGTGCTTTAAATGAAGACATTTCCTTAATTAAGACAGAATGTAGGCTTTCAAGACAGATAAGCAGAGAGGATTTTTCTGAGCAGTTAAATGAGGAAATTATCAAGTATGGGGCCCTGCCTGCCGTCAGGCAGGAATAAAAATAAGAAAAGACAGTGTAATTGCTGTTGATTTAAGTGACATAAGCAAGAGTTATGCTAACAAAATGCCTTATTTAGCTTGGGTATGGGATGGAAGCAAAAAAGAGAAAAGGAGAGGCTATTGGATACTAGAGATAATGGGTTAAAAATGGGGAAAGTCCTATAATTTACCTCTTGACTTTCTATTAAAATTTTACTATTAAAGTCTTGTCATTAAAATTTTACTTTAAAATTATGGCAGGTCTTATAAAAGAAGAGCGGATTGCTAAATTTATTCTCAAGTGGCGTCTTTTAGGCATTTTTCTGCCTATATTTCTATCTATTGTCTCTCTCTTTCTTATTAGGGACATTAAGATAGAGACCCGTCAAATTGATTTCATTCCTAGTAAACATCGATTTATTTCTGTGCAAAATACCCTTAACCAGCTTTTTGGGGGGTTAAATAGGGTAAATATCGCTATTGAAGCTCAGCAAGGTGATATACTGCAGCCGGCTGTTTTAAAAGAAGTCCAGCAGATAGCGGAAGAAATCCAACTTTTAGATGAGGTCAATCCCAGAAGGGTTCATTCTCTTTTTGCCCAGAATGTGAAACACATTGAAATTTGGCCTGATGGATTCTCGGTTACCAAACTCCTCCGTGAAATTCCCCAAACACCCCAAGAATTGGCATCATTGAGAAAAAAAATTGAACATAATCCCCTGGTTTACGGGCCTCTGGTCTCCAAAGACTTTAAGGCTACTTTAATTCAAGCTGATTTTAAAGAAGATATCCCTGCCCACCAGATTTATGCCAAAGTAAAAGAAATAGTTAGTCGTTACCAAGGGGCCGATGTAAATATCTATTTAAGTGGTAGACCCATTCTAGAAGGTTATATTGATGCCAATTTATCTTTTATCTTCCATATCTTTGCCGTGACTTTAGTCATCATTCTTTCTTTACTGTTTTTGGCCTTTCGGAAAAAGCGGGGATTTCTATTGCCCTTATTGGCAGGTAGTATGTCGGTGGTATTTAGTCTAGCTATAATTAATGTGTTTCATTTAACCCTCAATCCTTTTACTATATTGATTCCCTTTCTCATCTTTATTCTGGCTATAAGTCATAGCATTCAATTCATGGAGCGGTATTTTGAAGAGAGTCATTTAAAAACAGATAAAACACATATTGCTCATACCGTTTTGGTTTCTTTATTAAGTCCTATCCGTGCCTCTATTTTTACTGATTTTTTGGGATTTTTTTCTTTAATCCTAATTCCTATCCCGGCCATGAAAAGTATTGCGGTCTTAGGCAGTTTGGGTGTTTTAAGTCTCTTTATCAGTGTAGTAATGTTTTTACCTGCCTGTTTTGCTACCTTCCCTGTCCCTTATTTTAAAAAACAGAACAATAGCCATTTAAGCCTTACAGCCTTTATTCTTAAACGCTTTATGTGGCTCTGGCAGAGAAAATGGCGGATGTATCTTATGCTGACTTTATTTGTAACTCTTTTTCTCACTGCTATATATGGCATTAAGCACATAGAGATAGGAGAAAATGAACCAGGAACTTCTACTCTTTACCGAGATGCACCTTATAATGTAGCGGAGCGAAAGATAAATAAATATTTTGAGGGCTCAAATCCTTATTATTTATTGATTAAAGGCAAAGGGCCAGAATCATTACTTAAATCAGAGGCAATCCAAGAAATTGACGAATTAAATAGATTTTTGCGTCATAATCTGAAAGAAGTAGGCTATAGCCTTTCGGTAGCTGATTATATCAAGTTAATGAATCTAGCCATTCAGCATCAATTTGAAGTGCCTAAAAAAGATAGCACTATTGGAGAATACATCTTTCTTTATGAAAGTAATGCCTTCCCAGGAGAGTTTGATGCCTTTATCACCCCAGACCATCAATTTGCCAACATCCGCTTTGACTTAAAAGACTGTCAAGGAACAACTATCCAACGCGTAGTTAGTTTGACCAAACAATGGATAAAAAATTATCATCGTAGTCACCTTTTAAGTTTTGATTATGCAGGTGGTTTAATCGGGATCTTAGGAGCAACCAATGAAATTATTAAAAAAAGCTTATTCACTAATATAGCTGTTTTGAGTTTGCTTATATTTCTCCGTATTACTTTAGCCTTACGCTCTTTTACTGGTGGCTTAATTCTCTTTATTCCCCTGGCCTTTAGCATTGCCTTAACCTTTGGTAGCTTTGGATTGTTTAATATTCCATTTACGGTAGCCACCCTGCCTGTGGCGGCCATGGGCACAGGACTGGGCATCGATTACAGTATCTATTTGGCATCCAGGATTAAGGAAGAAAAAGAGAAAGGAGTTAATCTGATTACTGCTATCAATCGGGCTGTTTTCACCTGTGGTAAGGCAGTGTTTTTTACAGGAAGCATTTTAACCATTGGGATTTGGTCCTGGGTATGGTCAAATCTGAAATTGCAGGCAAAGCTAGGAGGCACTTTAGGATTTTTATTGTTTATTAATATGCTTTCGGCATTAATTATATTGCCTATATTTATCTTACTTTTAAAGCCAAATTTTTTAATGAAACCTATGGATAAATAGGAAAGGAGGAAAAAAATGAAGGTTCTGTTTTTACAACCCCCCATGGGTGGCTGGGTTACTTGGGGAAGACACATTGCCATAAATGTCAATCATGCCCAATTAGCTGCCAATTTAAGGGAATGGTATCCAGAGATTGAAATTAAAGTCCTGGATTGTCGTGCCTTAAATTTTAGTGAAACACAAATGATTAATGCTATTAAAGAAATAGAACCAAACTTAGTCTATATGGGAGATGCCTTACAGACTACCGGTGTAGCGGCTATCCATCCAAGGTATCAAAGGGCAGCCAAGCTTATTAAGGAAAACATGCCACAAGTCCAAATTTGTGTAGGGGGATTTTTTTACGGGGCAAATGCACCAAAGATGCTTGAAGAAACACCTGAATTTGATTTTGTCATTGCTGGTGAAACAGAACGCACCATGCCAGAACTAACTAAAGAATTAAGTAAAAAAGACCCTGATATTCCATCAATAAAGGGGCTAAGTTATAGGAATAATGGGACAGTAGAACTTACAGAATATCGTCCTTTAATAGAAAATCTGGATGATTTACCCCTCCCTGCCTATGATTTATTTCCTATGGATAAATATATTGGTTTTAACCGGATCAAGCATTATGTAGAAACCTATCACTCCAGAGGTTGTCCCAATGGTTGTCGTTTTTGTGTGGGTTGGACCAACTATGACCATAGAGGGGATAAAGATTGGACATGTTACCGCATTCGTTCAGGCAAAAGGGTAGCAGAGGAATTAGAACTCCTAGAGAAACAGTTTGGGGCAAAGTGGGTAGTGATGATGGATGAAGATTTTAATGTATATAGAGAAAGGATGGAGGAATTTATTGAAGAAATGGAAAAGAGACAGCTCAAGGTCAAATTTTTCTTTATGGGACGTGCCCCATATCACTTGAGAGACAAGGATTTATTAAAACCCTTGAGAAAAATAGGCTTTGTTTGTGGGCTTTTTGGGATGGAGGCAGTAGATAAAAAAACCTTAGAGAAGATAAATAAAGGAATTAGTGTGGATCAGGTAGCAGAAACTGTAAGACTCTTTCGGGAAAATAACATTATGTCAGTAGTTACCTGGATGGTAGGATTTCCAGATGACGATGAAGTAAAGATTAAAGACAGGTTTGAAAGAATTAACCATATTGACCCTGATATGACTGCCCTCCAAATTATGACTCCATTACCAGGTATTCCCATGTATAAGGAGCTTGAGCCATTCATTGAAGATCAGGATTTAAGAAAGTGGGACTTTCAGCATGCCGTGGTATCTACCAAATATCTAAGCAAAGAAGACCTGGGTAGATTGGCGGCCTGGGCAAACAGGGAGTTTTATAGTCAGCCCGGACGAGTACAGAGGATTTTATATGATAAAAAATATCATCCTTTCTGTAGGCTTACTGCTAGATGCTATATAGAAACCGCCGAAGCCCATACCAAAGCAGCTATTGAAGATGAAATCTTTGTTTAGGAGCCTAAAAATGATGCAAAGGGAAATTCACATCACACCAATGGATTTATTAAAGGCAGTGCAGTTTAAAGAAGGAGATTTGGCAAAAATTGCCATTATCAGTGGTCAACCCCAAAGAGTAAGTATGGCTTTAGAAAAACTAAAAAATCCCTTAAAGAACTTTTCTGCCTTTGGTTACACCTTTTGGACAGGAGAATATAAAGGAAAGCGAGTAACTGTAGGGAATGGTGGAATGTATGCCCCAGATGCGGCTTTAGTAACAGAATTGCTCTGTGCAGGGGGAGTGGATTATTTAATCAGACTTGGTTCATGTGGCAGTATGCGAAAAGAGATAAACATTGGGGATTATGTTCTAGTAGAGAGTGTCTTAAGGGGAGATGGGGTTACTAGATATTATGTAAATGATGGGGCTATCCCTGAGGCGGATCAGGAATTAAATGGTAAATTGGCCACGGTCTTTAAAGAGATACATAAAGGTATGGTTTGGACCACAGACGCCTTATTGAGAGAAACAAAAGAAGTGGTCAATGAGGCTATCAGTCAAGGAGCCATTGCCGTAGATATGGTGACCAGCCCTTTTTTAACTATTGCTAATCTTTATGACAAAAAAGCAGCCGCTATTTTATTGGTCAGTGATAATTTAATTACAGGAGAAATTGGTTTTGCCAGTATTAAAGTTTTTGATGCTGAAAAAAAGATGATTGACCGTGCCTTTGATCTGATTGGAGTAATTGATGTATAATCCACTGGCCTTTCCGGTAAGGATGGAAAATAATACTATTTATGTCTTAGATGAAACGCAACTTCCTTTTAAAGAAGCATATATTACAGTGAAAAGTTTAGATGAGGCCTTAGAAGTCTTAGGAAAAATGAAGACCAGGGCCTTTGGTCAGGTATTATTGTTTTTTTATACCTGTGCTTTAGTGAGAGAAATTGATAAAACTGCTATGGCCTTTAAAAAAATACGTCCTACCTTTGATTTTTTCCGTCTGGCAGAAATATTAAAGAAAGCCTGTGGACAGAATTTAGATATAAAGCAGGCAGTAAATGGTTTTGTCCAGGGATTTGAAGAAAAGAGAAAAAAACGGGTTAAAAAATTGGCCAAATTGTTGCCTGCTGAAGCCCGAATTTTAACTATCTGTAATCTAAATGGAGAACTCGTTTATTTGTATTCTGCCTTAAAGGAAATAGGAAAGGAAGCCATATTTTTTGTTTCAGAAACCAGGCCATATTTACAAGGGACAAGACTTACCTTTTGGGAGTTAAATAAGGCTCATATTCCTGCAAAATTGATATGCGACAATCAGGCGGCCATTTTAATGAAAGACGGTCAAATAAATTGTGTCATTACTGGGGCAGATAGGTCTAATAAAAAAGGAGATATTATAAATAAAATAGGCACCTATGCCCTAGCCAGGCTTGCCCATTATTTTAAGATTCCTTTTTATGCCCTTACCCAATACCCAAGGGAAATAGACATAGAAAATATTGAAATAGAACAAAGGCCTGAAGAAGAGGTGTTTATGTGGCTTAAAAAAAGGGATTTTCCAGAAACAATTTATCCGGCATTTGATATTACTCCGGCCAAATATATTTCAGGGTGGATAGAGATATGCGATTAGAAAAACTAAATAGTCTTTCTCTTCTTTGGGGCATTCCTTCAAAAGAAGGATTAAAAAAGATTAAAAAAACCAACTCGGTGTTTATACCAGAAATGAGACCCTATATTTTAGGGCTTAAAGTAGCAGAGAGATTAAACAAAGAAGGTGTGAAACCCATTTATGTCACAGATAATATGTTAGGACTTCTTTTTTATAAACAAAAAATAAAAGAGGTGCTATTTTTTTATAAAAAAATGGAAAATGGCCATTTTTGGGGTATCTGTGGAAGCCTTTATGTCTGTCTTTTATCTCATTTGCATCAGGTGCCTATTAAGGCATTAAAAGGCGAAGAAATTGATTTAAGGGTATTTGACCAGGATGCATTAACCATAGATGGCTGTTTATTTTTCAAAAATGCAGCAGTGGAAGCAAAAGACGAATATGTGCCCATGGAGTTCATAAAATGAGTTACGAGCAAGAGAAAGAAGAAATCATATTCTGGGGAGGGCAGTTGCATCAAAGGGGGCTGCTTTGTGGAAGTTCTGGCAATATTTCAAAATGTATCAATGATAAGATTCTTATTACCGCACATAATGCTTATTTAGGATTTTTAGAAAAAGAAGATATTTTGGTCATAGATAAAGAAGGCAATGTTTTAGAAGGTAGTAAAAAACCCACTTCAGAATTAGCTCTTCATCTGGTCATCCATAAAACTTTTAAAGAAAAACCTATTGTCATCCATGCCCATTCGCCCTGGACAGTATATTATTTTCACTATTTTGATACCTTAACGCCCATTACCTTCGAAGAAAAAATTTATCTGGGCAATATTATTGCCATCCCTCAAACTACTCCTACAGTTACAGATGTTTCTCCAGTGATAAGTGCTCTAGAAAACAATGATATAGTAGTGCTAAAAAATCATGGGGTGGTAGCCATAGGGAAGGAATTTGTCTCTGTGTTTTCTTTAATTGAACTTTTAGAAACCACCGCTAAGGTTAGTTTAATCACTCATAACTTGAAGTCATTGGCTAAAATCCCTCCTAAAAAAGAAACCCAAGTAAAGAAATACAAATTATTTTCTAAAGAGCATATTGCGGCTTTGGTAGAAACAATAAACAATGATCAAACTGCCCGTTCTTTAGGGGAAAAACTCAATCTTACTACTGTTTTATGCAATAAAGAAACAGATAGCAAGACAACTATTTCTTTTTGCTATCAGCAAGGAAAGATAATACAAGTAAAAAATAGTGAAGAAAATGCAGAATTTGTGTTTTCGGCTAAAGGGGAGTTTTGGAAAAAAATTTTTAATGGTGAACTCGATCCATTTGTAGCCT
This sequence comes from Candidatus Desulfofervidus auxilii, assembly GCF_001577525.1. GTDB lineage: Bacteria > Desulfobacterota > Desulfofervidia > Desulfofervidales > Desulfofervidaceae > Desulfofervidus > Desulfofervidus auxilii. The sequence continues at coordinate 1,951,326 of NZ_CP013015.1, read as the reverse complement.
TCAACCAGGGCAAAATAAAACTAAAGGGGGATTTCAATAAACTTTCTAAATGGTTTCCTGTATTTGAAAGGACATTTGCCCTTTGGAAAGAAGTGGGAGTGGAGTAAAAAATGCACACATATAGTATGTATATCGGTGGAGAGTTTAGGGATAAAAAAGAAAAAATTTTAATAGAAAATCCGGCTACACAAGAAGTCTTTGCTCAAATACCCCAAGCAGATGAAAGTGACTTGGTATTTTGTATTGAAAAAGCAAAATCGGCTCAAAAAACCTGGCAAAAGACCTCTTTTAAAGAAAGAAAACAATTATTACAAGGTATTTCTAAGGTAATCCTTGAAAATCTAAAAAATTTGGCTGAATTAGAAACAAAAGAAATAGGCAAACCCATAAAAGAAACACTCTTTGTGGATATTCCTTTAGCTGCTCAGTGTTTTGAATATTATGCTTCTTTGATAGAAAATGTCTCTTTTCCCTCATTCTTTAATAAAGATGCTTTTGATATGGTTGAATATGTCCCTTTTGGTGTAGTGGGCATGTTTTTACCCTATAATGTACCTCTAATGTTATTTGGATTTAACGCCGCTGCTGCCTTGGCTGCAGGAAATGCCATAATTGTTAAACCATCTGAACTTGGCAGTCTCTCTTTATTAGAATTGGCAAAATACATTGATGAGCTAGATTTTCCTGAGGGATTAATAAACATCATTACAGGAGAAGGCCCTATTATTGGAAAGGCATTGGCTGCATCAGATATAGATATGTTTTCCTTCACTGGTGCAAGTGAAACATTTAAAAAGATATTTGAAAGTATAAAAAGGCCTAAAAAAGTCATTAGTGAATTAAGTGGAGTAAATCTGGCTATTGTCTTTTCAGATGCAGACCTGGAAGAATCATCAGAAAATATTATGGCCTCTGCCTTTATGAAACAGGGACAGATGTGCATTAATACCAGTGTTTGTTTGATTGAAGAAGGTATTTATAAGCAGTTTTTAGAGCTTTTAAGTAAAAAAATGGAAAAGATAAAAGTAGGAGACCCTAGTTCTGCCTTAACAGGTATGGGGCCTCTAAGGTCAAAAAAACACTTAGAAGAAGTAGTAAACAAGGTAGAAGAATTTAAAGAAAAAAGGGCAAAAATCATTAAAGGCGGAAAGGCATTAGAAACTAAAGGTTATTTTTTTGAACCCACTATTATAGAAATACCAGAAATGATTTATGCAGAATGTTTCAATCCCATTTTGTTAGTAAAAAAATTTAACCAAGAAGAAATAGAAACCATAATAGCACAAAACCCTACGGGCTTAGTGCTTCAGATCTGGTCAAAAGATTTAAAAAAAGCAAAGGCATTGGCTGAAAATGCTCAATATGGCACGGTCTGGATAAATACCTTTGCTCAGATGGATGCCCGCACTCCTTTTGGTGGTTTTAAGGAAAGTGGCTTTGGAAGAACATTGGGCAAATGGGGTTTATTTGAATATTTACAGCCAAAACACATTGGGATTTCCTTTGGTAAGACTCAGGTATCAGGGTGGTTTGGATAAAAAGGAGGTTGGTTATGAAAAAGTTATGGCTATTTCTGGGAATTTTATTTCTATTGCCTTCAACAGGGTTTGCAGCCAGTTGTCGGCCTAAAACTTTGCCACCTCATCCCACAGTAGAGCAAATTATGCAGCGGTGGTTTGAGATTAAGTTTACTCGTTATGCGGATGATGTCTATTACACAGGACAGTTAGTCATGATTGATAAATCAGGATTTAAACGCACAAAAAAGTGGATTCGGCGCCGTTTGATTATGCATGGCAAGAAAGGAACAGATTACAAAGATTTAGTAGTCATGACCTATCCTGAATATACCAAAGGATTGGCTGTGCTCACCTGGGCCTATTTAGATGTAAAAAAACAGAATGACCTCTGGCTTTGGTTACCTTCTTTAAAGAAGGTAAGAAAGGTTTCCCAGGCAGAAGAAGATGATTCATTTTTAGGCAGTGAATTTACTGTAGAAGACATTACTACCCGTCGTTATGGATATGAAACCTATGAATTTTTAGGAGAGGGGAATTTCCCTGGCTATACCAGCCGATTAGACGGTAAGAGCTATTTTAAGGATACACCCTGCTATAAAATAAAAGGCATCCCTCAAAAGAAAAACTGGTATTATAGCTATCGCATAATCTGGATAGATAAAAAGACAGGTATTGCTATCTTTGACGAATATTATGACAAGGCAGGAAGAAAATTTAAGGTCATTTTTCGCTACTATCTCACTCCAGAAAAAAATTGCTGGGTTTCAAAGATATGGGAAGTCTATAATTTCCGCACTGGCCATGCTGATTGCATAGATATTCAAACCTATAAATTTAACACGGGCTTAAAAGAGCGGGCATTTAGCCCCAGGATTTTAGAAAGAATGGAATGGTAAGGAGGAATTTTATGAAAAAAATGCTTTTTTTTCTAATGTTTTTTTTGTTTTTAGGAAGCCTGGGCCTGGCTATGACCTGTCGCCCACCTGATTTACCGCCTCATCCCACTGCAGAGCAAATCATGCAACACTGGTTTGATATCAAATTCACCCGTTTTGTGAATGATGCGGTCTATAATGGGGTAAATTTAATCATGATAGATAAATCCGGCTATAAAAGGGAAAAGAAGGCGGTCAGAAAAAGAATTATTATGCATGGTAAAAATGGATTTGACTATAAGGACCTCATTGCCATTACTTATCCTGAATACAGCAAAGGGCTGGCGGTCTTAAATTGGGCCTATATGGATATAAACAAACAGAATGATATCTGGATCTGGCTCCCTTCTATGAAAAAGATAAGAAAGGTCTCGCAAGCCGAAGGAGACGATTCTTTTATGGGCACAGAATTCACGGTAGAAGAAGTCACTACCAGAAGATATGGTTATGAGACATATGAATTGTTAGGAGAAGAAATATTCAAAGGCTATAAGGCCCATTACAACAAAAAAATTTATTATGCCAATACCCCCTGCTACAAAATCAAGGCCGTGCCCAAAAAAAACCCGTGGTATTACACCCATCGCATTGTCTGGATAGATAAAAATACAGGGATTGATATTTATGAAGAGTATTATGACAAGAAAGGCAGGAAATTTAAAGAAATCTTTCACTATTTTGATACTCCTAAAGAAGGTTGCTGGTGGGCCAGGATATGGGAGGTCTATAACTTTCGCACCGGACATTCTGATACACTCCTTATTGAACCTGGGTGTTACAATTCAGGTTTAAAGGAAAGACATTTTTCACCGCGTATTTTAGAAAGACAGGAATGGTAAAAAAACACAGGTAAAGGTAGAGAATTGTATAAGAGTTTTAAGGAAATGCCTATCTGGAAGAAAGCGATGGAAATTGCAGAAACTATCCATAAATCAACGGAAAAACTACCAAAAAAAGAGGATTACGGATTTACATCTCAGATAAGGAGTGCAGCACTTAGCATTTCTGCCAATATTGCAGAGGCATTTGGAAGAAGTCATACTTTAGACAAGATAAATTTCTATTACATAGCAAGAGGCTCATTAACTGAGACACAAAGCCATTTAGAATATGGAAAAAGAGTAGGTTATGTGGATGGAATAAGAGCAGAGGAGTTAGATAACAGTTTAAATCAGCTATACAATGACATAAATAAGGTAATTTTAGCTTTAAAAAATCTAGAAAAATGATTTTTCTTTACCTTAACCTTTACCTTTACCTTATATTTAAATTTAAAGAGGAGGGAAATCATGAGAAAATGGCTAATTGTTTTGTTGGTGGTTTTTTTACCAGGTTTAGGTCAGGCAACTATTTACCAAAAAGGTCCTGTCACCGTAGAGGGTTATATTAAGAGTGAGACTGGGGTTTATCCTGACTTTCATAAGTGGATTAAAATTATGAATATCGTTGACTTAAGAGGGCAATATAAACCAAGACCGTGGCTTTCATTTTATGGCCATATTTATAAATGGTGGGATTTTGCCTACAATCAGGAAGACGCATACGCACCTGCCCACCAGGCCATGTATACCAACCGAGAGACCTGGCAGGGTATATCCTGGGTAAGGGAAGTTTATGTGGACTTTTTTTCGGAGTATTTAGATATTAGGGCAGGAAAGCAATTAATAACCTGGGGGACAGCAGATGGTATAAGGGTCTTGGATAAATATGTAAACCCATTGGACTGGCGAGAATTTACCCTTAAACCCTGGAATGAAATAAAAATTCCCCTTTGGACATTAAAGATAGAGTTTCAACCTACAGTAAATGGAAGTCTTCAATTTTTATTAATCCCTGATTTTGAACCTGACTATTGGCCAGCCGTAGGGGCACCGTTTGCTATTGGCACCAGTAAAGAAGGAGCCAAGATGATGGATGCTTTATTGAATTTTAGCCGCACAGGCATGGCCGGAGTTCCTTTTGATTACCGGATAATTTCCCATGAAGGAAGACCTGGAGAAAAATGGGGAAATTCAAAATTTGGGGTAAGATGGCGGGATGTCTTGGGTAGTTTTGAATATACCTTAAATTATATTTATTCCTGGGAGACAGAATCACCTGAAAGGGTCACCACTGTAGATACCAGCACTATGGACCCCCAAAAATTTCAGGAACTAGCGATGCGTATGCATATGAGCCCTACGGAACTACAAAACTTTCTTCACTCTCAAGGGATTGCCCCTCCGGGGAGCACCTTTTACTTTACCAAAAAATATCACCGTATAAATGTCTGGGGAGGCACATTCTCAAAGACATTTGTAAGTGGATTTTTAAAAGGCCTGACTTTGAGGGGTGAATTTGCTTATGTAAGAAACGATTATAGGGCTTATCGCACCAAAGATGGCAAATTTAAATGGGCAAAGACAGATTGCTATAATTATGTGATTGGTTTGGATAAATACATTGTTACCAATTGGCTGGCCAGTTTTCAATTCATCCAATTAATTAATTCTAAAAAAGATATAGATGGACAACCATTTGTCTGGCCTTCAGGGGGAGCTATGGATAAGGTAGAAACTTTACTGACTTTAAGAGTTTCAACTGATTTCTTTCATGAAAGGCTTAAACCCAATATTTTAATAGTTTATGGTGATGATAATGATTGGAGGATAAGTCCTTCCTTCTATTTTGAGTGGGGAGACCACTGGACTACTACTGTAGGTGCCCACATCCTGGAAGGAAAGGAAAGCGGACTTCATGGTCAATTCAATGACAGTAAGGAGCTATATTTTGAAGTAAAATATAGTTTCTAGGAGTTGAAACATGGATTTTTATAATGTTCTCCAAAATACAGTAAAAAAATACCCCCAAAAAGATGCCCTTATTTTTGGTGAACACATAGATTCATTTGCACAGCTATTTATCAAAGTAAGAAAATTAATAGGGGCATTTCAGGCATTGGGGATGAAAAGGGGAGAAAAACTGGCCATTTGTTTGCCCAATTGTCCTGAATACATTTATGCCTATTTAGCAGCATTGTCTTTAGGTATAACCGTAGTGCCTTTGGACGCCTCATTTAAAAAAGAAGAAGTAAAAAATATCTTAAGGCATGCCGAAGTAAATTACCTTATATCGGAAAAAGATATAGAAGTTTCAGAAGTTAAAGTGATAAAAGATATAGACAATTTAATTAATTCAGCTAATGCTGTAGATGGACAAATACTTGATGAAAAGGCATTGGCTGTCCTTATTTACACCTCAGGCACCACCGGTAGCCCCAAGGCTGTGCCTTTTACTTATAAACACCTGGATTCTCCTGTAGCCACCCTGGGTTATTATGGTTATGATGAATGGTTAGAAAGAAATATTTGTTATGTGCCTTTTTCACATCTAGGGGGTCTAGTCTATCTTTTAATGACCGTTTATTTTGGAAGCACCTTGGTATTGGGAAAAAGGTTTATCCCTGGGGTATTTTTGAAAGAATTAGAAAAATATAAAATTACCGCTGTATGGTTGCCACCTTCTATTTTAGAGGCTTCTTTAAATACCAAGGAAATAAATGAGGTATCATTAAAGACTTTAAAGGCTATTGTCTATTTTGGTGCCCCTGCCCATCCCCGATTATTTAAAGAGATTGAAAGGAGATTCCCTCATATATATGGAGTTACTGGTTATGGATTAACAGAATCTGCTGCCCCAAATGTGTTATTTCCCAGAGATATGCCCAAAGAAAAAAGATATAAAAAAGGTATCGTAGGTAAACCAGCTCCCTGGGTAAAGGTAAAGATTGTAGATGATAAAGGTGATAAACTCCCGTGCAATAAAATAGGTGAAATATTGCTAAAAGGCTGGTTTGTTATGCCTGGCTATTATAAAGAGCCCGAATTGACTAAAGAGATAATAAAAGATGGCTGGCTTTATACAGGAGATTTGGGTTATTTAGATGAAGAAGGCTATCTTTATATTGCCGGTCGTAAAAAGGAGGTAATTATTGTGGGCGGGCTAAATGTCTATGCAACAGAAGTAGAGTTTGTGCTTTCTGAACATCCAAATATAAAGGAAGTAGCTGTAGTAGGAATACCTGATATTTTAAGGGGAGAAGTAGTTAAGGCAGTGGTGGTCTCAAGGGATGGTTTACAGACAACCCCTCAAGAAATTATAAATTTTTGTCGCAAGAAATTACCTGGCTATAAAGTCCCGCGAGTGGTTGAATTTAGGAGTGAACTACCAAAAACCCCAGTAGGTAAAATAAAAAAGACAGAATTGGTTTAAATTTTTTTAGGAAGTCATAAAATGGATGTTTATAAACAATTTTCTCAAATAGCCAAAGAAAAGGCAGCTAAACCTGCTTTTATTTTTAAAGAAGAAGTCATCACCTTTGCTCAGGCCTTAGAAAAAGTAAACCAGATAGGACATGCCTTGGAGCAGTTTGGTTTACAACCTGAGGAAAAACTGGCCATCTGGCTACCCAACTGTCCTGAATATATAATGGCCTATTTAGCTGCCTTTGGTTTGGGGGCCACGGTTATTCCCATAGATATCATGGCCACAAAGGATGAGGCAATTAAAATAATAAATCACGCAAAGGCCTCTATCCTTATAACGGACAATGAAACCGCTAAGATAAAAAAAGAAACCCCAAGTATCAAACACATTATGAGCAATTTAGAAAAATTGACCATAGATGACAAAACAGAGTTGCGTGGTATGGGCAATGAAGAGGATGTAGCCCTTATTATTTATACATCTGGCACCACGGGACAGCAAAAGGGAGTAATGCTAACTTACAAAAATCTTGAATTCCCTGTAAAGACTTTAGGCTATTTTGGCCTAAAAGATTTTAAAACCATACTTTGTGCCATTCCCTTCTCTCACGAAGCAGGTTCACTTCATACTTTATTTCAAGCCACTATGGGTAGCACCATAGTTATTATAGAAAGATTTATTCCTGGGAGATGTTTAAAATATATAGAAAAATACCAAGTTGAACTCATCTTTGCTCCTCCAGCTATTCTAGAAGCATTATTAAAAGTCACGGAAAAGGAAATAATATCTCTCAAATCGCTAAAATATGTCTGCCCATTTGGAGCTCCCTGTCATCCTAGGGTTTTTCAAGCATTTATGAAAAAATTCCCTCACATAAATGTGATCACCGGTTACGGTCTGACAGAATCCACTGCCCCAAATATAATCTTACCCTTGGATGCACCTATGGAGATAAGAGTTAAAAAGGGCATTTTGGGAAAACCTGCCCCTTGGGTAAAGGTAAAGATTGTGGATGACAGAGGCAATGAGCTTCCTCCTGGTGAAATAGGAGAAGTATTACTTAAAGGCCCTTTTGTGATGAAGGGCTATTATAATGAACCTCAATTAACAAAAGAAGTGATTAAAGATGGCTGGCTTTGTACAGGAGATTTGGGCTATCTAGACGAAGAAGGTTATCTTTATATTGCCGGCAGAAAAAAAGAGGTAATTATCACTGGAGGACTCACTGTATATGCTAATGAAGTAGAGTTTGTTATCTCTGAACATCCAAAAGTAAAAGAAGTAGCAGTAATAAGCACACCAGATAAACTAAGGGGAGAATTGATTAAGGCCATAATTACCTTAAAAGAACCATGTAGTCCTCAAGAGATACTTTCTTATTGCCGCCAGAAATTGGCCAGTTATAAATTGCCCAGGGTGATAGAGTTTAGACCAAAACTTCCCAAAACAAGTAGTGGTAAAATAAAAAAATCGGAGTTAATTTAAAATGAATATTTATGAAAGTTTACTCTATACAGCCAAAAACTATCCTGACAAACTAGCGCTTGTTTATAAAGGCCAGAAAGAGACATTCCCTGAGCTATTAAATAAGGTCCAAAGGCTTATGACTTCATTTCAAACATTGGGGATGAAAAAAGGAGAAAAGCTAGCTATTTACCTCCCCAATTGCCCACAATACATCTATGCCTATTTAGCTGCCCTTGGCCTTGGGGTTACAGTTGTGCCTTTAGACCCTTCAATAAAACAACATGAATTAAAAAATATCTTGGCCCATGCAGAAGTCAATTATCTTATAGCTAAAGAACTTTTTACCTTTGACCTGCCTTCTTTTAAAAAAACTATCACAGATATAGACAATCTGATAAATAACTCTCAAAGCGCGGTTCCAAGAGAGGAGTTGATAAAAGAAAAGGAACTGGCAATCATTATTTACACCTCTGGCACTACTGGAAGACCTAAGGCCATTCCTTTAACCTATCGACACTTGGATTCCCCTGTGGCTACTATGAAATATTTTGACCTGATTGAACCCTTTAAAGTGCTTATTTGCTATGTCCCTCTTTCCCATGCAGGGGGGCTTGTCTATCTTCTTATGCTTGCTTGTACAGGTAGCACCCTAGTCCTGGGAGAAAGGTTCACTCCAGGTCGTTTTCTAAAAGATATAGAGACTTATGGTGTTACTGCTTCCTGGGTACCTCCAACTATTTTAGAAGCGATGCTAAAGACAAGGGAGATAAATAAAGTAAGACTTGATTCTTTAAAACTTATTGTTTATTTTGGCGCTCCTGCCTCACCAAGGTTATTGAAAGAATTTGAAGAAAGATTTCCCCATGTGACAGGAATTACTGGCTGGGGCCTGACCGAATCGGCGGCCCCAAATGTCCTTTTACCCAAAAATGCCCCGCCTGAAAAACGGTTTAGGAAAGGAATTCTTGGTAAACCTGCTCCCTGGGTAGAGATAAAGATTGTAGATGATAAAGGTGATGAACTACCTTGCAACGAAATAGGAGAAATATTGCTAAAAGGCTGGTTTGTTATGCCTGGTTATTACAAAGAGCCTGAATTGACTAAAGAGATAATAAAAGATGGCTGGCTTTATACAGGCGATTTAGGATATCTGGATGAAGAGGGCTATCTTTATATTACTGGTCGGAAAAAGGAAGTGATTATTACAGGTGGTATTAATGTCTACGCCAATGAAGTGGAGTTTGTGATTGCTGAACACCCAAAGGTAGCTGAGGTGGCCGTAGTAGGTGTGCAGGATGGATTAAGAGGAGAAGTAGTTAAGGCAGTGGTGGTTTCAAAAAATGGCTTACAAATAAGCCCTCAAGAAATTATTCACTTTTGCCGCAAGAAATTATCTGGCTATAAAGTTCCACGGGTGATTGAATTTAGAAATGAATTGCCCAAAACTCCTTTAGGCAAGATTAAAAAGACAGAATTAATAAATGGGTGAAATGGGATATCAGAATCTTAAAATGACAAATGACAAAGCTCAAATGTCAAATCAAGCCATTTGGCATTTGGATTTTGAAATTTGGATTTTTTTAAATTGCTTATGGCCTGACTTTGACGTAGCCCTGCCCATTCCTAATACTTATGAAGATGTAGCCATAATCATGGGGAATAAATGATATTGACCTTGATACTTATAGCTGCATTTATAGCTTTTTTGGCTATTATCTTTATCCCTATTGTCCTAAAAAAATCTGCACCTATTTTTGTCTATGTTATGTGTCTTGTCTGGTTAGGTATATTTTTCTTGGGACTGAAACAATTAAGATATGCCTTAATTTGTGGAATAATCTTTGGAAGTCTGGTATCCATTTTTGCTGCCATAGCCTTAATAAAAGGGTTGAATCCCTTTGCCCAAAAGGGCTTGCCAGTATGTCCATTTTGTGTCTTAGGAATGATAATAAGTCTAGCTATAGTTTTTTTCTCGTTTAGAGAAATACTAAGATAAAAGCATTCTTTGCTCCACTGCGGCAGGTAAGCTTTGTCGTTATATGCAAATTGAATACAACAACTGAGGTAAAATGGATTATCTGATAGGAAATTTAGGGTCAAACCTACAATTCATCTATGAAAAAGTTGTGCAACCCCTTTTATATCATACTGTGCGTAAGGTCAGTTACTATATTTGACCGTTTTTTTAAAGTTATTACGGATTTGAGGAGCTTACCTTACCTTTCTTTTCGGAAAGCTTCTGAAAATTCTGGGGAAAGTCCAAGTAACTTATCCCTTGACCTCCTTGTTTTTCTATTTTATTTTTAGATTTTGGTGAAAGAAGAACTCAAAGATTTAGAAGAAAAAATAGGATATAATTTTAAAAATCAGGTTATTTTAAAACAGGCCTTGACTCATTCTTCATATGCATCCGAAAACCAAGTTGAAAGTAATCAAAGATTGGAGTTTCTCGGTGATGCTGTGCTAGAGCTAGCTGTCAGGAATTATCTTTTTTATGAGTATCCTCATCTAAAAGAAGGTGAGCTTAGCAAATTAAAGGCCTGTTTAGTAGAGGAAACCACTTTGGCAAAAGTAGCTAAGTCTCTTTGTCTAGGTGATTTTTTGCGTTTAGGAAAAGGAGAAAGACAATCAGGAGGCAACAAAAAGGGGACTATTTTGGCAGATACTTTAGAAGCTTTGATAGGAGCAATTTATCTTGATAGTGATTTCCTTACAGTTTGTGGGGTTATTAGAAACTGGTTTGAACCTTGGTTAAAAAAGTTGTCTCCTGAAAATACATCAGATTTTAAAACTAGATTGCAAATACTTCTTCAGAAACAATGTCATATTCTTCCTGCTTACCGTGTTTTAAATATTATAGGGCCTGACCATGCCAAGCAATTTACTATAGGTGTATTTATTAATGGTAAATTGTGGGGAAAAGGAGTAGGAAGGTCCAGAAAAAGGGCAGAGCAAGAGGCGGCTAAACAAGCGCTTAATCGATTAAAATAGGAGATGTATAAATTATGCTTATATCCAAGCCTTACATTATTCCTATTTTTATTCCTCAACTAGGTTGTCTACACCGGTGTGTGTATTGCCATCAACCCACTATTACCGGAGTAAAGCCTCATTTAGATTTGAAACAAATTAAAAATCAGATTGAATTTTTTCTTTTGCGTAAAAGACATCCCAAGCGTAAACATATTCAGATTGCCTTTTATGGAGGAAGTTTTACTGCTCTAAATCCTAAGTGGCGGAAAAAACTATTAACTTTGGCCTTTCAATATGTCCAAACGGGTCAGGTTCACAGTATTCGTCTTTCTACTAGACCAGATGCCATCAATAAAATAGTGCTAACTGAGTTAAAAACTTATGGAGTAAAAACTATTGAGTTAGGTGTTCAGTCCCTTGATAATAAAGTATTAGATGTTTGCCAACGGGGACACGATGCAGAGGCTGTTTATAAGGCAACGGATTTAATAAAAATCCATGGCTTTCAATTGGGCTGGCAGCTTATGCCAGGATTGCCTGAAGAATCAGCAGAAAGTCGTAAAAAAACCATTGATGGGATACTCAAATGGAGGCCTGATTTTATTAGAATTTATCCTACCTTAGTAATAAAAGATACTATTTTAGCCAAGTGGTGGGAAGAAAAAAAATACCTTCCCCTCTCTTTAACTGAGGCAGTGAAGATTTGTAAAGAAATGGTGCTTATTTTTCAAAAGGCCAATATTCCTGTAATCCGGATAGGTCTTCAAACTAGTGAGAGTTTGTTGCAACCTGGCCACATCTTGGCCGGTCCGTGGCATCCTGCCTTTGGAGAACTGGTAAAATCGGCTATTATTTTAGAAAAGGTTAGGATTATTTTAGAACAATATTTCTCTAAAGCTAAAATAATAAATATTTTTGTTCATCCAACGAAAATTTCACAAGTTATGGGCCAAAGAAAGAAAAATTATCAAAAATTAAAAACATATTTCCCCCAAAAAAGGATTGCTATTTTTTCTGATTTAGAGTTAAAAAGAGAAGAAATAAAAATCGTTACTTTGGAGAAAAAGCCAATATGCTTAACATGGTAGTTTTTGGGGATGTTCATAATCAAATAAATTATATAGACAAGATTAAAGAACTCCCTTCTGCAGACTGGACAATCATTACTGGAGATCTAACTAACTGTGGAGGTAAAAAAGAGGCAGAAGAAATTATTAATTATATTAGATATTATAACACCCATATCTTAGCCCAGATAGGAAATATGGACTTTTTAGAAATAAATGATTATTTTGAAAATTTAGGAATAAATCTCCATGGACATGGATATAGACTTGAGGAGGAATTAGCAGTGTTTGGCGTAGGGGGCTCTACACCAACACCTTTTAATACACCCACTGAATATAGTGAGCAAGAAATAGCTGCCTTTTTATATACTGCTTATGAAGAAATAAAAAATGTTTCTCATAAAATTCTTGTTTCTCACACCCCTCCCTTTGGGACAAAAGTGGATATAGTAAGAAGGGGTGAGCATGTAGGAAGTAGGGTCATCCGGGAGTTCATTGAGAAGGAACAACCGGAATTGTGTTTAACAGGTCATATTCATGAGGCACGCAATATAGATAAAATTGGTAAAACCCTTATTTTAAATCCAGGCACAATTGCTCAGGGTTATATTTTAGTTGAATGGGATGGAATAGCATTAAATGCAACATTAGCTTCTTATAAATAATAATAATGAAAGGAGGATAGAGTTGAAGGCTGAAAAAATACGTAAAGGAAATAATATCTTACCAGCAAAAGGACGTTTAGGTGTGTTATTACCAGGATTAGCTGGGGCAGTAAGTAGCACTTTTATTGCGGGTGTGGAGGCTGTCAGAAGAGGTATGGCCTTGCCTATAGGCTCTTTGACTCAAATGGGCACTATTCGGCTGGGGAAAAGGACAGAGAAAAGAATACCCAAAATAAAAGAGTTTATTAATCTAGCTAATTTAGAAGACTTGGTGTTTGGAGGTTGGGATATTTATGAAGATAATCTTTATGAGGCATGTTTAAAGGCTAAAGTGCTAGAAAAAAATTTGGTGGAGGATTTAAAAGATTTTCTGTCTTCTATTAAACCCTACCCAGCAGTATTTAAACAAGAGTTTGTGCATAACTTACAGGCTAAATATTTTAAAAAAGAGACTAATTATCTGGACTTAATTGCTGCCCTTAAAGCAGATATTGAGGACTTCAAGCGAAAAAACAAACTAGAACGCTGTGTAATGGTATGGTGTGGAAGCACTGAGGCTTACATTACTCCCCAGGAGGTGCATCAATCACTGGAAAAATTTGAAGAGGCTCTGAGAAAAAACGACCCTAACATTTCACCTAGTATGCTTTATGCCTATGCAGCTATAGATAGCGGAATCTCCTTTGTCAATGGGGCCCCAAATCTTACCGTAGATATTCCTGCGTTGGTAGAAATGGCAGAAAATCGGGAAGTGCCTATTGCTGGAAAGGATTTTAAAACAGGACAGACACTGTTAAAAACCATTATTGCCCCCGGAATTAAAGCAAGGTTATTGGGATTAAAAGGTTGGTTTTCTACTAATATTTTAGGTAATAGAGATGGTTTAGTTCTGGACGATGAAGCTTCTTATAAGACTAAACGGGTAAGTAAACTTTCTGTTTTAGAATATATTCTCCAACCCCATGTTTATCCTGAACTTTATAAGGACGTTTACCACAAAGTCAGGATTAACTATTATCCTCCTAGGGGAGACAATAAAGAGGCCTGGGATTGCATAGACATCTTTGGTTGGCTAGGATATGAAATGCAAATTAAAGTCAATTTTTTGTGCCGTGATAGCATTCTGGCTGCACCTGTAGTTTTAGATTTGGCTTTATTTTCAGATTTTGCTCAACGCGCAGGCCTTTATGGGGTGCAAGAATGGCTCTCTTTTTATTTTAAGAGCCCCATGTGCAAAGAAGAGCTGTATCCCGAACACGACCTATTTATTCAGTTGATGAAGTTAAAAAATACCTTAAGATTTTTGATGGAAGAAGAACAAATTACTCATTGGGGCTTGGATTATTACATGGAATAGGGGCCAAAAACAGTAGTAACTTTAAAAGAAAACCCACCCGCCTCCCGTCGGGCAGGGGCAGACAGGCAAATATAGCAACTTACCTTACGCACATTATAAAAAATCATTTTTTAAGGGTTGCGGTCAAAAAACTGACCGCAACCATACAAATATTTAGGGTTGGCGAGAAAGAAAAAACTTTTTCTTTCAATACTCAACCTCAAAAATCAATTGCGGATTTTAAAAGGGGCTAGACTTGACCCTCCTCCTTACTGCGATATACTAGTTAGTAAAGAATATGGAGGAAAATATGGAAAAAGTTAAATTGACAATCGTTGGGGCAGGCCCGGCTGGGATAGCCACTGCGGTTGAGGCCAAAGAAGCAGGTTTAAATGAGATAGTTATTTTAGAAAAAACAGACCATATCTGTGATACTATGGTTCGGCTTTACCATGAAGGTAAAAGAGTGGACCCATTTTTCATGAAGGTCAAAGTGAAACCCATAGGGAAACTTTCTATTGATACCATGTCTAGAGAACAATTTTTAGATTTTATGAAAGAAGTGGTAGAAAAATATAGTTTGGATATTAGATTTAGGCATGAAGTAAATAAAATAAAGAAAAAAAATGATTGTTTTGAAATCCATGCTGGTAAAGAGGCCATTTTTGAGGCCCCTATTGTAGTGGTAGCTATTGGTATTTTCGGGCGACCAGTTAAACCAGGATATAAAATTCCTAAAGCAATTTCTGACAAAGTATTTTTTGGTATACCTGCCAAACCTCTGGAAAACAAAAAAATTTTAGTGGTAGGAGGTGGAAATACTGCTGCGGAGGCAGCTTGTTTTTTATGTGAGAAAAATGAAGTTTTTTTGTCTTATCGGAGACCTAAATTTTTTAGGCTCAATCCAATCAACCTTTGTGCCATAGAAGATAAGTGTAAGCAAGGCAGCATCAAATTGATGATGAATACTGACATTGAAGGCCTTGAGCCCCAAGATGATCAGGTATGTGTTCATTTCAAAGACGGCCAAAAGATGTATTTTGATGCCATAGATTACTGTCTAGGTGGCTCAAGCCCTCAAGCCTTCCTCCGCTCCATAGGAGTTGAAGTAGAAGGGAAAAAACCCAAGGTTTCAGAAGATGGTGAAACCAATGTTAAAGGCCTTTTTTTGGTGGGAGATTTAGTAGTTAAAAAAGGCACTATTATGGGGGCATTTAATTCAGCCAAAAGGACGGTAGATGGGATTCTAAAGAAATATGGAGATAGATATGCTTTACTCACGTAGAGCGTTTTTAAAGCAAACTGTATGTATTTTTGCTTCTTTTGGTTTCTCTTTTATACCAAGTTGGGCAGGAAGCATAAATCTTAAACAAGGTCTTATTAAAACCAAACGCTCTCCCTATTTTAAAAAACTCAATAATAAAAGCATTATGTGCACCCTATGCCCTAAACACTGTGTGGTAGCTGATGGACAAAGGGGCTATTGTGAGGTAAGAGAAAATAGAGAGGGTATTTATTATAGTTTGGTTTATGGTAATCCCTGTGCAGTTCACATTGACCCCATTGAGAAAAAACCATTTTTTCATGTCTTACCCGGGAGCGGTGTGTTTTCTATAGCTACTGCGGGATGTAATCTTGATTGCAAATTCTGCCAGAACTGGGAGATTTCTCAAGCCAAACCAGAAGAGACTTTAAATTATGACCTTCCCCCATCAAAAGTAGTTGCCTTAGCCAAGGAATACAATTGTTCTGCTATTGCTTCTACTTATGTAGAACCAACCATTTTTTATGAATATATGTATGATATTGGCCGAATAACTGCCAAAGAAAATATTTTAAACACCTGTCACTCTAATGGTTATATCAATCCTGAACCCCTTAAAGCACTATGTAAATATTTAGATGCAGCTTGTATTGACCTTAAGGCCTTCAGTGAAAAATTTTATCAACAAGAGACCGAAGGAAACTTAGCACCAGTATTGAATACTTTGAAGATTTTAAAGGAACAAGGTGTTCATATAGAAATTGTTAATCTAGTTATTCCTACTAAAAATGACAATATGAAGATAATCAGAGAGATGGTAGAATGGATAAAAGAGACTTTAGGTTCTTACATCCCTCTTCATTTTAGCCGTTTTTATCCCCGATATAAACTAAAAAATCTCCCTCCCACGCCTGTCCAAACCTTGGAGCAAGCTAGAGATTTGGCCTTAAAAGCAGGATTAAAATATGTTTATATTGGTAATGTCCCTGGACATCCTGGTGAAAATACCTATTGTCCTCACTGCCACAAGCTTATTGTCAGAAGACTGGGTTATTATATTGAAGCCATTTATATCAAAAAAGGACGATGTGGTTATTGTGGCTTCCCTATTTATGGTGTTTGGTCAACAAAAAACAGTAACACAAAGGCTAACAGGTTCAATACTGCCAGCAAAATTAAAGTGGCAGGGATACCCAAAAGAGGTAAAAATACTAGGCTGGTTAAAATGGCTCCCAAGGCTGAACCCAACAAATCAGTGCTGTAAAGAGTAGCTGCTGTTTCTTTTATAGTTTTTCCTAAATTTCGGTATGTTTCACTGGCAGTGAGAAATTGCATTCCCCCTAATGTTCCTGTACATCCCAAAAATAATGGAAACAATAAATTAAATAAAGGGGTATAATGGAGTATTAGATTATATTTATAAAGTGCATAAATTATTCCTAGCCAAAGAAAGCAAACAAGGGTTAATCCTACCTGAAGAAAAAAAAGCCATTTTATAAATGGCTGGAAGGAGTATTTATGAAATATTAGACTTCCTATAGCCAGCCCTATCATAAATGCCGTAATAAGCCCTGCCAGCTCATGATAGACATAGCCATAAAATACTTGAAAACTGATTAAAACTATCACTTCTAAGCTAATTTCAGTGAAGCCTGTGGTAGCTACCGCATTTAATAAAGGCAAAGTGTTAAATCGCCTCCTAAGACAGAATAGAAATAGGCTGAATATGCCCATAGCCCCTAAGCAATGAGATAGCTTTAGAGAATGTAATTTTAAAACCATTCCTCTTAAAGCAGGAAAATAAGTAGTGCTCCACAACACTAAACTATAAAAATAACATCGTGGCTTTAAGTCAGTATTTAAGTCTACCTGTTTTTTCTTCTCTAAAACAGAACGAAAATAAGCTAACTTAAAAGGAGAAAGGTCTGCTTGAAGATAATAGTCTTGCACATATTTAACTTTGATACTTCTTTTTTTAAGCCTTCTTATTAAGATATCTATTTTCTCAGTTAGTGTATTTTTAGTAGGACTGGCAAAAAAATAAGCAGTATCTCCTGGGAAGCCCACCACATCTGGAAATACATTTTTAATAGTAAAATAAACACTCCTTAAGAATTCACCTAAGGCCATCCCAATAATGTCTGGAGCAGAAGAGACTCCCAGACAAAATACCCCTTTTTTATCTAGAATATCCTTTATTTCTCTAAAAAACTCTTGGGTATAAAAACGGTTTAACTGGGCAGTGAGTGGATCAGGCAGACATAGAATAATGACATCATATTTTTCTTGGGCCTTTTTAATAAAAAGACGCCCATCCTGATAAATCAATTTTACTCTTTTGTCTTTTAAGACATAGCTTATTTCTTTAGGTAAATACCTTGAACCTAGTTTAATTAAAGTAGGGTCTAGTTCTACATATACCACCTTTTTTACTGAGGGATGTTTGAGAATTTCATTTAAGCTCCCAGAAATTCCTCCACCAATAAGTAATACCCGCTGGGGCTTAGGGTGTTGTAAAAGGGCAAAATGAACAGAATACTCAATAGTAGGCAAATCAGGGTAAGTAAAGGTATAAAGACCGCTTTCATAGAGGATAATTTGATTAGGATTTTTTAAAAATGTTAATTGTCCATATATAGTATCTTGGGCAGTAAGCACTTTATAAGGTTTCCATTGCCAATTTCTACTCTTTTTTTCCAACACTTTCCAATTTATGGCAGCAACTAAAAGAATAATCATAATTAAAAAGTTTATTATTTTTAAAGTCCTTTGTTTGATCCACTTCCCCTGAAAGTTACCATAAATAACTATTAAAAGAGAAAGATAAAGACTAATTTGAAGAGATTGAAAATAAGGACACAAAATAAAGTAAAAAACAAGTCCTCCCAAGCCTGCCCCTATAGCTTCTCCCAGATAAACTTTGGTAATCACTCTTTCCTCTTCAATTAAAAACCTAGTTAAGCATTCACACCCAAGGGTAAACAATCCTCCTGTTAAAAGGGCATAAGGTAGAATTAGAGGAAAGGTTAAGGTTAGGATAGCAGGAATAGAAGGAATTTCCCCTATTCCTATGATAGGTTTTGTCAGGCGAATGAGGATTATAGATATAGGCAATATGAGGGAAAGAAAGGAAAAAGAAAGCAAAAAATAACTTAACTCAATTTTTCTTAACCATTTTACCAACATGCTACCTAATCCTGTTCCTATTAACCAACTAGCTAAAGCAATGCCCAGAGTAATTTCTGTCCCAGAAAAAAGAACCATTAATTCCCGCAAAAATAGAATTTGCCCCAGAGTGGCTGCCAGACCAAGTAGGATAAAGGCACTAAACATGTTTAGAGCATATCTAAAATCTAATATAGAGGCAAGGGAATGATTTGTTTACTTTCTATACCCTTGAAGTATAGCTAATTAATGTGTTAAAATGAAAATATGGCACATCAAACAATTCTTATAGTTGATGATGAGGATTATATTTGTCAACTTTTGGAAGAGCACCTGAAAGATGAATATATTATCATTAAGGCTAGTAATGGGCAGGAGGCCTTTGAAAAAATGCAACTCGTCCTTCCTGACCTAATTATCTTGGATATTAACATGCCTGTAATGGATGGAATTACCTTTTTACAGAAGTTTTCCACAATGCCTCAAAAAAATCGTGTTCCTGTTGCTGTCTTGACTGCCTATTCTGAAAGAAAAACTCGGTTAAAGGCCCTTTCTTTAGGCTGTCAAGACTTCCTCAATAAACCTATAGACCTTGTTGAGTTACAATTACGAGTGAGAAATATTTTGGAATTAAAAACTTACAGAGATGAACTAGAAAAGTTAGTAGAAAAGAGAACACAAGCCTTACATAAAGCCTATGAAGAACTTAAGCTCACTCAATTAGAAATTGTGAGGAGATTAGGTAAGGCAGCAGAATTTAGGGATGATGAGACAGGCGACCATATTATGAGAACCAGTAAGTATGTCTATATTATAGCTAAAAAATTGGGACTTTCTGCCAAGCAGTGTGAACTTCTATCCCATGCATCACCAATGCACGATATTGGTAAGATTGGAATTCCTGATAGCATCTTGCTCAAACCAGGCAAGCTTACTCCAGAGGAATTTGAGATTATAAAACTTCATACTCTTATTGGTGCTGAAATCTTGGCTGGAACAGATTTACCTTTATTGAAGTTAGCTAGTGAGATTGCCCTCACACATCATGAAAGATGGGATGGTACCGGCTATCCTTCAGGTCTAAAAGGAGAAGAAATCCCACTTTCAGGCAGGATTATGGCCTTAGCAGATACCTTTGATTCTTTAATTAACCCTAGAATATACAAAAAAGAATGGGAGTTAGAAAGGGCCAAAACCCATATAAAAAACGAAAGGGGAAAACACTTTGACCCTAAAGTGGTAGATGCCTTTTTTGCTGGGCTAGATGAAATTATTGCTGTTAGAGACCAGTGGAAAGGAGAAGAACAACCCAAACTTATGGAGCTGATGGAAAAGGTAAAGAAGCTCAAGCGACAAAGCGCCCTTTGATGAAGTCTCAGTTTGGTGGGTTGGTTAAACTCGGTCAAGTCCCAAATTTCCTGTAAAATTGGATAAAATTCCAACCTGCCTGCCTGACGGCAGGCGGGCGGCAAGCACTCCTTATAACCTTTGGTGTTGGTTGTTTCACCTTTTAGGTTAACTTCACTAACCTATTTAAAAACTAGAATTGGTTGAAAGGAATAAAATGTCTTAATATGGAAACTTTAACATGGCCACCCTTTTTACAGAAATTATAAGACATCACCTTTTCCTCTAGCAAATTCTTTAAAATAAAAACTATTTAAATTTACTCTACGGTCACGCTTTTGGCTAGGTTTCTGGGTTGGTCAACATCTGTTCCCTTAAATACAGCCATATAATAAGCAAAGAGTTGAAGAGGGATAGTAAACAAAATGGTTTTTAAAAATGGGTTTGAACTGGGGATATAAATTACTTCATTTGCCTTTTCTCCTATCTCTTTACAATTCTTTTCTGTCAAGGCAATGAGTTTCCCTTGGCGACAAATCACTTCTTCTATGTTGCTAAGCATTTTAGGATAGGTTTCTCCCTTTGGCACTAAGGCTACTACTGGCATATTTTCGTCTATTAGAGCAATAGGGCCATGCTTCATTTCTCCGGCTGCATAAGCTTCAGCATGAATGTAAGAAATTTCTTTCAATTTTAATGCCCCTTCCATAGCAATAGGGTAATAAATTCCTCGACCCAGGTATAAAAAATTATGGGCATTACCATATTGGGGGGCTAATTTTTCAACAACCTCTGCTCCCTTTAAAATAATTTCTATTTGATGTGGAAGCCTAAGCATGTCTTCTAAAAATGTTCTGATTTCGGTCAACTTTCCATTGAGTTTAGCAAAATACAAACTAAGCAGATAAAGTATAGCTAACTGGGTGGTAAATGCCTTAGTTGAAGCCACACCAATTTCTGGCCCAGCATGAGTATAAATCACATAATCGCATTCCCTAGGCAAAGTGGAGCCCAAGACATTACAAATACCTAAAGTCTTGGCTCCTCTTTTTTTACCTTCCCTCAGAGCAGCTAATGTATCTGCGGTTTCACCTGATTGAGAAATCACTACCAACAGCATTTTTTGATTAATAAGTGGCTCACGATAACGAAACTCTGAAGCTAAATCCACTTCTACTGGAACCAAGGCCATTTTTTCTATCATATATTTTCCTACTAAACTCGCATGGTAGGAAGTACCACAAGCAACTATCCATATTTTTTCTATTTTTTTAAAGGCCTTTTTTGTCAATGGGAATTCTTCAAATACCAGTTTATCTCTATCCAAATCAATGTGTCCTCTGACAGTATCTGTAATTGCTCTAGGTTGTTCAAAAATCTCCTTTTGCATGAAATGTTTATACCCACCCTTCTCGGCCATTACCGGAGACCAAGGTAGTTCTTTGATATGAAAAGGAAGCTGATTTCCTTGAAAATCTCTTATTTCTACCTTATCCTTATATAAGATAGCTATTTCACCATCATTTAAAAAAATAACCTTTTTGGTATATGGCAAAATAGCAGGGACATCAGAAGCCAAAACATTTTCATTCTCAGCCAATCCAACAATCAATGGACTTTCACATCTAACTCCAATTAGTTTATCTGGCTCCTTTGTGCATAACATAGCTAAAGCAAAACTTCCTTTTAATTGGGAAATAGCCTTATACACTGCCTTAACAAAATCATTGGTTTCTTTTAAAGAAAAGGCCACTAAATGGGCAATTACCTCGGTGTCTGTTTGAGAGAGGAATTTTGCCCCCTTTTTTTGTAATTTGTTTTTTAAGAGAGAGTAATTTTCAATAATTCCATTATGGACTAGGGCAATATTATCTACTACATGAGGGTGGGCATTTGCCTCAGAGGGGATACCATGGGTGGCCCAGCGGGTATGCCCAATGCCAATACTGCCAGTTAAAGGCTCTCTTTTTAACAATTCTTCTAAAACAACCAGTTTTCCTTGAACCCGATGACAAAATATTTGACCATTTTGAATAATGGCTATCCCTGCTGAATCATATCCTCTGTATTCCAGACCTCTTAAGGCATTTAATAAAAGAGTAGAACAATTTCTTTGGCCAATATAACCGACAATTCCACACATTATTTCTTTCTTCTGGGTTTATGCACTTGTTTACCTCTGGCAATGGCTAAAGTATCCGCTGGAACATCTTCGGTAATTACGGAGCCTGCCCCAATTAAAGCATTTTTCCCTATCTTTACTGGAGCTACCAGAGCGGTGTTACTACCAATAAAGGCCCTATCTTCAATAGTAGTTTTATGTTTCCTTTTGCCATCGTAATTGCAAGTAATAGTCCCTGCTCCAATATTGACTTCTGCCCCCACTTGAGTATCACCTAAATAAGTGAGGTGTGAAGCCTTACTTCCAGCACCTACATAACTCTTTTTAACCTCTACAAAATTCCCAATTCTTGCTCCAGAACTAATATGGGATAATGGTCTGAGGTGAGCAAAAGGACCAATAGTAGCCTTGGTTTCTATCTGACTTTCGGTAATCACACAATAGGGTTTTATTATTACCTCATCGGCAATCATACTATTGTCTATTACCGTTCCAGTGCCAATAAAACAATTTTTACCAATCTTTGTTTGCCCCTTAAGGTGGACTCCTGACTCTATCACAGTATCACTGCCTATGTCTACATCTGGCTCAATATAGGTATTTTCTGGAGCTATAATGGTAACTCCATCCCGCATGAGTTTTTCCAAAATCCTATGTTGCAGAATCCTTGCACACAGAGCCAATTCCCACCTATTATTTACTCCCTGAACCTGTTCTAAATCAACTGTTTTAGTAGATATGTTTTTATGGTAGGAAACGCCCAGATTGATAAGGTCAGTAATATAATACTCTCCTTTTTTCACACTGGGTTTTAACAAAGGCAAAAATTCTTCTAAAAATTTGGTCTTAAAACAATATATACCTGCGTTAATTTCACATTGATGGTAGACTTTCTTTCTTTCTGCAACCTCCACTATTCCTTTAACTTTCTTTGCTTTGTTTCTAATGACTACTCCATATTGGGTTTCGCCTTTTATTAGGGCAGTGATAAAAGTTACATCTGATTTCTTTTCTTGGTGCAAGTTTATTAAATCTATAATTATCTCTGTTTGAATCAAAGGTAAGTCTCCGTTTAATACCAACACATTTTCTGCCTTTTCCCAAAATGGCTGTGCACACATTATTGCGTGCCCTGTGCCCATGGGTTGAGGTTGTAAAATAAAATCTATATCTGGCGCTGCAATCGCTGCCTGGACTTCTTGGGCCTTGTATCCGATGATAACTCCTATTTTAGGAGAAATCTTGGCTGCCCTTAAGGCATTTAAAACATAGATGACCATAGGTTTACCTAAAAGGGAATGTAACACCTTAGGAAATGCTGATTTCATTCTAGTGCCTTTACCTGCTGCCAATACCAGGGGGACAAACTCTAACATAAATTTTATTTTTTCTTTAAGTTGAGCCAATCAGCAATAGTCCTTGCTGTTTTGGTAATAAATTCTTTAAATTCTTCTGGCCCTAAAATTTTCTCATCAGGAAAGTAAGTGATATCACTTGGTCTTACTAATTGAGGGGTATTTTTTAGTTCTTCTCTGGGGCTCACTTCATATTCAGGGGGAAATTTGTCTTCAAAATACATCTGTTGAAAGCTAATAAACTTGAGCATGTGAGCGGTGGAGTCTAATATAACCTCTTCTTCTGAATTTACTATACCTTCTTTTAGTGCCTGCACCAGACCTGCCAGGGATTCTCCTCCTTGAGTGCAGGCAAAATGACCATTTCTGTTAGCAATAAGCATCCAGTCCATGATAGCTTGTTCTGTAACTTCAACCACAAATACCTGTTTTTTACCTGCCAATTTGTTGTATTCTTCTACTGAACTTATTACTCGTGGCATAGAAACAGGATTACCAATCATGGCCGCTTGGGCACAACTGGGTTTGACCTTTACTGGTTGCCAAACCCTCTTTTTAGGATCAGGTTCAAGATAATAACGATAAACAGGATTGGCATGAATTGATTGGACACCAATAATTTTGGGTAATGTTTCTATAATGCCCACCTTATAAAAATTGAGAAAACCATTGATGATAGCAGTTATATTACCAGCATTTCCAATGGGCACTATTATTACCTTGTTTTTCAGGTCATAATCAAACCACTGGGCAATTTCATAAGAATAAGATTGCTGTCCTTTGATACGCCAGGGATTTTTGGAATTGAGAAGAACCACATGATAGTTGTCTGCCAATGTTTCTACCACCTTCATACAATCATCAAATACACCTGGAATTTCAAATACATAGGCCCCATGTCCTAGTGGTTGGGCCATCTGTTGAGCAGTAACCTTACCTTGAGGTAACAACACAGCCGATTTTACCTTACCCCGCAAATAGGAGGCATAAAGGGCTGCTGAGGCTGAGGTATCTCCAGTAGAGGCACAAATGGCCAAGACTTCTTTTAATCCTTTAGTATGTATCAAATAATTCACATAACTTAGGGCACAGGCCATACCCCTATCTTTAAAAGAAGCACTGGGGTTTTGTCCATCGTTTTTAAAGTAAAAACGGCAACCTACTAGTTCCTGGAGATATTGGTTTGCCTTTACAATAGAGGTGTGTCCTTCTCCCAGATAAACGATATCTTCTAAGGGAATAATAGGGGCAATAAATTCATGAAACAAAAAAATGCCTTTTAAGGCAGGTATATTGAGCATCTTACGATAATTAAAAATTTGACGCCAAATTTTCCCATCTATCTCTTTTAAACGCTCAAACTCCTTATCAGGTAACATAAAGATATTTTGACACTTGGGGCAGGTATAAAGAAACTCTTCAATAGGATACTCTGTTCCACACTCAAGGCATTGATAAACCAAATTACCTTGAGGCTTAGGCAATAAAAACGGCCTTATTTCTGAAGGAAAATTATGCAAATTCATGCTTTTAAAGATTAAAAGAATTCCTCCCAAACAAATAAAAGAGGCCTTTTATCAGGTCTTAAAACCTCACCTTCAATTACCTCCCCAATAAATAGAGTATGGTCACCTGCCTCAAAGGTGTTGGTTAACTTACATTCTATATAAGCTATGGCATCTTTTAAAATAGGAGAACCATGGCCGGTTTCAGTATGAGGAATTTGGGCAAATTTATCCACCTTCCTTCCTGAACGGAAACCAAAGTGTTTAGCCAATTCCTTCTGGTCTTGAGCAAGTGTATTCACAGCAAAATAACCAGAAGACTTGATCAAGCCATGGGTATAACGCGCTGGAGCAATGGCAGCCATAATTAAGGGGGGTTTAAAAGAAACCTGTGATACCCAAGCAGCGGTCATTCCATTCTTACGTTCCCCTGACTTGGTAGTAACTATATATACTCCGTGAATAATTGTCTTATTAATTAATTCTTGCATAATATTTCTCCCTTTCTAATTTTAATCCACATTACCATATTTAGCCATAAAAGGCAATTGGTTAGGCTTTATTACCGCACACTTAAGATTAAATCAGCAATTTCTCGTAAAGCCCCTTTCCCTCCTGGTATAACTGTGACATAATCGGCTTTTTCTTTCACCGCCTTTACTGCATTGGACACTGCAAATGCCACCCCTACCTTAGGGAAAATAGCCAAATCAGGCAAATCATCTCCCACATAAGCAATTTCTTCAGGGGTATATTTTCTCATCAATTTATCCAAGATTTCTGTTTTATTTTGAATTCCCTGATATATGTTTTTAACTCCCAATTCCAAACACCTTTTCTGAACGGCTTCTGAATACCGAGCAGAAACCACTATTATGTCTATACCTTTTTCTAAAAGCATTTTTATCCCCAATCCATCATGAACATGAAAGCTTTTTATTTCTTCGCCTCCTTTCCCATAAATTAAGCTACCATCTGTCCATACCCCATCTACATCAGTTAAAAGCACTTTAATATGTGTTAAACGTTTTAATAGAGTTTTATGATCCATGTTATACATCCCTTATAACCTTTTCTATATTTAAGATAATTCGCAATAATTCTTCTAACTTCTCTAATGGCCAGGCATTAGGGCCATCACATAATGCTTCCTCAGGCACTTTATGAACCTCCATAAACAGGGCATCTATGCCAATGGCTACTGCCGCTCTTGCCAAATAGGGAACAAATTCCCTTTGCCCTCCAGAAGTCCTTCCTTTACCACCAGGCAGTTGGACACTATGGGTGGCATCAAAAACTACGGGATAACCAAATTGCCGCATAATCACCAGAGAACGGAAATCTACTACTAAATTATTGTATCCAAAACAACTGCCCCTTTCAGTAACTAAAATATTCTCATTACCCCGAGAAGTAATTTTTTCAATGATATATTCCACATCCCAAGGAGCAAGAAATTGCCCTTTTTTAACATTTACAGGTAATCCTGTATCAGCCACCGCATATATCAAATCCGTTTGCCGACATAAAAAGGCCGGAATTTGAATTATGTCTAGCACCTGTGCCGCTAGTTCTACTTCTTGAACGCAATGTACATCAGAAATTACAGGTATTTTTAATGCTTCTTTTATAGATTTTAAAATCCGCAGGCCTTCCTTTAACCCAGGGCCTCTATAAGAGTCTTTAGAAGTGCGATTAGCCTTATCATAAGAACTTTTAAAAATAAAGGGAATATTGAGCCGTTGTGTCAATTCCTTCAAAAAAAGGGCGGTTTGATAAGTGATTTCTTCCCCTTCAATCACACATGGTCCAGAAATTAAGACCAGAGGAGATTTTCCACCAATTTCAACGTTTCCTATCTTTACTATCCTAGACATATCTTGAATTTAGCATTCTCGTTGTGAGAAATCAACACAATTTATTCACGATTTTTTCACGATAAATATAGTAATTAAATAAAAGAAGGAATACAGGAGGAGAATATGAGAAAAAGGTGGTTGTGTTTGACCTTTATAGGAATTATGCTGTTTTTTCTGACACATACAGGATTTACACACGGCCATTATTATTTTAATGGCAAAGTGAATGCTATTTCTAAAGGCTATATAAATGTTTCGGGAAAAGATTTTTATATTACTCAAGATTGCAGAGTGGCCATTCACAAAAAAGTAAATGGGGCGTTTTTTGAAAATCCTGCATCTTTAAGAGATATTAAAATCGGAGATTGGGTCACTGTAAAGGTTATAGGCAATCTGGTTACTGAAATTTTAATAGAGAGGTATAAAAGATGAAAAAAATGTTATTTATTTTCCTTATAAGTTTTATATCATTAATAGGAGGAAGATTGGCCTTCACTCGAACCATGGATAATTATTGTGCTGTGCCTCCTTTTATCTCAGCTCAAGGTCCACCTCTGGTAATGCTTCTTATGGGAAGAGACCATAAACTCTATTATGAGGCCTATAATGATGCCTCAGATTTGGATGAAGATGGACTGCTTGATGTGGGCTACAAACACTCCATAGACTATTATGGATATTTTGACCCTTATAAATGTTACAAATATACAGGTTCTGGAGCCGCTGCTAAATTTGTTCCTACCAGAACCACATCTAATAAATATTGTGGTGGAGAAGATGAATGGAGCGGAAATTTTTTGAACTGGCTTTCTATGTCTAGGATGGATGTTTTAAGAAAGGTGCTTTATGGAGGATATAGAAGCACGGATTCTTCATCAGAGACAGTTTTAGAAGGTGGCTATATCCCTCAGGATGCTCATAGCTGGGGAAAGGAGTATTTTGGTGATGATACTAGGCTGCTCACTCCTTTTGATCCACCTTCAGGTTCATGCACCATTCCCACCACACCTGTAAGCTGGGATAAAACAGGTGAGATATTATTTGTGATATATGATGATGACCAAAGCGGAGTATATGGAAATAACCATGAAGAGTTATTAAATTCCTACTCCTTGTGTCATTATTCAAGTCATTCATACATAACTGAGATGGATACTACTAATAATTACACAAACAGAAACAGAATTGAAACAGGGAATTATCTGCTTGTGGCTGAATTTGAAGTAACTTCCGCCGGCACTTGGCAATTTGCCATTGATTCTGACGATGGCTCAGAAGTAGAGATTGATGGTATAGTGGTGGCAAACTATTATGGAGGTCATTGGTTTTGTGGATGTTCAAGTTGTGGATGCACTGTTTGTCAAAGTTGCCAGAATAGTCATAGTGGAAATATCTATCTTTCCACCGGATGGCATAGAATTATAGTAAGATTGCGCGAAAACCATGGAGATGATGGTGTAATTGTGTGGTATAAAAAACCAGGTGATACAGCTTGGACAAAATTTGGAAGTAGCACTTTAAATATTCGTGCACCTAATATAGATGATGCATGTAGGCTAAAAACCAGGGATTTTATTGTTACTGGTGAACCCGCAAGTGGAGGGGGAACAGTTGAGTGTGAAAGACACCTTTTTTGTGTAACTTCTACCAGCGAAGGTGCTCCTCACAGGATAAGGGTTTTACTGAATAAATCTAATAGGATATGGGAATGGGCAACAAAAGAAAGGCCTGTTTGTGACAACAGTTTGGGCACACCAGATGGTGAATACTATGTTAGAGTAAAGGTTTGTGATTCATCTGTGGGTGTTGAAACCAACTGTAAACAGTATCCCAATGGAAATTATAAACCTATTGGACTTTTACAAAAATTTGGAGAAGGGGATGGAACAAAAGTGTGTTCTGTAAGTTATAAATCTTGCAATACAGACAGTGATTGCGGAACTGGTGAAGGATTTTGTGTAGATAAAGCCAAACTTTATTTTGGATTGATAACCGGCTCTTACACCAAAAATTTAAGTGGTGGGGTGCTAAGAAAAAATATATGGTCTATTTCAGATGAGATAAATTCCCAGACAGGCATATTCCAAAGTTCGGAAAATACCGAAGGTAACATTATACTCACTCTAGATAGGTTAAAAACAGTAGGATTTAGATATTCCGATTATAGCTATCAAGGAAGCTATACCTGTGGATGGATTACTACCCATCCCCTAAATGAAGGCGAGTGCCGCATGTGGGGCAATCCCATTGCAGAAATGATTTATGAAACTTTGAGGTATTTTGCAGGTAAGGAAAGTCCTACATCAGAATTTACTTATAGTGGTTCTAATGATACAGGATTACTCCTCCCTAAGCCTGATTGGGGTATTAGAAAGGGTGGAAATACCCTTCAGCCTCCTGAATTGTTTCCCTGGTGTTCTAAGCCTTCCATAGTAATTATCAGTGATATCAATCCCAGTTATGATTCTGATACTGTGCCTGGAAGTTCTTTTGAAAGTTATTCAGGTGACCTTTCTGATTTAGATGTATCTGATTTAGCCAAAACCATAGGGGATGAGGAAGGTATTTCAAACGCAAATTATTTTATAGGAGAAAGTAATGGTGTATACGATTTTATTTGTTCTTCTAAAAATGTCTCAGACCTGGGTAAGGTTAGAGGCTTATGTCCTGAAGAACCTACCAAACAAGGTAGTTATTATTCAGCGGCCCTTGCTTATTATGGACATACGGAATTTAAAAATAATTTTGCTGACCCCACAAAGGCAGAAAATGTAACTACCTATAGTGTAGCCCTTTCTTCTCCTGTGCCTGAAATAAAGATTCAAGTGGGCGAGCATACCGTTACTCTGGTTCCTGTGGGTAAATCTGTTAGCGGATGCCTTAATGTATATAATTACTGCGCACAAAAATGCATCTTGACATACGATGCTAATAGAGGTTTAACTATCAGCAATTGTTCTCCTAATGCTTACTGTCCTTCTAATCAGATTGTAGATTTTTATGTGACAGAGATTACACCTACTCATGGAAAGTTTAGAATAAATTTTGAAGATGTTGAGCAAGGAGCAGACCATGATATGGATAGCGTTGTAAAATATGAGTATTGTGTGGGAGATGCTTGTGATCCTGCCTTGCCTGCTAATCAAGTCAAAATTACCTTGAGTTCAGACTATGCTGCTGGATGCATAGACCAGGTTTTGGGATTTGTCATTTCTGGAACCAGTGAAGATGGGCTTTATTTGCCAGTAAAAGACAGTGATACCGCTCCTCCACCTGGAGATGGCGATACACCTTTAGTAGTTGCTAGTATGCCTTTAACTTGGGAAAAGACATTTACTATTTCTGGTTCTTCAGCAGCTACCCTTTTAAAAAACCCTCTTTGGTATGCGGCAAAATGGGGTGGTTTTGAAGATATAAACAATAATAATAAGCCTGACTTATCTAATGAATGGGACAAAGATGGAGATGGGAAACCAGATACCTATTTTTTTGTGGCCAATCCCTTAAAATTAGAAGAGAAGCTTTCTAAGGTGTTTGCCGATATTCTCAAGCGTGCCTCTTCTGGTACTGCAGTTTCCATGCTTTCCACCTCTACTAGGGGTAGTGGTATCTTCTGCCAGGCCTATTTCTTACCTGCATTCACAAATGAGGAAACCAATGAAGAACTCTCTTGGTTAGGGCACTTAAAGGGTTTTTGGATAGATGCATGGGGACAGATTAGAGAAAATACCACAGAGGACAAAAAATTGATTTTAGATCAGGATAAAGTGATGAAATATTTCCTAGAAGGGGATAAAACAAAAATTCATCTATATAACTCAGATGATACAGGCAAAGTAACCTCTCCTTGCTTCCCAGCCGAAACAAAGACATTAGCTGATGTAAAGACTGTCTGGGATGTGGGTAAAAAATTGTGGGAAAGGGATTTAGACGATAGAACCATTTATACCTCAACAGATGGTTCATCTTTTTTAAGTGGTGGTTTTACCACAGCCAATGCTTCTACCTTAAAAGACTATTTAAGGGCTTATGATGACAATGATGCAGCAAATATTATCAATTACATAAGAGGAATAGATACCGATATATGTTTAGACAGCGATGCAGGGACATGTAATGAAACCGGACATAGGAGCAGGGAGTTGACCCTGAACGGGGAAACCCATATTTGGAAACTAGGTGATATTGTTTATTCTACTCCTAGAATTTTATCTCATTTTCCATTAAATCTTTATCATATTCGTTATCAGGATAAAACTTATTCTTCAAGTAATGAGAGCTACCCAGGATTTATAGAACAAAAGGTATATGACCCTCATCAAGGCACTCCTTCACCTACCATTAAACGTGATGATTATCTCTTTGTGGGGGCAAATGATGGTATGTTACATTGTTTTTATTTAGGAAAATTAAGAGATAAATTTTGCTATGACCCAGGTTCAAATAGTTATACTAATAATACATGCGA
Organism: Candidatus Desulfofervidus auxilii; assembly: GCF_001577525.1. Lineage (GTDB taxonomy): Bacteria > Desulfobacterota > Desulfofervidia > Desulfofervidales > Desulfofervidaceae > Desulfofervidus > Desulfofervidus auxilii. The sequence goes on along the minus strand of NZ_CP013015.1, from coordinate 1,920,033 downwards.
AACTGATAAAGATTGTGATGAAGGGTATTTGTGCAAAAAAAATCCTGATTTAGAGGCTAAACTGGAAGGCGATGATATAGCTAAAGAACTCTGGGCATATATTCCCATGAATGCCCTGCCTTATTTGAAATATCTGGCTAATCTAAAATATGATGATTGCCACATCTATTATGTGGACCAGAGGGCAATGCTTTTTGATGCCAGTATCCAAACAAGTCATAGTGTGCCCATTTCAGTTACCACCTCTGATGGGAATACCATAACCAAAAATTGGGCTACTATCCTAATTGGTGAAATGAGATTTGGAGGCAGTCCTAATCCACCTAGTGGTGCCCCCTGACTTCATGGGAAGAGGGTAGGTCTATCCTCTATCTTTGCCCTAGATATTACTGACCCAGAAAATCCTGATTTACTCTGGGAATTTACTGATAATGATTTGGGGTTTACTACTTCCTATCCTGCTATTGTAAGGATTGGTAATCCAGATGCAGGAGGTCCAAGACAAGATGATGGTCTAAATGGAAACTGGTATGTGGTTTTAGGCTCTGGCCCAAGAGATTATGAAGGAGATACACCTTCAAGTAGAGGTTACATTTATGTAATTGATTTAAAGACTGGTACCTTAATAAAGAAGTTATCGGTAGGTAATCACACCTATATAGGCGATTGCATTGCCGTAGACCCTGACCATGATTATACAGTAGATGCCATTTATTGTGGCACTGTGAAAAGGCAGGGAAGTAATGTTATAGGCGATATGCTGAGGATTTTGACAGATGAGAAAGGTCCAAACAATTGGAGTATTACTACTCTTTATAATGCAGGTGCCCCTATAACTGCTTCGCCTGAACTGACTTTTGATGAAGCAGGTAACTTATGGTGCTTCTTTGGCACAGGGAAATATTTTGGGGAAACAGATAAGACAGATGAAAGCCAGCAATATCTCTATGGCATGAAAGATACTTGTTGGAATCCTATTAACAAAACTTATACATGTAATACTGCGGTAACAAATATCTTTGATGCTACCAATGTGCAGGTAATGGCAACGCCAGTTGATTATATCTGCATGTGTGAAGGCGGAGAGGTGGAGTGTTGTGAATATAATACAGATGGAAGTTGTAAGACTCCAGCTAAGGACGGTAGTGGTGGTTGCAATTGTGGTGACAAGGTAGTAACAGAAGTAGACCTTAATAGTGTTAGTGTAAGTGGCTGTGGTGCTTATAGTGACTGGGATGATTGTGCAAAACATATTGCTAATGATTTTGATGGCTGGAAGATAGAACTTCATACCGGTAGTCCGGCAGAACGTTGTATTTCTAAACCAGGTGTAGTAGGTCAACTAGCTATGTTTACTACCTTTACACCAAATTGTGATATTTGTGGTTTTGGTGGAGATAGTAGCCTATTTTCCCTCTATTATAAGGCAGGTATAGCTTACAAAGAACCGGCTATCTTGCTTGCTACAGGATTTAAAAATAACGAAATTCAAAAAAGTGTGGGTATCGGTAAAGGAGCGCCAGCTATTGGTGAGAGCATTGTTACTAAACAAGTAGGCGACAAACTTGTAACTTATATCCAGCTTTCTACCGGTCAGGTAGTAGAGGTAACACAAAAAGGAATTTTTATGCCTAATAAAGCCCAATTCTGGATTGAAGAATAGTTAAAGGCTCATTCTTAAAAGAATGGGCCTTTATTAGAAGTCTTTTTTCTTTAGATTCATGGCTACCAGTTTATTAAGGGTATGATAACTCTTTGCAAACACAGACCTAAATGGCAATAAAGCCTGAAAAAGATTTTTACAAAAAATAAATATTTACTTATTGACATTTGCGTTTTAGACATATATTATTTAGTCAATATTTAACTTGACAAAAAATTTAAAAAAACCTTTGACAAATGTTTCAAAATGTTGTAAAAGGACAATGTTAATCTAAATGGAGGGGTAAGAGGGTGATTAGTATAACTATTGACAAGGCTCTTTTAATCCAGTTGGTTAATTTTCTCTTATTGATTTTTATCTTAAACATGCTTCTCTTTAAGCCTATTCGGGAGGCCATCAAAAAAAGGGAAAGGAAGATACAGTCAGACCAAGATGAAATTGGTAAGCTTCAGACTGAAGCAGAGGATAGGTTAAAGCAATTTCAGTTAGCCATAGAAGAGGCTAAAAAGGAAGGATTGGCTAAAAAAGAGGCATTAAGAAAAGCAGCTACTGAGGAAGAAAGGAGTCTTTTAGCAAAGGTCCATAGTGAAGTTGAGGAGGAATTAACTAAAGTGAAGGCTGGTATTGCTAAAGAAATGCAAGAAACACGTGAAAAATTGAAAGAGGAGATAAAGGTGTTTGCTTCAGATATTGCAGAAAAAATCTTGGGGAGGCCACTTAGCCATGGATAGAAATCATAAGGTGGCACGAGTCTTTTTTATTTTGGTGTTAGTGTGTGGTATTAGCTTAGTGATGGGAATGTGTTATGTTATGGCTACTGAAGAACATCATGGACCAGTTGCTCATGAGGCTGCAGAACATGAAGTAACTCATGAAGGACACGAAGCTCATCATTATACTAGGCATCAATTTTTTGACCTTCTGTGGCGTGCCCTCAATTTTTTCATCTTTGCGGCCATTATCTATAAACTTACTGCCAAGCCTGTGCGTAATGCCTTAAATCAAAAGGAAGAACAGATAAAAACAACTTTAGAAGACCTAGAAAAGGAAAAGCGACTTACTCGCCAAAAATTTCTGGAATATGAAGCAAAGTTAGCTCAATTAGATAAAGAAAAAGAAAAGATTATTAAAGAATTTATTGTTGCTGGAGAGGCTGAGAAAAAAAGAATTATTGAAGAAGCCAATAAGATGGCAGAGCAAATTAAAGAGGGAGCAAAACGCGCAGCAGTGCAAGAGGCCAAGATGGCTAAAGAAGAACTTAGGGCTGAAATTGCAGAAATGGCTACCAAGATGGCTGAAGACATTATAAAAGAGAATTTTAAAACAGAAGACCAAAAAAAGATTGTTGAAGAATATTTAGCAAAGATGGGAGGATAAAGTTGATAGGAATAGGAATTGCCCGTCGGTATGCAACGGCTCTTTTCAAGGTAGGGTTAGAAGATAATAAAGTAGAAGAGTATGGAAAGGAATTAAAAGAAATCACTGATTTTTTAGAAGCAAATAAGGATTTAAAGTCTTATTTAATTACACCCCTATTTGAAAAGAGCTTGCGTAAACAGGTATTAGAAACTATTCTAGAAAAAGCAAATTTATCAGAAATAATGAAAAGATTTTTAACTCTGCTTTTTGATAAAAAGAGATTGCTTTATCTTAAGGATATTTTTAATTATTATGCCACTTTACTAGATGAATATAAGGGTATTTGTAGGGCGGAACTTATATCAGCTGTTTCTCTTACAGACGATATTTTGGAAGCAATTAAGGCAAGACTAAAAGAAGTAACAGGTAAGAAAGAAGTAGTGTTAGAAATAAAGGAAGACCCCCAGCTTATTGGTGGTGTTGTTACCAAAATAGGGGACATGGTTTATGATGGAAGTATAAGGAGACAATTAAATATTTTAAAGGAAAATTTAAAAAGAGGTGAGGTATAAAGATGCAAATTAGAGCAGAAGAAATCAGCGAAATTATTAAGCAACAAATTAAAGGGTTTGAAAAGGAGATTGATGTCAGCGAGACTGGAGTGGTGCTTTCTGTAGGTGATGGAATTGCCCGTGTTTATGGTTTGGAGAAATGTGAGGCCTTGGAGCTAATAGAGTTTCCTGGAGAAATTTATGGTCTTGCTCTGAATCTTGAGGAAGATAATGTGGGTATTGCTATTATGGGTGAAGACATCCATATTAAGGAAGGGGATATTGTAAAACGCACCGGTAGGATTGCTCAGATTCCAGTAGGAGATGCAGTTATTGGGCGTGTGATTGATCCCGTGGGAAGACCCTTGGATGGGAAAGGTCCTATTGAAGCCAAGGAATTCCGGCGAATTGAGTTTAAAGCCCCAGGGGTTATTGAGAGACAGCCAGTAAAAGAGCCTTGTTATACCGGGCTTAAGGCCATAGATGCTATGACTCCTATTGGACGAGGACAGCGGGAGTTAATTATTGGTGACCGTCAGATTGGCAAAACAGCTATATGTATTGATGCTATTTTAGCCCAGAAGGAAACCGATGTCTATTGCATCTATGTAGCTTGCGGCCAAAAGAGATCCACAGTAGCAACTATTGTGGATACCTTGCAGAGGTATGGAGCCATGGAGTATACTACGGTAGTCTCTGCTACCGCCAGTGACCCGGCTACATTGCAATACATTGCCCCTTATTCTGGTTGTGCCATTGGAGAATATTTTAGAGATACCAAGAGACATGCCCTAATTCTTTATGATGATCTGACTAAACAAGCTTGGGCTTACCGTCAAGTCTCTTTACTTTTAAGAAGACCACCAGGTCGTGAAGCTTATCCAGGAGATATTTTCTATAATCATTCCCGTCTATTAGAAAGGGCAGCCAAATTGAATGAAGAATTAGGTGGTGGTTCTTTAACTGCATTGCCGATTATTGAAACCCAACAAGGAGACGTTTCCGCTTATATTCCTACCAATGTTATTTCTATCACTGATGGTCAGGTATATTTAGAACCAGGTCTTTTCTTTGCAGGTGTTCGTCCTGCCATCAATGTTGGTCTTTCTGTTTCCCGTGTGGGTGGTGCCGCCCAGGTGAAGGCCATGAAACAAGTAGCAGGTAGTTTAAGGCTAGACTTGGCTCAATATAGAGAATTAGCAGCATTTGCCGCCTTTGGCTCGGAATTAGACAAGGCTACTCAGAAACAACTGGAAAGAGGAGCAAGATTGGTTGAAATTTTGAAGCAACCTCAATATCAACCATTACCCTTGGAGAAACAGGTGACCATTATCTATGCAGGTGTAAGGGGATTCTTGGACGAATTCCCTGTAGAAGTCCTCAGAGAATACGAAGAGGAGTTATATCCATTTATTGAGTCTAAATATCCGCAGATTTTTAGCAGTATAAAGGAGAAAAATGAGATAGATAAAGCAACAGATGAGTTGATGGCCAAGGCTCTGACCGAATTTAATGCTGAATTTAAGACCAAAAAAGGTTTGTCCTAATGGAGGGTGACTAATAAATGCCAGCCTTAAGAGATATAAAAAGGAAAATAGAAGCAGTTAAAAAGACAGAACAAATTACCCGTGCCATGAATATGGTAGCAGCAGCGAAGTTGCGGAGTGCACAGGCAAAGATGGAAGGTTTCCGGGTTTATGCAGATAAATATAAAGAGGTAATAGGGAGGCTTTCCTCTGTTAGCGGAGTTAGTCCTGCTCAATTTCCTCTTTTGCAGAGACGGGAAGAGGTGAAGAGTATTCATTTGGTATTACTTACCGCAGATAGAGGCCTTTGTGGGGCATTTAATGCCAATTTAATTAATAGAGCAGAAAAATTTATTGGAGCTACCAAGGGAGAAGGGAAGAACATTTTTTTGACCATTATAGGCCGTCGTGGTGTATCTTATTTTAAAAGGTATTATTCAGAGCTAATAAAAAATACCTATCAAGACATAGTAGGAAAAATAGATTATACATTTGTAAGTCGTTTTGCGCAAGAATTGGTATCTTCTTTTCTCTCTGAAGAAGCAGATGAAGTTGCTATAATTTATACCCAATTTTTGAGTATGGTAAGGCAGGTGCCCACAGTAGAAATACTCCTTCCTCTTGGTGCAGAAGGTGTTAGTGAAGAGACCTCTGAAGTAGAATATATTTATGAACCAAAGGCACAGGAAATTTTGAAACAGATTTTACCTAAGAGCATCAATGTGCGGTTATATAGTTATTTCCTTGAAAATGAAGTCTCTGAGCATGCATCCCGAATGAGGGCTATGGATAATGCCACCAGCAATTGTAAAGAGATGGTAAGGGAATTAACCCTAGTTTTTAATAAATTGAGACAGGCAAATATCACCAGAGAATTGATGGATATTGTTGGTGGTGCAGAGGCCTTAAAAGGATAAAAATATAAAGGAGGTTAAAGATATGAATGTTGGTAAAATTGTGCAAGTTATTGGGAATGTAGTAGATGTGAGATTTAAAGAAGGTGAGGTGCCAGCTTTACACAATGCCTTGACAGTTACCAACCCAGCTATTGACGATACAGAAGACAATTTAGTTTTAGAAGTATTTCAGCACTTAGGTGATAATGTAGTCCGCACTGTGGCTATGGATATTACAGATGGTCTAATGCGAGGCATGGAGGTTAAGGATACAGGTAACCCTATCCTGTGTCCGGTAGGGAAGGAAGTTTTGGGCCGAGTAATCAATGTGGTTGGAAAACCAGTGGACGGTAAAGGTCCTATCCAGGCCAAAGAATACTATCCTATTCATAAAGAGGCCCCCGCATTAGTAGAGCAAGAGACTACTGTAAAACTTTTAGAAACCGGGTTAAAAGTAGTTGACTTATTAGTTCCTTTCCCCCGTGGTGGTAAAATGGCCATGTTTGGAGGAGCGGGAGTGGGTAAAACAGTAGTTATGCTAGAGATGATGCATAATATTGCTTTAGAGCATGGTGGTCTTTCTGTCTTTGCTGGTGTTGGAGAGCGGACACGTGAAGGCAATGACCTTTATCTGGAAGTAAAAGAATCAGGAGTTATAGAAAAAGCAGCTTTGATTTATGGACAAATGACAGAGCCACCTGGTGCTAGAGCAAGGGTAGCTCATACAGCCATGACCGTATGCGAGTATTTCCGTGACCAAGGACAGGATGTTTTGATCTTTATCGACAATATTTATCGGTTTATTCAAGCAAACTCCGAGGTTTCTGCCTTGTTAGGTAGGATGCCTTCGGCGGTGGGTTATCAGCCTACTCTAGGTGAGGATATGGGTAGACTGGAAGAGCGAATTACCACTACAAAAAAGGGTTCGATTACTTCAGTCCAATGTGTATATGTGCCAGCCGATGATTTGACTGACCCAGGACCGGCTACTACATTTTCCCATTTAGATGGAACAGTTGTTCTTTCAAGGCCAATTGCTGAGTTAGGTATTTATCCTGCAGTTGACCCCCTTGATTCTACTTCTAAAATTTTAGACCCAAACATTTTAGGTACAGAACATTATGGTGTTTCCCGTGAGGTTCAGAGAATTTTACAGAAATACAAGGAATTACAAGACATTATTGCTATTTTAGGCATGGAAGAGCTTTCAGAGGAAGATAAAGTTACCGTGGCTCGGGCTAGAAGGATTCAAAGATTTCTCTCTCAGCCCTTCCATGTAGCTGAACAGTTTACCGGGCGTCCAGGTGCTTATGTGAAGCTAAAGGATACCATAAGAGGTTTTAAAGAAATCATTGAAGGAAAGCATGATGATTTACCAGAACAGGCCTTTTATATGGTAGGGGGAATTGAGGAAGCGGTAGAAAAAGCAAAGAAATTGGCAGCAGCTTAAAAATAAAGAGGAAGTAATTATGGCAGGGAAAATCCTTTTAGAAGTTATTACTCCGGACCGTTTGGTCTTGAGGGAAGAGGTAGACATGGTAGTGGCTACTGCCGTAGAAGGTGAGTTTGGGATTCTGCCTGGACACGCCCCTATGGTTTGTTTGCTAGAAATTGGTCCAGGGCGATATAAAAAAAATGGGAAAATAGATTATATGGCTATTGCAGGAGGTATTTGTGAAGTCTTTGAAAATAAAGTGAGTATTCTGGCTGAAGCGGCTGAACTGGCACGTGAAATAAATGTTAAGAGGGTAATGAAGGCTAGAGAAAGGGCCCTAAAAAGACTAGCAAAGAAAGAGAATATAGATGTGGCTAGGGCAGAAGCGGCCTTAAGACGGGCAATGATGAGGTTAAAAGTAGCCAGATATGCAGGGCTGGTAGAGTCAATCCCACCAGCAGAGATTAAAGAGTAGTAGAAAAAAAGTTAGTTTTATAGATGTTTTTAAAAGCGCCCCTCTCGGGGCGCTTTTTTATTAATAAAACGAATTTCTAAGTGATTTATTTTTCCTAAATATTTAGCTTAAAAAGTCAGGTTTTAGAATGATAAAGAAACTTTCTAGAAGAGATAATAAAGCAGGGCTCCTAAGGAGCCCTGCCTTTGATATATAGGTTTGCTTGATTAAGTATTTACCCTTTTCCTTCTACTCAACAACCCAAAACCTAACAAACCAGACCCCAGCAGAAGAATAGTGGTAGGGATGGGGACTGGAGCTGTTTCTATGTTTAAGGTAATCCCATTGTTATAGTAATGGCAATCAGGGTCAAACCCAAGGCCAAAATTCCCGTCTGTAACGTAAGTATTCAAAGTAGCAATTTCAAATGGATCAAAATCATAAGTGATATCTTGTGCAGATGCTGGAAGGTCTTGCCAATGGTGCAATAGAATACCTTGGCCACTAAAGTTATCACCCCCGCCTTCGCCATCTCCATATTCAGTAACACCTGTATTTGCCGAATCCAAAAGATGCACCCATAGGTCGTTGGATTTTTTATTCCAATTACGGATATCGTCAAAAAATAATGAAGCAGAAACAATGATTTCGCCTGCTGGTATATCCCAATCAATACCCCATGTATAATAGCAATAGTGATCTAAATCATAGAGATCTGCTGGAGTTGGTTGAAAAGTATAAGTTGCGGCTTCAGTTACTCCTCCAAGCATAAAGACTAAAATTATAGTGCAAAAAAACATCCCCAAGTTTTTCATATAATGCATGTTTTCACCTCCTTTTCATATTTTAATATATTGTATGAGTTTCTCTAACCATTGTAAATTCTCCAAAGGACTTATTTTTAGTTGTATTTCAAAAGTCTTATTTTGGAAGAAATATAATACCTTAGTTGGATATGCTAAATAAACAAGGCAGGGCTCCTAAGGGACCCTTGCCTTTGATATATAGGTTTGCTTGATTAAGTATTTCCCTTTTTCCTTCTGCTAAGTAAGCCAAAACCCAGTAAACCAGAGCCAAGGAGGAGAATGGTTGGAGGAATGGGAACCACACCCTCAACCACATCATTGGCACAGGTACCAGTAGCCCAAAAAATACCCATCTTATCGCCTAAATCTGAGCCAAAGAGGGTCTTATCTATCTCTAATGTCCACGCATATAGGCTACCTGATGAGGTTATATTTATATTAACATCTCCCTTATAACTGCCGCCTTCCATCTTTACCCATGCCTCACGGCTACTTGAAGGTTCAGGATAAAATTCACCATAGTAGAGATCATTTATAGTTTTACCTTCCAAGACATCATAAGACGAGTTCCATGTCCCATCTTTGTAAAGTGCTGCTGAATAATCTTGGTCTCCTCCTGTACCATGCGTTAAAACAACTCCATACTCATATGTCCCATCCAGGTTTAAATCAAGCCCCAGGTCTGCTGCGTAGAAGTTATCTCCACTATAAGTGTATAAACCATCAAAATTAGTGTACATGGTAATAATTATATTACTCCCTGTCATGTTCACATCTATACCTTCAGTGTCAAAGTGGTCTCCTATATAGTCAAGCCATTCACTAGCACTTGATTCACTACCTAATGTGGTGCCCTTTCCGACGTTAACAGTATCATCAATAGTATAGGCCAAAACACTACCACTCCAAATAAATGTACTCACTGCCAGTAGCATCAAGAAAAACTTCTTCATCTTTACCCTCCTTTAACTTAGAGATAAATCCTTCATACACTATACAAATTCTCCTAACCATTGTAAATTCTCCAAAGGGCTTATTTCTAGTTGTATTTCAAGAGTCTTATTTTTTAAAAATATAATACTATAGTTGTATATGCCAAATAATAAAGCAGGGCTACTTAGTAGCCCTGCCTTTGATATATAGGTTTGCTTGATTAAGTATTTACCTTTTTTCTTCTGCTAAGTAGGCCAAAACCCAGTAAACCAGAGCCAAGAAGGAGAATAGTTGGAGGAATGGGAACCGGAGCGACTTGGACATTACAGTTGATGCTGAAGTGAGAGTCAGAATTAGAGCCACCTGAACCCTGTTGAACTGCATAAAATTCAAGTGTTTTAACAGCAGTATTGCTAAAGAGATCAGAAAAAATATGTCCCAGTCCATTATAGCCATTCTTGCCATCATAAGGTTCACCAGTAGTACTACCAGGCATTGCCTTTAAGGCAAGATTTTCCCCTAAAACACTGGAACTGAACAGGCCACTAGTACCTCCATTAGAAATATCCTGTGCCGTTATGGGATAGGCCTCTGCCAATACCGCACTTCCTAGAAGAAAAAATACCCCAACCAATACACTAAGAAGTCTTTTCATTTCTCTTCCACTCCTTTTTTATTTTTCTTAAGCCAAAAGCTCCAATTAATCCTGAACCAAGGAGCAAGATAGTTGAAGGAATAGGAACCACCGCTCCTTGCACTTGATAGATGCCAAAATCAGAATCAGCATGACCACCTGAACCTTGTTGAACTGCATAAAATTCAAGTTTGCTAACTGGAGTGTCCCCAAATGGATTAGAAATCTGCCAAAGACCATTATAGCCATTTAGCCCAGGGGATAAGTTATTTACACTACCTGAACCAGTCCAATTAGCGGTTGTGCTGTCTGTAACTTCAAAATAATAAGCTATTCCATCTGCCACAATTTTGGCCTTTTCATTTACCGTATCACTACGATTGCCTGACTTAAATAATAAACCGAGCTCCAGGTCGCTTAAAATAAAGGGTTTAGTAAATGTAATAGTGATACTCTCGCCATCAAGATCAATCTCACCACTTACCTCACCACTCTCGATACCCACCACATCTTGTTTATAATAAGCATCGCCACTACCACGCATTGCCTTTAAGGCAAAACTTCCTCCTAAAGCACTAGAGGTGAACAAACCACTGATACCTCCATTTTTAATATCTTCGGCGGTAATGAGAGCAGCCTGTGCTTCTACTATCATTCCCAGAAGGAAAAGCATGGCCATTAAGATAGCCATAAAATTTTTCATTTTTTCTCCTTTTGAAATATTTTAGTTTTCTATCCTTACGAATTTATAACTTATAAACTTTATCCCGTGTCCAAAACCTGGCCTATTTTCTACCCTTCTAACCACCTTTCCTTTAGCAACCACTCGGGTCTTCTTAGCCTCTTCAGAAATAATAGGAAGGTCAAAGCAAAGTTCAATCTCAGCGTCTTTTTCTATGAGATTATTAAGGATGATATAAATACCTCCGCCACTGATATTTTCACTGATACTGCTATTTTCTCGCATTTTGCCAGAGTGGTCCTTCCATTTTATATCCACTGGCAGCTCTAAATCAAATCTTTCAAATGACCTTCTCTCTTGTTTCATTAGATTAATTTAAAAATTAAATTATAACAATTTTAACACAATTTCCATCACAAAAAAGATGTATTTTGGGTTGTATTTTAAGGGGTGTATTTTTTAGGGAATATAAAACTTTAGTCCTATGTTCGACTGAGATTTTTGGAGGCCCACAAGGCCGCCTGTAACCTGTTAGTAACCTTAATCTTTTTAAATATTTTATTTATGTGAGTTTTTACCGTTTTTTCACTGATAAAAAGTTTTTGGGCAATCTCTGCATTTTTAAAACCAGAGGCCAATAGAATTAAGACTTTCTTTTCTTGAGGGGTTAAAATGTCTACTTCGTCTTTTTTTCTCGTGATTATCTTCCCCTGTAAGTTATCAATAATAATATTAGTGGACCTTCTGGTGGCCCATATTTCCCCATTATAGCATGATTTTATGGCTTGAATCAAGGTTTTTAGAGAATCCTTGGCACACAAAAATCCTTTGGCTCCCATTTTTATTACATTTAATTCCATATCTCCCCGGATATCTCTAAGAGAAAGAAAGATAATTTTTGCCTTGGGAAAATTCTTTTTTAGAGCCAAAATGTCTCTTTTAATGGTCATAGAATCACATTTCTCTAAAAAAAGAACTATATCCGAAGAAAGCAAGTAGGAATGGTGTTCTATTTCATCAAGACTAATTTTCCCTATTACCGATATTTCTTCTAATGAAGACAGATATTCATATAACAATTCTCTAAATATTTGATTATCGCTGACAACTAAAACCTTAATCATCTATACTATAACCAATCCTTTACATAGCTAGTAATCCTTCCTCTAGCAGTTCCAATTGACAAACTAAAACCTATTATTCCTCTATTTCAATGGCATACTAATAATAAAATAATGACTATATGTCAACTATAAAATATGCCCTAAATCCGTAATAACTTTAAAAGAAACCCACCTGCCTGCCGTCAGGCAGGCAAATGTAGTAAAATAAAGCAAATTTTTAAAAACATAGCTTCACCTAAAAGGTGGCCATGTTAAAGTTTCCATATTAAGACATTTTATTCCTTTTTAATTGCCTTTTTTATCTCCGCTACTTCCTTTTCTAATTGATAAATTTTCTGAATTTGATTATGTATTTTTTGTAAATCAATTGGAAAATCGCTTTCCTGTCTTTCTGTTCTTATCATTTCCAGGAGTGAGATAATTTTATACAATAAAAAAATTTCTTTTCGTTGAAGGTTATAAACAGTATTTTCTAAATTAGTTAAGCGTTTTTCCATATCATGTAATGAAGGGCCATCAGATTCTTTCATAACCGTTGTAGGACTTTCAGTTGTCCATAAAGATGGTTGTTTTTCCTCTGGTTGTTTTAACCTGTAAGGATACAATTCTTCAATGATGGTTTCTATAATTTCAGCTCCAATCTCCCGCCTTTCATCTGCAAATCCATACACTAAAGCCGCCTCACACAGGGTATTAATTATACGAGGGACACCTTGGCTGTGTTTGAATACAGCTTTTAATGCCTCCTCAGAAAAGATAGGATATCTTGCCCCTGCCAATTTAAGTCTATGTTTTATGTAATCCTTGGTTTCTTGTTCATTCAGGGGGAATAAGTGATAACTTAGACTCACCCGTTGTAAAAATTGCTCTAAAGAGGGATGTAATAATTTTTCTCTCAAGGGAGGTTGTCCTACTAATATTATCTGAATAAGAAATTCTTTTTCTGTCTGTAAGTTTGAAATCATCCTGATTTCTTCAAGGACAGCAGATGGTAGATTTTGGGCCTCATCTACAATAAGCACCACTTGCTGTCTAGAGGCATATTTTTCAATTAAGAAATGGTGCAAATGGTTCAGCAAATCAGCCTTGGTTTCTTCTTTACTATATTCAATACCTAATTCTTGTAAAAGCATTTGTAAAAATTCCTTTGATTCCACATTGGTATTAGAAATAACAGCAGTAATGATTTTTTTCTCTAACTGGCTGAGGAACTTCTTAATCAAGGTGGTTTTTCCTGAACCGATTTCTCCAGTAATAACAATAAAGCCTACATTATTTAAAATTCCATATTCTAGATAATTAAGGGCGGTTTTATGCTTGGAACTCAAAAAGAAATAACTAGGGTCAGGAAGAAGCTGAAAGGGCTTTTCTTTTAGTCCGTAAAAATTAAGGTACATTATTCTGAATAATAATAAGAAGAGTAATATCCTGGTTTTTCTGGTATAGGTGCCTTGTTCAATACTATCCCCAGCAAAGGTTTTTCTTCCAGTAGCTCCAAGACTCTCTTTACTTGTTCAATGGTAGTTTTGTAGACTTCTACTACTAATAAGACTGCATCTACATACGGGGATAAGGTTAGGGCATCAGCAAATGTCAGAAGAGGTGGAGAGTCAATTAAGATATAACGGTCTTTATAACGATTTTTTACCTCCTGAAGCAAGCTTTGCATTTTGGGAGAGCCCATTATTTCTGTGGCATCTCCAACAATCTTACCTGCAGGTAAAATGACCAACCGTTCAAAACCAGGATTGATTAAACATTCAGAAAGGGGACAATCTTTTTCTATCAAGTAATTAGCCAATCCTTTTTGAACAGAAATTTGCAGAAGTTCAGCTATAGAGGGATTCCTTAAATCTGCTTCCATTAGGAGGACAGTTTTGGTGATTTCTCTGGCCAAGGTGATACTTAGATTGATGGCGGTTAATGTCTTCCCCTCACCTGGTAAAGCACTAGTAATAAGAAGGCAGTTCCATCCATTTTTTTCCATGCGATGTAATATTTGTGTCTTCAAGAAGCGGTAATATTCATAAGCTTCTTTAGATTTAGTAGCAGCAATAATCTTATTTTTTTCTAAATTTAAAAGGTCGGTGGGGATAACTTTTGTCTGAGCGTATGTTGGAGATAAAGGAATCTCTGGCGAAGGGGTCTCTTCTTTTTTCTCTCGCATTTTTTTTGCCTTTTCTAAGGCCTCTTCAATTTTACCCATTTTGCCTTACCTAAAAATTTTAGTCCACAAAATATCCAGTCTGATGAAGAAAATGTGAACGATGATGATAAAAACAATTATGGCCAGGGCGATAATGATGGCATAAATCCGTTTCCTTCTTTTCTCCTGTTTTTCTTCCTCTTCTGTTTTAATTTTAGGTAAAACCACTAAGACTGGAACATCGGTAATACTAGCAATGTCAGTAACACCTTTTACTGAACGGTCTGTATATTCCATTATAGAACCCATTCCAATACCTCCCCCCAGGGCTAAGATAAACCCTATAAGTATAATAGCAGGACGATTTGGCTTGTATGGTTTCTCCGGACGGTGAGGAGGGTCAATTATAGTCAAACGTTCTCCCTTTTGACTCTCTTCCAGTCCTTGGGCTGACTTGGCCTCCATCAGTTGATTCATTAACTCCCGGTATCTAGTTTCTGCATTGACCTTATCCCGAAGCATTTCCTGATATTTTCGTTCTACTTCTGGCATTTTTTCTAAGCGTTTCTCATAATCTTCTAACCTTTTTTTCAATTTTTCCCTCTGTTGTTTTAAGTTTTTGATTTCTATCTCTGTAGATGAAATTTGGGTAGAGAGGTTAATATAGGCAGGATTATCAGGTTCTTTGGCTATAGTAGTATTTGTGTTTTTTGAAACGTCCTCTATTTCCTTTTCTAAAGAGGCAATCTCCCGTTTAATTTTCTTTACATCAGGGTGTTTTTCAGAAAAACGTCCCCTTAATTCCACTAAACGAGCCTTCAGATTTTTTAATCTTTTAACCTTATCTGGTAAACTTTCCTTGTTCTTAACCTCATTTTTTAGTTTTTCTATCTCCCGTTTGACCTTTACCACATCTGGATGTTTAGGAGAAAGAGTGGCCATCAAAGTAAGATATTGGCTCTGTAATATCTTAAGCCTGTCTTCTGGACCCAATATACGTTCCCCGGTCTCAGTAATTATGGATGAATATGGACTTATGGTGGCCAATTGCCCCTGTAAATAAATTTTTCTCTCTTCTAAGTTTTTTATTTGTTGGTCTATGTTATTTATTTCATTTTGCATTCTGCGCAAGGTTTCTAAGTTTAATTGCATCAATTCAGGTAGCTCAGCCAAGTGTTTTTCCTTAAATGCCGCAATTTTATGATCCAAATCTGCAATTTGTTTTCTGAGGATTTCCAGTTGATTTTCTAAAAACTGGGTAGTGCCTTTGGCCTTCTCTTCTCTATTTTTTAAATTCTCCTCCAGATATAAAGAGGCTAGATGATTGGCGACTCGCTGCACAATGTCAGGATTTTTTCCTTCATAAGAAATAGTAAAAGCTACTGTGGCAGAAACAGGCCTTCCTCCACGAGGATTGGAAGCTTCTGTGCTGATGGTTTCTAATTTAATGCTATCACGCATTTTTTCTACAATTTCATCTATGGTATATTTATCTCGTAAATCTGCATAGAGATTAAATCTATTTATTACTTCCAATAGACTAGGGCGACTCATAATCTGTTGGGTGAGGGTTTGAAGACGCTCTTCTAAATAGCCAGTAACTGTGCTTCTGATAAATTCAGGAGGCACTTCTTGTTCCTCAATAAGGATAGTGGCACTGGAGCGATAAACAGAAGGGAGTGAAAAGGCAATGATGCAAGTGGTAAAAAACAGTAAGAAAAATGGAATGAGGATGCTTTTTTTTCGCCTTTGAAAAATCCTGATATAATCACCTAATGTTTTTGGAACCCTTTCAGTATCACTCTGCATTTTTTATGTTACTCCCATAAATATTGCCCTTCCCACCTAATTCCCAAAAAAACCGTATTTCTATCAGAATGAATGGTGCTTTTATAAGAAGTATATGAATAATTTAGCTCTATAGCTAGATGTTTCGTTAAATAATAGTGTAATGTTGGTATGATATGCCAAGTATGGTAGCTATAATCACTGATTTCCATACCCATTGGTCTTGGATATTCCCCTTTATAGTAAGAGATATTTATTCTCCCTTGTAATCTCTCAGTAAACTTATTTACAAAATATATGTAAAATCTGTTTGTCTCTAGCTGGCCTGCCCAGCCACTGGGTAAGATTTCCCTGCGTGCCCCCAAGGTAAGTGAACCCCTTTCATAGGTTTTAGACAAGCTTGCATCAGCTACCCACCCCACGGTTTTGTCTTTATAGAGAATAATAAAAGGATACCACCAATATGTCATTTTTGAATTTGTATACCTCAATCCAATGAGAAAATTCATAGTAATAGTTTCAGAGAAAAGATAATTTATACCCCCATAAATTTGACAATTATGATAATGTCCTTCATAAATAGACTCACTGGGTTTAAATTTAACATAATTATATCCTGCTTGGCCTATTAAAGAAAGACGCTCGTTTTTTAAGAGATGTCTATAATTCAAATTAACTCCACTTACCCAGTAATCACTATAATCTGGTGACTGATAATTGGTGCGGGTATAAAATGGGGTAATAGTCAAGCTATCTCTTTCTGATAAGATATAAGTAGCAGATGGACTAAAGAAATAATTTTTTCTTATAGTTCTAATTAATCCTATCCCTGTTTCTGTCAACTCTGTTTCCAAGGTTGTGTCCTTTGTATACCTTCCATCTAGCCCAAGGCTCAGCCGCTCTGAACTCAAAAAACTGGCAGTAAGGGCATAAATTTGATCAGTAGTATTTAGTTGACTTTCATCAGCATACCTCTGAACATTTAAAGTAATTCCTCCCTTAATATCCGTTCGTTCAGTTTTAACATCTATATTCACTTCGGGTCTGATGAGGGTGATAAAATCATCTATTTCCACGGTGGAACACAAGTATATATTATCATCATACATTTCTCTCACGGCTATGGATGCATTTATTAACCTTTGCTCACTCCAGAGATAACCGGATTTGAATAGAAATAGAAACAATAAAAAAAATCTCCAAATAGAGCACTTATGGAACAACAATCACGTCACCTCTTTTTAGCAATATATTTTCTTCTAGGTGTTTCCCCTTGGCCACTTCTTTATAATTGAACTTTATTCTGATTTGCTTTCCATTTTGTTCCCGAAGGATACTGATATTATCTAAATCAGCAAAGGGTGAAAAACCACCTGCCATACTCAAGGCCTGCATGACATTTACTGATCTGCCTACTGTGTATGCCCCAGGTTTATTCACCTTGCCTATGACATAAATTTTATAGCTGTTTATACCAATTACCATAACTGTTACCACAGGGTCAGATATAAATTCACTGAGTTTTTCAATTATTTCTTTTCTTAGGTCCTCTACAGTGCGTCCTGCAGCTTGGATTTCTCCAATTAAGGGAAAGGAAATCTTTCCATCAGGACGAACAACCACTTGTTTGGTCAATGTTTCATCCTTCCAAACAGAAATTTCTAATATATCTTCTGGGCCTAAAAGGAAGCCTCCTTGTTCTAATTTTTCAACCTTTTCAGCCTTTTTAACAGGAGTAACAGGAGATAATGTTTTTTCTGAATCAAGCACTACTTTCAATATATTGTTTTGAGTAGAAATTTCATAAGGAGGGATTTGCTTTAAGTTAGAATCAATGACCAGACGCAACTTCCCCTTATTAATTCCCCACCGTATCTGGGAATAACTAGGGTTGTTTAAAGGATAAACTTTTGGGATTTTGCAATCAGACAAAGAAGTATCTATTATTAATCTAGTTGGTTTATCTGTGGTAAAAGAACGATACTCAGAAATAGGACCATTAGCTATAAGTTCTATTTCCAATGTCTTGGCTTGGGATTTAACTTGAATCTCCTTTATGAAAGTTCCTTTTTCACTGGCTGCAATTTTGCTAAAACTTATCACACAAAAATATATTATAAAACATATAGTAAACTTTTTCATGGCAAAAATGCCTCCTATTTGTAAAGTCATTTTTTATTATTTAATCTCTTTATAAACCTTCCTTGCCAAGCTTTTCTCTTCAAATTCCCCCTCACTCTCTATTACCTTTCTTAGCTCTGTTTTGGCCAAATTCAACTCCCCCTTCGCTTTATAAACCATCCCCAGATGGTAGTGATAAACAGGTGTAGAAGGCGCTATCTGGATAGCCTTTTTTAAATGAGAAATAGCCTTATCATATTGTTTCAAACGATAATAAACCCAACCAGCAGTATCCCAAAAAGTGGCTTTTTGGGGATATTTCTTTAATACCTTTTCTATTAATTTCTTGGCTTGTTTTATATTTTTGGCATCATTTTTATCTGCATAAAGGAAAGCCAGGTTGTTGGCAGCCAATACAAACTCAGGATTTCTCTTTAGGGCTTCCTTATAATAAAACTCTGCTTGTTGGTAATCCTTTTCTCTTTCATAAAAATTTGCCAACACAAACCAGGCCTCTGCCGCCCTATTGAACTTTTTTTCAATAAATTCTCTGTAATGTTTAGGGGCTTCTTTTCTATAATTTAAATAATAGACTGTGGACAGATTAAAATAAGCAGGTAAGAAATGAGGATTAGCCTCCAGGGCCTTTAAAAGGGCTTCTTCTGCTTTAGAAAGATTGTTTTGATTTATAAAAACTTTAGCTAATAAAACATAGATATTTGGTTTATATTTTGGGACGGTATCTAAATATTTTTGGCAAGCTGCTATAGCCTTAGAAAACGCCTTTTGGGCCACATAGGTGTTAACAAGCTGATAAAAGGCATCTATGAAATCCTTTTTGATATTCAGTGCCTTATTAAAATATTCTATGGCCTTATCAGGCTGTCCTTTAAGTCTCTGAACGATTCCTAATTTATAATTTGCAAGGACATCTCTTTGATTTATTTTTAAAATTTTTAAATATTTTTTCTCAGCCCTCTCAATTTTACCTTTATGAAGGTATAAATCTCCCAGTTTTAAAAGTGCCAGTGGTTGTTTAGGAGCTATTTCTAAAATTTTATTGAGCTCCTGTTCTGCTTGTCCCAAATCATTTTCTTTTATATAAACATCAGCCAAAAGATACCGTATTTCTAACGCTTTAGGGGCCAGTTTTATGGCCTTTTTCAACACCTCTTTTGCCAAAAGGGGTTCGTTGTTCAAAAGATGGGCCTGAGCCAGTAGATAATGTACTTCTGCAAAATTAGGCTGTTCTTCCAAAACAACCCTGAATTCACTGATGGCATCCAGTCCCTTCCCTTGTGCCAAATAATATTTACCTTTTAGAAAATGTGCAGTTAGATTTTTGGGTTTTTCCTTTAAGACCAAATCAATCTCTTGGTATGCCTGGTCATAATCTTTATTTTTCAGATAAATCCTAGCTAGGCTATTGTGGGCCTCATAAACAAGAGGGTCATCAGGTAGTGTTTCTATGCATTTTTTAAGTATTGAAACGGCCTTTTGACCCTGTCCCATTAAGATATATAAATTAGCTAATCTGAGATAAAGCTCTGCTTGTTTGGGTAAATCTCTTATAGCCTGTTCTAAAACGTTTTTTGCCCCTTCTAAATCTTTTTTTTCCATAAATAATCCGGCCAGGGCAAGCCGATATTTGTAATCTTTAGGCTCAGATTTTATTAGAGAATTTAAGATTTTTTCCCCTTTATCAAACTGCCCGGAGCGGGCATAAAAATTAGCCAGCAATATCTGTAATTTCTTATCTTCTGGGGACAAATTTATGGCCTTTTTATAATATTCTTCTGCCTGAGATAACTTTCCTTGAGTAGCATAAAAACTAGCTAGGGCAATATAAAAGTTTAAATCCTTAGGATTTTTTTCTAAACCTTGCTTAAGTATATTTTCTGCTTTAGAAAACTGTTTATTGGTGAAATAAATTTGTGCCAGAAAAACGTAGGCTGCGTAAGTTTTAGGAACAAGTTTGATCACCTGTTTTGAAATTTGGATAGCCTTAGAAAATGCCTTTTTGGCTTTATATACCCTAGCCTTTAACATTAAGGCATCTATATTTTCAGGGGCATTTTTTAGGACAAACTCTGCCTTTTCCAAAGCCTTTTCTGGTTTTTTACTTAAAAGATAGAACTGACCAATTTTTATCTGGGCATCATATAGATGGGGGTCTAATTCTATGGCCCGTTGGAAATTGGCAAAGGCCTCTGACCAATTTCTCAATTGATATGCACACAAACCTACCATATAATATCCTTTAGCAAATTTGGGGTCTATTTGAATAGCATTTTTGAACTCCAGGCGGGCCTTAACATAATCTCCCTTTTCAAAGAGCAGTTGACCCTTTTGAAAAAACTTATCCCTCCTTTCTTCCACACTACCACAGGCAATACTTAAGATAATAATCAGAAAAATGCTAAATCGGTAAAATTTCATAGAAAAACCTTATATTTTTTATCTTTGTAGATTTTTTATCGATTATTGTCAAGAATATGCAGGCTGTTTAAAAAAATCAGATGCACATTAAGACATTTTATTCCTTTAACTAACTCTACTTTTTAAAGAAGTTAACCTTAAGGTATTTTCTTATTCCACTTATTGAACGCCAAAAATCCTTAATTCATCCCTGCCTGTCGGCAGACAGGCCTGCCTGCCGGCAGGCAGACAGGGATGTTTTTAAAGATTAACGCCTAAATTTTGGGGAATGTTCAAATATAAAATTGTTGCAGGGATAACTTTGTAAATAAAGCATTTACAGCATTCAATTAAGAGCATAAAATAAAAAATATGCTGCGTCAAAAAATTCAGAAGTTAGCAGAAAGGGTCTTAAATATTTCAGAAACAGAGATAGAGAAAACAATAAGAAACAGAAAAATAGCCTACCAAAATAAATTTAAAGAAGTTAAACAAAAGGAAAAGGAAGTTAAAGAAATTGTGGATGAAATTGAGAAACTATATGATGAATGGAAAAATCAAGTAAGGCGTATTCCTAAAGATACTGCTAATATACTTTCTCAAGAAGTCATTGTCAAAATAAAGGAAATTAAGGCTCAATATTTGGAGGAAGTATTAAATCAATTAATAGAAAGATATGAGGAGAAAAAATATTCTACGGTTACTTTAGGTCTTCTTATTTCTCTTCTTTTAAATAGAACAGTAAATCAGTACATCAAGGAAGAAATGGAAAAAGGTAAAGAATTTAAACAGATTGAACCCATAAATGTTAATTTGAATACCAAAAAACTAAAGAATGCTATTTCTCTTTTGGGCTATGAAAATCAGGAAAAATCTTATTTAAGAATTACAGGAAATGCTGGTTCCTGGACTGCTTATTTTATGAAAGGTGGAAAGTTAATTATTGATGGTAAGGTTAAAGGTTTTAGTCTTTCTGCCTTTAGCCAAAACAATAAAGGCGAAATTTGGTATCAAGGGAAAAAGATTTGGCCTCAAGTTTAAACTTTATATCTTCCTTTCCATGCCAGCACAGTATTTTTTAAAAGCATGGCTACTGTCATAGGGCCTACACCACCAGGCACAGGAGTGATAGCAAAAGTCTTTGGCTCCACTTCCTCAAAGTCCACATCTCCACAAAGGCCTTGTTCTGTGCGATGGATCCCTACATCAACTACTACCCCTCCTTCTTTTACCATATCTGCCTTAATCATTCTGGGCCTTCCAGCAGCTACAATCAAGATATCTGCCCTTTTAGTATGAAAGACAAGGTCCCTAGTTGCTGTATGACACACAGTAACTGTGGCATTACCCAATGCCTTCTGCATTAAAAGCACAGCTAGGGGTTTACCTACAATATTGCTCCTACCCACAATAACTACTTCCTTTCCTGTAGTGTCTATTTCATTTTTATGCAATAGCTCCAATATACCTGCTGGAGTGCAAGGAATAAAAGTAGGGTTTCCCATTATCAATCTTCCTAAGTTGTATGGATGAAACCCATCGGCATCCTTTTCAGGAGAAATGGCAGAAACCACACTCTCTTCTGAAATTTGCTTAGGTAATGGTAGTTGCACCAACAGCGCATCTACATTGTGGTTTTTATTTAAAGAATGAATTAACGCTATCAATTCTTTCTCAGTCACGGTTTCAGGCAAATGGTGTAATTGAAAATCCATCCCTATTTTTTCACATGCCTTCCCCTTTGCCTTAACATAAGTAGCTGAAGCCGGATTTTCCCCTACCCAGATAACCGCTAAACAAGGTGGCCTTTCCACCTTAGAAATAATGGTTTTTATCTCACTGGCCAACGCTGCTCGAATTTGAGCTGAACATGCTTTACCATCAAGGATTTTTCCCATTATTTCCTCCTCTCAAGAATTTTTAATGTCAATATTTATCAATATACCCACAGCTATAAAATTAACCAACATAGCAGAACCACCATAACTCATAAAGGGTAAAGGCACTCCTACAACAGGTAAGAGCCCCAAGGTCATGGCAATATTAATAAACACTTGCCAAAAAAACAAAGCTGTAATGCCTCCTGCCAGTAAAAATGCAAAGGGATGATTAGCACGCTGACAGATTTTAATTCCCATCAAAATAAGCAAAAGATAAAGGGTTAATAATATAATACATCCCATAAAGCCCCATTGTTCTGCAAATACAGAAAAGACAAAGTCAGTGTAATGTTCAGGCAGAAAATGCAGTTGGGACTGGGTTCCTTTTAAAAATCCATTCCCCCACAGCCTTCCTGACCCAATAGCAGTTTTTGATTGTAAAACATGGTAACCAATCCCTAATGGGTCTTTGTGGGGAAATAAAAATCCCAAAATCCTTGCTCTTTGGTAATCTTTAAGCATAAACTTCCAGATAAAGGGCAAAAAGGCAATGGTTAAGCTCCCCATAACTAAAAGTATTTTATTGGACACCTTGCTTAAGATACATATACTCCCAAATAGGATTAAAAGAATTACTCCTGTGCCTAAATCTGGCTCTAGGACTACTAGGAATACAGGAATAACCGTCAATATCAAGGCCTTTAAGAATACCTTTAGGGTTTGACTTTCTAGCTTGGTTTCACTCAAATATTGGGCTATGGTAATAATGAATACTATTTTAGCCAACTCCGAAGGTTGAATGGAAATGGGACCTAAGGCAAACCATCTTTTTGTTCCCAATAAAGGAGGAGCAAGAACCAAAAGAGCAAAAAGCAACAATACAGTAATGGTATAAATATGATAAGCATAAATACGCAATTTGCGATGGTCTATTGTGCTGAATACCCACAACGTGATAAAACCCAAGCCCGTCCAAAATAGTTGTTTTTTAAAGAGTATAGCCTTTGGCCCCAAATAATAAGTAGCACTGTATAAATTAAGCAGGCCAATACTTACCAAGGTTGTGAGAACAAACAACATCTGACCTGAAGTGGTAAGGCAAAATCTAGCTATTTTCATTTAAATATGCCTCTATTAATTTGGTGGCAATAGGAGCAGCCGTAGCTCCACCATGTCCTCCATGTTCAATTAGCACTACCACTGCAATTTGAGGTGTTTTTACAGGGGCAAAACCAGCAAACCAGGCATGGTCTCTATGAGAAACTGGTAATTTAGAAAGCTTCTTTTGAGGTAAAGAAATCACTTGAGCTGTTCCTGTCTTACCAGCTATAACCACGCGGTGCGAGCGTGCATTATAACCAGTGCCGCGAGGGTCATTTATTACTCCTGCTAAGGCTTCCTTGATAAGCTTTAAATTATGGGTTGAAATAGGCAATTTGCTGTTTATTTTTGGTTTTGTTTCTTCAACGATTTTGCCCTTTGGTCCAACTATCTTTAACACAATTCTGGGGCGATAAATATTACCTCCATTGGCCAAGGCAGCAAAAAATTGGGCAATTTGTAGAGGGGTAGCCAAAAAAGAGCCTTGACCAATAGCCATGTTTAAGGCCTCTCCCTTTGGCCACTTATTAGGGGATGCAGGCACATGGCCTGAAACTTCTTCAATGCCAATACCGCTATATTGACCAAAACCACATTGTTTGGCATAATCTGCTAATTTTTCAATACCTAACCAAGCACCAAGTTGATAAAAGAAGACATCACAGGATTGAATAATGGCCCTTTTTATATCAAGTACACCATGGCCTCCCTTTTTCCAACACCGAAAAACACGGTCCCCAAAGAGAAATTTCCCTGGACAATTAATTTTGGTGTGGGCAGAAATGACTTTATTTTCCAAGGCAGCTAAAGCAGTAACTATTTTTAATATAGAACCTGGAGGATAAACTCCCGTGGTAGCTCGATTTTGAAGAGGATTTTGGGGATTATCTTTTAATTTTTGCCAAGTTTTTTTATCCATTCCATTCACAAATAAGTTTGGGTCAAAACCAGGATTACTAGCTAAAGTCAAAACTTCTCCAGTTTTGGGGGAAAGGGCCACAATAACACCTGTTTTGCCTTTAAGTAACTGTTCAGCATAGGCTTGTAATTTAGCATCTAAAGTTAAATATAGGTTATTACCTGAAATAGGTGGTGTTTCTTTTAAAACACGCCTGATGTGACCTAAGGCATCTACTTCTAAAAAACGTTTCCCTTTTTTCCCAGCCAGAGTGGATTGGAGGAGTTTTTCTATACCAATTTTGCCTATAAAGTCGATTGGCTCTGCTTCAGGCATTGACTTAATTTCTTCTGCACTTATAAGGCTGACGTAACCAAGAAGATGGCAGGCCAAAGAACAATGAGGATAAAAACGTAAAGGAATAACATGTATTTTCAAGGCAGAGAAAAAATAGTGGGATGATTCCAGAGTGGTTACTTCTTCCCAGGTTAGGTCTTTCTTTAAATAAATAGGCCTTAGGGGATATACTAAGCTTTTTTTAAGCATAGACATTATTTCAGAGGGAGATTTTTTTAAAATAGGAGCTAGGAATGAGGCATAAGACTCCAAAATATGCTTCTTATGAGGAAGTTTTTGAGGGTAGAGTAAAAGACAAAAACAAGGGCGATTAGTAGCCAAAATTCGCCCTTTTCTATCATAGATAACTCCTCTGGGGGCAGGAATTGATTCAATTTCCAGCCGGTTGTTTTCTGCTCGAATGGCATAGAATTCTCCTTTAACCACTTGGAGATGAAATAGACGAAGGATAATAATTAAAAAAAAACATAAAATTAACCAACGAAAGAGCTTAAGTCTTTTTCCCCAGTTGTCTAAAATACAATCTTTATTAAGGGACATCTTGAGTAAAAATATTATAAAATTTAAAAATAAGAGGGGCCAAACATGCCCCGCCTAAGGCAAAAAATAAAACTTCTTTCATTTTATATCCATTTTTATTTAAATCAAATATTATTTCCCAGCCATAACACCACCCATGTAAGAATAGAATGGTTAAAAAGCTCAATATCATCTGGTTGGGGAAATTTGGGATAAATTTGTGCTTAGTTTTGCTAATTAACCATCCCATACAAAGAAAAGCAGTAAAATAAGGCCCCAAGGTATTACCTTTATACACATCCAGTAATCCACCCCAAAAACCCAACCATAAATAAGGCTTATTTCCGAATATAGCTATGTAAATCCCTGATAACCAAAATAAAATAAAACTAAATTTGCCAAACCAACAAAAATAGGGGAAGATAGCCAATAAAAACCAAATCCCAGGCCACAATCCGAAGAATAAAAATTTTTTTTTAGTTTTGTCCATTAGGAAAAGACCATTGTGAAGGTTTTAATAAAACAAGCACTTCTTCTAAACAGCAAAAATCAACACTAGTTCTGACCTTTATCTTTTTAAATAGACCGGTTTTAGGCTCAGAAATGCTGGTTACCCTTCCCACCGAAAGACCTTTAGGAAAGATGCCATCTAAACCAGAGGTAATGAATAAATCATCTACTTTAACATCTTTATCCTTCATTATATATTTTATTTCCCCTGTATTTATCCCAGTGCCTATAAAAATCCCGTTTACTCTAGTTCTTTGGGACTTCACTCCTATTCGGCTATTGGCATCAATGATGGTCAACACTTTAGCATAGTGGGAAGAAAGCATGACTATTTGTCCTACGACTCCCTGAATATTCAATACTGGAAAATGTAACTTCAAACCCTCCTTCCGCCCTTTATCTATAAACACTAATTTAGGATTAAAATAAGGTGTGTAACTAATCACATTTGCACTTAAAGAAGGATATTTCAATTTTTGCTTAAGCTTCAATAGTGATTGTAACCTTTGATTGGCCAAAAGAAGCTCACGATAGAAAACCTCCTTTTGGTTTAATTCAGCCAATTTTTTTCTCAATTGTAAGTTTTCTTTTTTGACTTCTCTTAAGGCAAAGTATTCTTCTTTAATTTTTTGAAGATAATACCAACCATTTACAATTTGTTTAGTAATAGGGGCAGAACATTCCATTAAGAATTGGTTAATAAACTGAAATTTAAAATCAATAAAAATAATTAAGCTAACAAGAAAAAGAATACTTATTATTCTTTTTCTTTTGAAAATTTTGCTGATTATTTTATATAGCTGCAACTTGTTTTAAAATAGAAATGTTCTCTAAAGTCTTTCCTACCCCCAAAACTACTGTAGAAAGAGGGGCTTCTGCTACAAATACCGGTAACTGTGTCTCCTCCATTAATAATTTATCCAAACCGCTTAATAAAGCACAGCCACCAGTCAACATAATACCTTGATCTACGATATCGGCTGCCAATTGAGGAGGTGTTTGCTCTAGGGCATCCTTTACAATGCCTATAATGGTATCTATTTGTTCTTGAATAGCTAACCTTACTTCTTTAGAAGAAATTTCAATAGTCCGAGGGATACCTTTAATTAAATCTCGCCCTTTTACCTTTACTGTCTTCTCTTCATTTTCAGAATAGGCATTGCCTAAAGTAATCTTCACCTGTTCAGCAGTATGTTCTCCAATGAGAAGATTATACTTATGCTTGATATACAACAAAATAGATTCATCCATCTTGTCTCCTGCAACTCTGACTGAGCTGGAATAGACAATTCCACCTAAAGAAATAACCGCTACTTCTGTTGTGCCCCCTCCTATATCTACCACCATATTAGCCCTGGGTTCGGTAATAGGTAGTCCGGCTCCGATGGCTGCTGCCATAGGTTCATCTATAAGATAAACTTCTCTTGCCCCAGCTAATTCAGCCGCTTCTTTTACCGCTCGTTTCTCCACCTGAGTAATCCCTGAAGGAATGGCCATAACCACTCTGGGACGGATAAGACTACGACGATTATGTGCCTTTTGAATAAAATATCGAATCATTTCTTCCGCCACTTCAAAATCCGCAATTACACCATCTTTAAGGGGTCTAATAGCCACAATATTACCCGGTGTTTTGCCTACCATGGATTTAGCATCTTTGCCCACTGCCAGAATTTTGTTATTTCCCCTTCGATCCCTTTTCACAGCAACCACAGAAGGTTCATCTAAAACAATCCCTTTCCCTCTCACATATACTAAACTATTAGCTGTGCCTAAATCTATGGCTAAATCATCAGAAAACCAGCCCAAAATATAGTCTAAAATCACTTTTTACTCCTTTAATTTTAAATTTTCCTAAACACTACCAAAATTGTTAGATTTTATCAATGGGAAGAAATTTTTTTCTTTAACTTGGAGTTTCCCAAAAAACATCCCTGTCTGCCTGCCGGCAGGCAGGCAGGAATGAATTAAGGATTTTTGGCGTTCAATAAGTGGAATAAGGAAATACGTCTAACCTTTTTAAAAAGTAGAGTTGGTTGAAAGGAAAAAAGTTTTTTGACCACAACCCTTAAAAAATGGTTTTTTATAATGTTATGGCTTAAAATTGAAAAAACAATTATCATACTACTAGAGGTGCACAACTTTTTCATGTTATCATACTGTGCGTAAGGTCAGTTACTATATTTGACCGTTTTCTTTTAAAGTTATTACGGATTTGAGGAGCTTACCTTATCTTTCTTTTTAGAAAGCTTTTAAAAATTCTGGGGAAAGTCCTGATTTGATATTTCTTGACATCCTTACTGGAAGGAATTACTTTAGAAACAACAGAGGTGAAAGATGACTAAGGATTATTACCAGATTTTGGGTGTTCCTAGAAATGCTACGCAGGAAGAGATTAAACGTGCCTATCGCCGTTTGGTTTTAAAATATCATCCCGATCGGAATAAAAGTAAGGAGGCAGAAGAAAAATTTAAAGAAATCAACGAGGCTTATGCAGTTTTGAGTGACCCCAAAAAGCGTCAGCAGTATGATACTATGGGGGCCAGTTTTCATCAACAATATACTACTGAAGATATTTTTCGCAACTTTGACATTGGGGACATTTTTAAAGACTTGGGGTTTAGTACAGAAGATTTCTTTTCCTACATCTTTGGGGGAAAACCAGGAAGGTCAAGAAGGGTATACTTCAGGACCGGTCCTTTTGATTATGAACAACCTAGACGGACACCTGTAAAGGGGCCTGATTTAATTTATGAACTTCCTATTAGTTTAGAAGAAGCAGCTAGAGGTGGTGAGAAAACTATTGCTTATGAGCGGAGTGGCAGGCAAGAACGGATTACTATAAAAATACCTCGTGGTATAAATACTGGCCAAAAACTGAGGATAGCTGGTAAAGGAGAGCTTGGTCCCACAGGGATACCTGGAGACCTTTATGTAAGAATTAGAGTATTAGAACATCCTTTATTTAAAAGAGAAGGTGACCATCTATACATTAATCGCACTATTTCTTTTTCTCAAGCTGCCTTAGGCACCACTATCCATGTTCCTACTTTGGAAGGTAAAACCTTAGAGGTAAAGGTTCCCCCAGGCACTCCGTCTCATACCAAATTAAGAGTAAAAGGTCAGGGGATGCCGTCTTTAAAAGGAGGAAGAGGAGACTTATTTGTTCAAGTCATTATTCAAGTTCCTAAATATCTTACACCTGAGCAAAAACGGTTGATAGAAGAGTTAGCTAGGTTAGGATTATAGACTAATTAAGGGGGTTTTCCATTGAAAACAGGCAAATTGAATAAACAAAGGCTAATCATAAGTGTCATCGTTATTTTGTTAGTAGGGGGAATTGTGGCCTTGAGTAGATTTTTTGAAACCAAAGTCCCAGAAATAGTTTTATCTCCTGAACCTGCTGGTTTTTTACCTGCCAGTGAAGAATTTACTATCAGTTTTAGGGAAAAAGGGTTGGGGTTGAAGGAATGCTTGGTTTTTATTGAGCAAGATAACAAAAATCACCCTATTTTTTATAAACGCTTCTCCCGAGAGGATAAGATATATAACCAAAGGATTAATCTTAATGTTATTCCTAAAAAATTAGGGGTTCATGATGGTCCTGCCTTTTTCGTTGTTTCTGCACGAGACTATTCCTTTTGGCACTGGGGCAAAGGAAATTTTTCAGAAAGAAGATATGGTGTTATCATTGATACTGTATTACCCACTATAGAAGTCCTCACTCGAAGCCACAATATAGCTAAGGGAGGTAGTGGGTTAGTTATTTATCGTGCTTTAGAGCCACTGTTGAATCATGGAGTCAAGGCAAGTGAGCTTTTTTATCCTGGTTATCAATGGCAAGGTCTTTATCTGTGCCTATTTGCTTATCCTTATTATGCACCAAAGAACATTGTTTATCGCCTGGTAGGAGAAGATAAAGCAGGTAATAGAGGAGAAATAGGTTTTTATTACCATTTGCTCCCTCGGAAATTTAGACATGATAAAATCAATATTTCTGATGCCTTTCTTCAGGCTAAAATGCCTGAATTTTGGAACATCTATCCTAATTTGAGGGGAAAATATTTAGAGACATTTGTTAAAGTCAATACAGAACTTCGTAAAAAAAATCATCAAGAAATAAGGCGGATATGCAGTATTTCTCAACCAACACCTCTGTGGCAGGGTGCTTTCATCCGTCCCCGCGGGGCAAGGAGGGCTGGCTTTGTTGACCAACGCACCTATTATTATAAAGGTAAGCCCATCAGCCATTCTGTTCATCAAGGGGTAGATATTGCGTCCATTGCCCATGCCCCAGTAATTGCAGCTAATCATGGCATAGTGGTTTATAGAGATTATCTGGGCATTTATGGCAATACTATTATTATTGACCATGGTTTGGGGTTGTTTAGTCTATATGGGCACTTAAGCAACTTTCAAGTAGAAAAAAACCAGCGGGTGAAAAAGGGGGATGTTATTGGCTATACTGGCACTACTGGTTTGGCTGGAGGTGACCACTTACATTTCAGCATCTTGGTTCAAGGAGAATTTGTTAATCCTGTTGAGTGGTGGGATGCCCATTGGGTAAAAAATAACATCACTCAGAAAATGATACAAAACGGGCTTCTTAAGTAATGCTCATTGATACTCATTGTCACTTAGATATGCTTAAAGACTTAAAGGGGGCACTACAGCGGGCCAAGGAAAATCAGGTGAATTTTATTGTAACTATAGGCATTGATTTAAAAACCAGCAGAAAGGCAGTGGAAATAGCAGAAACCTATAATTTTGTATGGGCAACAGTGGGAGTGCATCCCCATGAGGCAAAAACATCAACAGACGAAGTTTATAAAGAATTAGAAATTCTAGCCTCCCATCCAAAAGTAGTAGCCATTGGAGAAATTGGCCTAGACTTTTATCGGAATTTATCTCCTAGAGAGATTCAAATAAATGCCTTTAAAAGACAAATTAAACTAGCTCAGAAACTAGGGAAACCCATTGTTATTCATTGCCGAGAGGCTATTTCAGAAACCTGGCAAATATTGGTAGAAACAGAAGGACTATCCTG
This sequence comes from Candidatus Desulfofervidus auxilii, assembly GCF_001577525.1. Classification (GTDB taxonomy): domain Bacteria; phylum Desulfobacterota; class Desulfofervidia; order Desulfofervidales; family Desulfofervidaceae; genus Desulfofervidus; species Desulfofervidus auxilii. The sequence continues at coordinate 1,889,185 of NZ_CP013015.1, read as the reverse complement.
TAAAGGTGTTTGGCATTGTTTCCCTGGAGATGTTTCCTTTGCAGAAAAATGTATCAAGGCTGGTTTTTATATTTCCATCCCTGGGATAGTTACTTTCCCCAAGTCTACTAAACTTAAACAAGTAGTAAAAAAGACCCCTCTGGAATCCCTCCTTTTAGAGACCGATGCCCCTTTTCTTGCCCCTGTGCCTATGAGAGGCAAGCAAAACGAGCCTGCTTTTTTGCATTATACTGCCCAAAAAGTGGCAGATATAAAAGAAGTGAGTTTAAAACAGGTTGCTTTAAAAACCACCGAAAACGCCAAAAAGCTGTTCAATCTTGGTTAACTCCCAAAACAGCGATTGATTTTTGGATAAAATTCCAACCGCAGCGAGTGCTCCTTTTATAACCTTTGGTGTTTGTTGTTTCACCTTTTAGGTGAAGCTATTTTTAAAAAATTTGCTTTATTTTACTACATTTGCCTGTCTGCGCAGGCAGGCGTAGCACAGGCAGGTGGGCTTTCTTTTAAAGTTACTGCGATTTTTAAGTATCAAGCATTAAACAAAGCCCTTAAGAAATCCATTCTTTACTTGCCAAAATCAAAATAATATTTGATATTAGCCCCAATCATCCAGGAATTTAAATCATAATCAACTTCTTTTTTTGACGGACCTACAGGTGTATCAACTGCTCTTTCTACCTCTCCACTGGCCCAAAAATAGCGGGCTTCAAAACCTACAGCCAAACTTTCGCTAGCAAAAAAGTCTATGCCTAAACCTACATGACCTCCCCAAGCACCATCAAAATCCAAGTTTACCTCATTTCCCCAATGTTTTTCATACTCACCTGCCACATCACCATCCACGAAATAATACCCAAAACCAAGGGTAATATAAGGCACCATCCAGGTATAATATTGAGGGTCTTTTGTTAGATAACGCAATTGGGCAGAGAAGGTCAAAGGATAGACATTGATCTTCCCTATTTTTACATTATCTGTCTTATCCTTAAGGTCTATATCCAATGAATAATCAAAGGCAGCTTCTAAAGTAAGCCACTCATTTACTCCATAACTAAGACTTGCCCCTAGCATAGCCTGATTTTTTGTGTCTAACTCATGGTCAAAAAAGGTGTCTTCTGAAGGCAAAATCCCATTTACCCTGAAGCCAATCCCTACTTTGTGGCTGGTATCAGATATAGTCTGAGCTTCAGCTAGGCCACTTACCAGCATAAAAACGCCCACTACCAAACCAATCAAGTATTTTCTCATTTTTCCCCTCCTTAGTAATTGTAAAATGAATCATAATCAAATACTGAATAATCCATTCCATCCCAATTTTTAATGATAAATCCGGCATGGACTTCACAGGCATAACCAGATGGGAAATAGGAGCTAGGAAAATCAAATAAAGGATAGTCAGTAAGGTCTGCTACTGACCACACTGTAAATGGAGGTATGTATTCAGGCTCTGTGCCTTCTTCAGCTTCTGCTATCTCTCCGTTTTCTTCATCATAATAATAATATTTTCCGTAAGTATGCCAACCTGTTGGAGTATACCATTCTTTAAATATAGAAGTCTTTGTTACTGTTTGAGTCTCATTGTCTACCTCTAGGGTAAAGGTATCTGTCCTGGAGCAATCAATCCAAAGATAGGCAAAGGCTATTAGGCTTGCAGCACTATTTGCTTCCACAGTTGCATAGGCTTTAACTCTACCAGCATCAGTATTGACGTTTACATTTACAATCGGAGGATCACTTATAATACGGCCCGTGATACCAAACTCTGCTGCATCGCTCACATAATAGGTTAATCCGGTTGCCCCTTTGATTACTAATTTGCCAATTATACTGTAATAACCACAGCCTATTTCCCTTGCTAAGTCCTGTGTAGAAAAAGACCACAGAGGAACTTCAGGAATGTTTGTAATATTTAAGTCTGTGGCAAAAGGTGCCTCTCCTTGTGTAATCCCACTAGTTGTAATTGAATAGGTATTTGTTTCGGCTTCTGCTTCTTCCCCGCTGAGGTCAGGAGTGATAGTATTAAGCAGTAAATAAAAATCTGCTGTGTAACCATGACAATCATTTGGGTTAAGTGACCCAAAAACTTCGATTTTATCATTAACATTGGTGGTAATCGTTAAAGGTCCATCAAGTGGGTCACCCTCACCATTTTTTCTTATTTTTATATCTACTTCACAAAGTTTAAAATCAAGCTGCGCTGAAATTTCTTGGTCTTTAAAAATCTTCACTGTATTTTGATTTATTGTTAATAAATCCATCTTTCCATTATTGTCAAAGTCCGTTGCTAAAACTTTAATGGGACGACTATCAGTAGATATAGTTTTATCTGAAGGTGTAAAATTACCTAAACCTGTGCTTAATAAAAAATATACAGCATTGCTGCCTTCACAGCCTACGGCTATATCCAAATAATTGTCACTATTAAAGTCAGCTATATCCAGAGAAGAAGGGGAATAACCCACAGAATAATAAACAGGATGTTCGAAACTATATCCACCTTCCGCTGCAGTCCCGTAAAAAAGTCCTATACTATTGCTTTTATTGGCTACTACTACATCTAAAACCCAATCATGATTAAAGTCAGCTATAGCTAAGGCAACAGGATGCCATCCTGCTTGTGCCTGAGCAGTAATGGTAAAACCTGCAGTTTCTTGGGTTAGGACATAAAGCATATTTCCAGCCGCCACTACTATATCTGCTAGACCATCTTTATTGAAATCTGCCTTTCCTATAGCAGATAGAGTTCCCGTAGGAATGGAACAATTTTCTCCTGCTATAAACCAGGTATTTTCTTTGGGGTTGTAGCTTCCCAAACCATACAAAATAGAAATTTGATTGTTTTCAGCCAAGGCCATGTCAAGATAACCATCAGCATTAAAGTCATATAATACAATATCATTTGCTGCCCTAGAGTCATTTTCTATGTGTATAGATTCAAATTCACCATCCTTATTCAATAAAATTTTTATCCTTCCCATTTTCTTGTCACTCACTATCAAATCCACTCCTCCATCACCGTTTACATCCGCTGCCTTTATCACATTAGGAAGACCACTAAAGGCAATAATAGTGGGACCAGAAAAGGAACCCCCTCCGTTTCCTGAATAAATAAGAATGGCTCCATCTGTGCCTATGGCCAAGTCTGACTTGAGATCCCCATTAAAATCTGCAATTGTAGCACAAGTAGGAGACCCAGGAAGGCTTAATTCTGTTGCCTCTCCCAATCCATTTAAGATTAGTAAAAACATTAATCCTATAAAAAAAATTGACTTTTTTTGGAACATTTTTCCCTCCAAAATTATTTGTCTTTTAGCACATTTGTTAATAAGATGTCAACCAAAATTAAAAAATTCTTCTCAATTTCCCGTTTTTAGTTGTTGTTACCATTTAGTCATTGTTATTATGCTTTAAGCAAATTTCATGCCACACATAATAGTGCATTAAGAAAATAGGTTCTACTAAATTGTAGGTAGTGTCATTAGATTTATACTATTTTATAATTACTTAACTAGACCAAATTTGTCTCTCCAAGGGCAAAAATGTACACAAGTAATGCTCATTTGACAAATTGTCCAGGCTATATGTTTTCAAAGATACTCACTGGTATATTGCTAAAATCAGTCACCCTTGCTGGCTCAATAACACCCTTTGGAAAATAGAAATAATGTCCTTAAAGCCAAGGGGCATATATCATTTATAATTACTAAGCCAAATTAATTTCCTTTTTATTGTCATATAATAGTAGGAAAGAGCATCATAAATTGATGATAAGGAAAGCTGAGGAAATTCTCGTGCCAGTTCCACTTGTTGCAACCCATATCATTGATAAACTATTGCCTCTTTAGATCCAGCGCTACATAATCAGCATAGATTAGTTGGCAGTCGGTGGTTTTTGAAAAAAGTTGACAATTTCATAACAATTTTGTAAGAGTTTATTGCAGCTAACTTAGGGGGCAATTAAATGTATTTTGTAGGTTTGACCCCAAATTTCCCCAAAAAAATCTCCTGCAAAAGTCCTAAAACCTGTCTGCGAACGGAGACGTTAGAATAAAAAATCAATCGCGGATTTTGGACTTGACCTCTTTCATTATTCCGTCTAAGCTGAAAAAAATATTTAGGGAAGGAGAAAATAAATGCCATTTGATTGGGAAGAATATCAAGCTAAAAAAGAAGTAAAAATTCCTGAGGTGGTAAAGCAGTGGGAGGCAAAATGGAAAAAATTCAAACAGTCCATGCGATGGCCTGTGCTTTTTATTATTTTAGTCATTTTGTGGCTGGCTTCGGGCATTTATATTGTTTCTCCTTCTCAAGTAGGAATAGTAAAGAGATTTGGGAAAATGGTAAGGACAACCCCTCCTGGCCCCCATTATCATCTACCTTATCCTATAGAAACGGTCATAAAGCCACAGGTAACCAAGGTAAGAAGATTAGAGATCGGCTTTCGCACCATTAGTGCCGGCCCTCCTGCTCAGTATCGCACTATCCCTGAAGAATCTCTCATGCTTACTGGTGACGAAAACATTGTGAGTGTGGAATTTATCGTCCAATATAAAGTTAAAGACCCTGTGCATTATCTATTTAATGTAAAAGACATCCCCAAAACAGTCAAAGATGCTGCTGAAGCATCCATGCGAGAAACTGTGGGCAAAACCCCTATTGATGAAGTGTTAACTATAGGAAAATTTCGGATTCAACAGGAAACCAAAGCTTTATTGCAGTCTATTTTAGATAATTATCAGGCTGGGATATCCATAGTGGCTGTCCAATTACAGGATGTCCATCCTCCGCAAGCAGTAGTTAAGGCCTTTAAAGATGTGGCTAGTGCCAAAGAGGATAAAAGTAAGTTTATTAACGAAGCTCAAGCCTATAGAAATGATATTTTGCCTCAAGCTAAGGGGAAGGCAGCACAGATTATCAATGAAGCCATGGCTTATAAAGAAACAAGGATTAAGAGGGCCGAAGGAGAGATGCAACGCTTTTTGAGCCGTCTTAAGGCCTATAAACAAGCGCCTAAGATTATTCGCAGCCAAATTTATTTAGATACCATGGAGAAAATCTTGGCTCAAACCAGGGAAATTATTGTGCCAGAGAAGGTAGAGAAGATTATCTTGCCCTTAAATCAACCTTCACAAACTTTGCCTTCTCCGGAAGGCAGAAAAACTTCATTAACCACAAGGGGGAAATAATGAGAAAATATTCAGGTATCATTTTTATAGTTATCTTTATTTTACTTCTGGGTATCTGGCAGTGTTTTTTTACCGTAGATCAAACAGAGCAGGCCTTTTTGTTACAGTTAGGAAAACCTGTTGGCGGTGTTTTGGGACCGGGCTTACACTTTAAAATTCCCTTCCTTCAGCAAGTAATGCATTTTGAACGCCGGATTTTGGCCTATGATGCTGCTCCAGCTGAGATATTGACCAAGGACAAAAAAAATCTGGTGGTGGATAATTATAGCAAGTGGCAGATTGCAGACCCTCTAAAATTTTATCAAACGGTAAAGACCATTGAAGGAGCTCAATCACGATTAGATGACATTATTTATGCCCAGCTTAGAGTAGAACTGGGTGTGCATACTCTTACGGAAGTGGTTTCAGAGAAAAGAAGCGAACTTATGAAAAAAGTTACTCAAAAAAGCAATCAATTAGCAGCAGATTATGGTATTAAAGTGGTAGATGTGAGAATTAAACGGGCTGACCTGCCTCCAGAAAACGAAAGACACGTATTTGACCGTATGCGTGCTGAAAGAGAAAGGGAGGCAAAAAGATACCGTTCTGAAGGGAAAGAACAAGCCATGAAAATCAGGGCAGCCGCTGATCGGGAACGGGCTATTATTCTTGCTCAGGCATTTCAGCAAGCAGAGCAAATCAAAGGTCAAGGTGATGAGGAGGCCATTAAAATTTATGCTAAGAGCATCCGGCAGGACCCTGAGTTTTATGCCTTTATTAAATCTATGGAGGTTTATCAAAAGGGATTTGATAAAAAAACTCAGTTGATTATCACCCCCAGTCATCCATTAATGAAGTTTTTCTCTATAGAGAAAAAAGGCCGTTAAACATTGTTATGTATAGCTTAAAAGTAGTTTCATATTTTTCTGCTGCTCATAGGCTAAGAGATTATCATGGTAAGTGTGAAGTCTTGCATGGACACAATTGGAAGGTAGAAGTAGAAATAAAAGCAAAGGAAGTAGGAAAAAATGGTATGGTGATGGACTTTAAGGTGCTCAAATCTTTGTTAAGAGAATGCTTGGAAAGATTAGACCATGGTTATCTAAATGAAATTCCCCCTTTTGATAAAGAAAATCCCACCTCTGAATTAATTGCTCGGTATATTTTTAAAACATTAAAAGATAAGGTGTCTTCTAAGGCTAGCTTGGGGAAGGTCAGTGTCTGGGAGTCAGAAACGACTTGTGCTAGCTATTGGGAAAATGATTAATTTAGATGAGAAGGTTCGATAAAATTATCCCTCAAATAATACAAACTATTGAGAAATATAACCTCATTCAAAAAGGGGAACATATCCTCATAGCAGTATCTGGCGGATGTGATTCTATTGCCCTCCTGCACATTCTTTACCAATTAAGCACCCATTACAATCTAAAGCTGGGAGTAGTGCATTATGAACACGGTATTAGAGGAGAGGCTTCATTAAGAGATGCAGAATTTGTAGAAGAAATGACTAAAAAGCTGAATTTGCCTTTTTATATAGGACATGGGAAGGCGTTAGCTTATGCCAGAAGGAAAAAGCTTTCTTTAGAGGCAGCTGCAAGAAAATTAAGGTATGATTTCTTTAATCAGGTGTTGCAAGAAACAAGGGCAGATAAGCTGGCTTTGGGACACACTGCTGATGACCAAATAGAAGAAATTTTAAGAAGATTGATTCGAGGAACGGCCTGGGTGGATTTAGGGGGAATGCCTATCAAGAGAGAAAAATTTATTCGTCCCCTTATTTTTATCTATAAAGATAAAATAAAACAGCTCCTTGAGGAAGAAGGAATTCCTTATATGATTGATAGCACCAACTTTGATATCCGGTTTTTTCGCAATCGCATCAGACATCAATTGATTCCTTTAGTTTTGAAATTCAATCCCCGATTTAAGGAAAACCTATTGGAAATGAGTCTTATTTGGCAGGAAGAAAGAGAGTGGTTGGATAAGATTATAAAAGAAACCATAGCTAAAAGTGTAAAACAAACCCCTAAGGGAAAACAAATAGACCTTAATCTTTTTAGACCCTATCATCCTGCCTTACAAAGGCGAATTTTGGTAGCATTATTGAAAGAAATTCCTTTACCCTTTACTCGCCGCCACTTGAACGCCCTTTTAGCGCTTGCTTCTCCTGGAGGTCCTCATAAATTTATCTCCTTACCCAAAGGCTGGTTAGGATATAAAGAAGGTCATTATCTCTATATTACTTCCTCTATTCCGCCTCAACCTGATTATTATTATCAGATAGAAAAACCTGGGAAAGTGGAAATAAAAGAGCTCAATATCTCACTAGAAATTAAATTGCTAGAAAACAAGGGGGAAAAAATAAATCAGACACCAAAGGAAGTCTTTGTAGATTTTGATAAAGTTTCTTTTCCCTTAGAGATTAGACCTTATCAACCAGGAGACAAATTCTATCCCTTAGGCGGTAAGGGAAGTAAAAAAATAAAGGATTTCTTTATTGACCTAAAAATACCTTACGCTGAACGAAAAAAGTATCCCCTAGTTATAAGTCAAGAAAAAATTATCTGGGTAGCAGGTTTATCTATGGATGAGAGAATAAAACCTGGTTCAGAGACTAGGCTTTACCTTATGCTAAAAATAAGTAAGACCCAAAATCCCTGATACTTAAAAAGGGTTGCACAACTTTTTCATAGAAAACTCAAAATTCGCATATGCCTTTTCTCAAGGCTTTTCTTAGATTATAATTGTGGATGGCGAAAGTTAGATATTAAATGCAGAATGCAAATTGAAAAAATGAGTTCTTTTGCATTTTGCAATTTTCATTATCTACTCAAAATACTATTTTGAGCAGATACTAATAAACCACAGAAAATCTCACAAATTCTCCTTGATAAGGTTCCCAACTAACTTTCACTTCATTTACCCGTGCCCAGGGAGGACCTTTATGACACCATTTAATTATTTCTTCAATTACCTTTTTGTCTCCTTCAAATACTGCTTCCACACTGCCATCAGGGCAATTTTTCACCCAACCTGTAAGACCTAGCCTTATGGCTTCGTCTTGAGTGGAACTCCTAAAAAATACTCCTTGCACCCTACCTTTAATGATTACATGGGCACGTGCCTTTTCCATATTACCACTCCTTCCATTAAGGATTGAGCAATATATATCACAAATTCCTGCATTTATTAAGAACTTATTCGCCCAATTCTAATCTTACCTGTAAAAGATGCAATATAGTATTACGAGTGACAATACCTATTATCCGATTATCCATAATTACGGGAATTTGATGAATATCAAGACTGGTTAAGCGCTCTAAAACCTTTATGGCATCATCATCAGGAGTAACTGTTTGCAAACGGTCTCTCGGAGTCATTACTTCTTTTACAGATAATGTCCCTCTCCCCTCTGGTATTACTTTTTTGACATCTTCTAAAGAAATGATGCCCAAAATCTCATCTTCCCTACCTACAAAAAACGCCCTTTGCCCTTTCTTTAAAATATATTCATCTACCAAGGTTTTTAAAGTAGTATCTGGGGATACAATAATAAAATCAGAATTCATCACATCTTTAGCCTTTATTTCTTTCAGGAAATCTTTTATTAAAACTTGTTGATAACTTTTTATTGATGCTTGATATAAAAACCAACCAATAAAAAGAATCCAAAGTCCATTGAGCCAAAAACCTGCCAAGATCTGGAAAAGACCAAAGAAGACGAAAAATAAAGCAATACCTCTACCAGTTTTTGCTGCCCATCGGGTAGCCTGTTTGAGATTTCCTGTTTTTTTCCAAAGAATTGCCTTGAGAACTCTTCCTCCATCCATAGGATAACCAGGAAGAAGATTAAACCCACATAATATAAAATTGATATAGGCTAGATATTTTGTTAAAGCAGTGAGTGGTTCACTTATGGGTGTTACTATCCATTTAAGACCCAAGAAGGTCATTCCTAAACAAAAACTAGCCAGAGGTCCAGCAATAGCCATGGTGAACTCCATATAAGGAGTTTCAGGCTCTTTAGCAATTTGTGCTACTCCTCCTAAGATAAAAAGGGTGATACTTTTTACCTCTTCTCCATGCCTTTGAGCTACAAGAGAATGAGCCAGTTCGTGCAGGAGCACAGAAACAAACAATAGAAGGCAGGCTAAAAACCCCATGCCCCAATTAAGCTCCATAGACCAATGAGGATATTGTTCAGGAAAGTAGTAAGTAGCCAATGTCCAGCTAAAAAGGACAAAAACAATAAACCAACTAAAGTCTAGCCGAATCTCTATTCCTTTAATCTTACCTAATTTAAAGCTAGTCATAACAAAACTGGTTGAGATAGCCTTTTGTATTTTGGTAAACCCGACTTGGATAAACAGTATTGCGAGAAACTCACATCGGGATTTTTACACCGGCAGACAACCACCTTTATCCCCAATTTTTCTCCCTGTTGTCTAATACGTTGATAAACCTTCTTTCGTATGGAAAGAGGCACCTGTTTACATAGAGTTTTACTCCCTACCCTATCCCAACTTGGTTTGGGGAAACAACCTAAGATGAGTTTGGCTATGGAGGCAGGCAATTCTTGCCTAAGTTGCTCTATAATCCTAGGACGTAATTCCAAATAGCTGATAATGATTTTTCTAATTCCACAATCCTTAATTGCTAAAAGCAGGTTTTCTATATTTTCTTGAGTATCACTAAAAAAGGGAATCAAAGGGTCAAGACGTGCTTTTACTGGAATTCCCCAGTTCAAGAGACGTATAGCTCCCTCAAGCCTTTTCTTCCCTATGGGCGCACCTGGTTCAAATAAATTACAGTAATTTTCTTTCAAAGAGACTACATCAATGGTAGCCTGAATATGATGGTGGTAGCGGCAAAATAGGTCTTTAAACCATTTAGGCACTACTCCTTTGGTAAGAAAATTGATGTGGTGTCCCCTGCGTAACAAAATAGCCATACTACGATAAGTAATTTCTAGAATATGGGGATGATTCTGAAAGCATTCAGAAGCAGTATTAAAGATGATAGGTGTTCCCATAGGTAAGCGGCGTGCTTCTTTTTGTAAAAGCAAAGGTAAATTTTGATAGAGATAAACAGTCCCTTTGGATGGAGCAATAGCATAACCGCGTGCATAGCAATAAATACAATAAAAACTACATCCTCGTGTTACATTAATAGCATAGGCCCTTTTTAAACAACCAAATTCTGCCTGATGAAGGGCAGGAGATCTTTTATCTATAGGAATTAATCTCCAAGAAATACACATTACCAAAAACCATGTTCCTTTAGGAAATCTTCGGTGAGTCCTGTTTTTAGCCAAGGAGTGAGAAATTTGAATACATATTTTCCAATTAAGTCAGTCTCAATATTTACTTTATCCCCTATTTCTTTTTTTCCTAAAGTAGTTATTCTGGCTGTATGAGGAATAATATTTACTTCAAAACCATCAGAAAGACAGCGATTTACCGTAAGACTAACTCCATCTATAGCTACTGAACCCTTTTCCACAATATAACGCATCCACTCGCCAGGAATGCCGAAGGTAAACACCGTATGACTTCCCCATTCTTTTTTGTCCTTGATGACTCCCATAGTATCAACATGACCAGTAACTAAGTGACCTCCCAATCTGTCACCCAATTGTAAAGCCTGTTCCAGATTTACTTCTGTTCCCACCTGAAAATACCTAAAAGTAGTCCTAAGTAAGGTTTCTGGAGAAAGCTCTACCTCAAATGTTTCTTTATGAAGTTTTGTTACCGTAAGACAGGCGCCATCAATGGCAATACTCTCTCCAATTTTTAAATTATTTAAAGAAAAAAGTGGTTTTATTTGAAGATTTGCCCCTTGATCTTTCCTCTCTATACCAACAACCATCCCTTTTCCTTCAACCAAACCAGTAAACATAAAATACTCCTAATTTAATGGGAGCTGTATTTGGTGAATTACCCCTTTTTCCTCCTTATTGACTATGGAAAAAGCACCTTTATTGCCCTCAATTATTCGCTGCGCAATAGTCAATCCCAAACCAACTCCTCTAGGTTTACCTGTAACAAATGAACAAAACAATCTAATTAAATCCTCTTGAGGTATTTGAGGGCCATTATCTTCAATAACAATTTGGACAAAATTGTTTTGCCTCTTAGTTTTTACCAAAATCTTACCACCATCAGGCATCACATCCAGTATGTTTTTAATAATAAAAATTAATACATGTTTAATCTGTCTTGGGTCCACAAAGGCCTCAGGTAAATTTTTATCTAACACTTTATGCACAATAATGTTTTTCTCCTCAAATTGATCTATAAATAATTGGACAGAGTCTTCAATTAATTGGTTAATATTGGTCTTTTGAGGATGGATTTCTTCCTCTACCAAACATGTCAAGTTAGAAACAATGTTTTCCAACCTAGAAATTTCAGAGAGCACTATATCTATATATTTTTTGTCTTCGGGTGAACACTTTTTCAGGATTCTTCTGGCAAACCCTCCTATAACTGTCAAACAAGTCCGAAACTCATGGCTAATTTTAGTAGTTATCTCTCCTATAGCAGCCAGTCTCCCAATTTGAGCTAAAGCCCTTTCTAATTCAAGAGCAGCTTTTAATCTCTCTTGCTCAATTTTTTCCTCAAATAGCTTAGCATAGTCAATAGCAATAGAAATTTGGCTTCCTATGGCACATAAAAAATCCAGTTTATCTAGAAAAAAATCATAATTTCTGGTGCTAGCTACATTTAATACACCTAATATACACCCCTTAAGTTGTAAAGGGATAGCTAGAACAGACTTAATTCCCTCTTTTCTAAACAGAGTTTTCCTTTCTTCATCTGGGAATTCAGAAACATCCATACCAAATGGCCTTCCCTGCCTAATGGCTATACCTGAATATCCTTTCCCTAAGGGAATGTCTTGAACTTGTTTTAAAAACTCTTCTGATAAACCTCTGGAAACAGTTAATTTTAATTTGGCTTCTTCATCATTCCACAAATAAATTCTGATACCATCAGGATAGAAAAACTTGGCCATTAAATCTGCTGTTTTCTCCAGAACCTCTTCAAGTGGTGCAGGATGAGTTAATTCCATACTTATATCACACAATATGGAATATTTACTCTTTGTTTCCAATTCGCTAATTTTTTCCACTTTCATATTTAGCTAAAGGAGCAATGGCTAGAAATATAATAAACATAATTTTAAATCTTTGGATTAATTCTATACCTAAATTTAAATTGCTACAACCCAGAAAAATGGTAAAATCAGGAATTCTTAAAATAATTTAGTTAGATAAACAGAATAGAGCTTAAAAATAAAAAGGCCGCCTTAGCGGCCTTTTTAGAAAATGTTTAGTTATTTAGCTTCTTTATACTCAGCATCTATTACTTCTTCCTCTCCCCCTTTACTTGGTCCTCCTGGAGGTGGTGTCCCAGAAGGGCCTCCTGTGGCTTGTTGATAGGCTTGAGCACTCAAATTCTGAGCTGCCTGCTGCAATTCGTTCATTAAACTCTTGATTCTATCAATTGGGGCATCATCTTTCACTGCCTGCCTGATGTCCTGGATAAGTTGTTCACAACGAGCCTTGTCTGTAGCAGGAGCTTTGTCTCCTAAATCCTTGATAGTTTTTTCTATTTGGTAAGCCAGATTATCAGCTTGATTTTTCACTTCCGCTTTTTCTTTACGCCGTCTATCTTCTTCGGCATGCATCTCTGCCTCTTTCACCATTCTTTCCACTTCACTTTTATCCAATGTTGATGCACCACTAATAGTAATCCTTTGTTCTTTCTGGGTATCTAAATCCTTTGCACTTACATTTAAAATGCCATTGACATCAATATCAAAGGTAACTTCAATTCTAGGAACACCTCTAGGTGCTGGCCTAATTCCCTCTAACCTGAATTGGCCCAAGATTCTATTATCTCTAGCCATAGGGCGTTCACCCTGACAGATAACAATATCTACAGCACTTTGATTATCTTCAGCAGTAGTGAAAATCTGGCTTCTCTTCACAGGAATAGTAGTATTTCTTTCAATCACTTTAGTCATCACCCCACCTAAGGTTTCTACACCTAAAGAAAGGGGGGTTACATCTAATAAAACTACCTCTTTCACTTCTCCTTGAATAATACCTGCTTGAATAGCGGCCCCTAAAGCTACTGCTTCATCAGGGTTAATGCTCTTATTTGGCTCCTTTCCAAAAAACTCTTTGAGAAACTGCTGAACTGCTGGAATCCGCGTGCTCCCTCCTACAAGTAATACCTCATCTATATCTTGAGGTGAAAGCTTTGCATCTGCTAAGGCCTGTTTCGTTGGAGGCAAACATCTTTTTATCAAATCATCTACCAGTTGTTCAAATTTTGCTCGAGTAAGTTTCATCTGTAAATGCTTTGGACCTTGAGCATCAGCGGTAATAAAAGGAAGATTAATCTCCGTCTCCAAGGTGGAAGAAAGTTCACACTTGGCTTTTTCCGCAGCTTCATAAAGACGTTGCAAGGCCTGTCTATCTTCTCTTAAATCAATCCCATAATCCTTCTTGAATTCGTCTGCCATCCAATCTACAATACGTTTATCAAAATCATCACCACCTAAGTGTGTATCGCCAGAAGTAGCCAACACCTCACATACACCTTCTCCTACTTCTAAGATAGAAACATCAAAAGTGCCGCCACCTAAGTCAAATACCAAGATCTTTTCAGCCTTACCTCTTTCCACACCATAAGCCAAGGCCGCGGCTGTGGGTTCATTGATAATTCTTAAAACATTTAAACCAGCAATGGTGCCTGCGTCTTTGGTTGCCTGTCTTTGTGAATCATTGAAATAAGCAGGCACAGTAATTACCACATCTTTTACCTTCTCACCTAAATAGGCCGAGGCATCATCTACCAATTTTCTAAGGACCATGGCCGAGATCTCTTCAGGGGCATGGAGCTTCCCATCTATCTCAAATCGCACAGTATCATTTTCTCCACGAACCACCTTGTAAGATACAATTTTACTCTCTTCGTCTACCTCTCCCCACCGTCGTCCAACAAACCTTTTTACTGAATAAAAAGTGCGTTCAGGGTTTAAAATAGCTTGTCTTTTGGCTACTTGTCCAACTAAACGCTGGCCATCTTTAGTAAAGGCCACCACTGAGGGAGTTATCCTATTTCCTTCCGCATTAGGAATTATCTTGGGTTTACCTCCCTCAATCACTGCAATCGCAGAGTTAGTTGTACCTAAGTCAATACCTACTGCCTTTGCCATTATTTGCTTTCCTCCTTCTATGGAATTTAATTTAAAATAAGCATACTTGTCTTTTTTGGCAAGAGGATAGGAAAAACAAGTTATAAGTTCAGACACCCATTGATATCCAATTTAAACTTGGATATAATTAAATTTGTAATGAAATTCTTTAAAAAATCCAACAAAAAAAACCATACCACGGATATAGAAGACTTGCGCAAAATGATTGATGAGGCTGATTTGCCTGTCAATATCAGAGAAATTGCTAATCAGGAGTTAGAAAAACTAACTAAGATGAACTCTAGCACAGCTGAATATACTGTGGGTCTTATCTATATTGAGTACTTAGTCACCCTTCCCTGGAATAAACAAACGCAAGATAACCTAGATATTAACCGGGCAGAGAGGATTCTTAATGAAAATCACTATGGTTTGGAAAATGTTAAAGAAAGGATTTTAGAATACCTAGCTGTCAGAAAATTGAAATTAGATCGGAAATACCAAATATTAGTAGTAGATGATGATAAGATTGCCCGAGACAATCTGAAGCATATTTTGGAAAAAGAAGGTTATCATGTAGTTGCAGTAGCAAGTGGCATGGAGGCTCTTCAACAGTTTCAAAACGCTGAGTTCGATGTGGTTCTGACAGACCTGAAGATGGAAAAGATTGATGGTATGGAGCTACTTGAAAGAATAAAGAGTAGGTATCCAGATGTTGAAGTTATTATGATTACTGCCTATGCCACCATCTCCTCGGCTGTAGAAGCGATAAAAAAAGGGGCTTACAATTATATTGCTAAACCCTTTCAAATAAAAGATGTCCGCTCCATAGTAAGAGAGGCTTTGGAGAAAAGGCTTTTACAGCAGGAAATCAGAGGGCCTATTTTTTGTTTTGTAGGACCACCAGGCACTGGGAAAACCTCTTTAGGTAAATCCATTGCCCAGGCGTTGGAAAGAAAATTTGTCCGTATTTCCCTTGCAGGGATGAAAGATGAGGCTGAGATAAGAGGACATCCCCGAACTTATGTGGCAGCTATGCCAGGACGAATAATTCGTGAAATACGTCGTGTTGGTTCAATTAACCCTGTATTTATGCTGGATGAGGTAGATAAAATAGGACAAGATTTCAGGGGAGACCCTGCTTCAGCCTTATTAGAAGTATTGGATCCAGAACAAAACGCTGACTTTACCGATTATTATTTAGACACCCCCTTTGATCTATCTAAGATTATGTTTATTACCACTGCCAATATAATAGACCCCATTCCAGATCCACTTTTAGATCGGATGGAAACCCTTTATTTTTCAGGATATACAGACCAAGAGAAGGAAAAAATTGCATTTCGGTTCATTATTCCTAGAGAGATTAAGGAAAATGGACTATCCTTAAATCCTCCAAAATTTACGGTTGAAGCGGTATATAAAATCATCCAAGAATATACCCGTGAGGCTGGATTAAGAGGGTTGGAAAGAGAAATTGCTTCTGTATGTAGGAAAATTGCTAGAGAGATTGTTAAGCATAATAAGAGGTTTGGAGAAGATATTATTGTAACTCCTGAATTAGTGAGGAAATATTTAGGGCCAAGAAAATTTTATTATGAAGTAGCTGAGGCAAAAGACCGTGTGGGCGTTGCTACAGGTCTAGTTTGGACAGAGACAGGTGGAGATATTATCTTTGTAGAAGCAACTAAAATGAAAGGGAAAATGAAACTTATTCTAACAGGGTCACTGGGAAATGTCATGCAAGAATCTGCTCAAGCAGCTTTAAGCTATGTTCGTAGCAATGCTGACTCATTTCATATCCCGGCAGATTTCTTTGATCATCATGACATTCATATCCATGTTCCTGCTGGGGCTATTCCTAAAGATGGGCCTTCTGCTGGTATAACCATTGCTTTAGCCCTTATTTCTCTTTTAACAGAGAGACCAGCAAAAAGAGAGGTGGGTATGACTGGAGAGTTGACCTTAAGCGGAAGAGTTCTCCCTGTAGGAGGGATCAAAGAAAAGATACTGGCTGCCCGAAGGGCTGGGGTAAAAACTGTAATTTTGCCTGGCAAAAATAAAGCCGATGTAGAGGATCTTTCAGAGGATATTCGAAAAGGGTTGGAGATTATTTTAATAGATAAAATCGAAGACATTGTAGATTTGGTTTTGAGGTGAAATACCCTCTGCATAAAAATAAGAAATCTTTTTTGAAGTGCCTTTATATCTTTTGGTTCAATATACTATGTATACATACTCCCCAAATCCGTGATAACTTTAAAAGAAAATCCACCCGCCTGCCTGTCTGTCCCCGCCTGCCTGCGGGCAGGGGCAGACACGGCCGTCGGGCAGGCCTGCTTGTTGGCAGACAGGCAAATATAGTAACTGACCGCAACCATACAAATATTTTATTTAGGGCTGGGGCTGCAAAGGAGGTCGGGGATTTTGGGGCACTGTTTTAAGTTGCCTTCTGAAATAATTAATTGTATAATTTATATAACTTGCTGATAGGCAAGGAGGAGAGGTGTGAGATGGTTTATCAAAAAAGTTGTTTTCTTTATCATTATTGAATGTTTTTGTATGGGCGTGGATTCCCAGGTTTTCACCGCCTCGGCTGAAGAAGAAAAAGAAAAACCCCATTATGTGGGAATGCAGAAGTGTAGGGGATGTCACCCTGAGCATGTGAAAACATACTCTGAATGGAAGTATTCCAGAAACTTTCGCATTTTAGAAATGAGAGGTAAAGACCATGACCCTCAATGTCTACCTTGTCACACCACTGGTTATGGCGAACCAGGTGGTTTTATCAGTGTAGAAAAAACACCGCACTTAAAAAATGTTCAGTGCGAAACATGTCATGGACCTGCAAGCCTCCATGTAAAGGCCACTAATGTAGTGGAACGTCGCAAGACAATAAACATTCCTAAAAACCTCTGCACTACATGCCATCGCCAACATAAGCATATAGGGTATTAGGGAATTGAACCAAATTATAGCGTTTTTAGAGCGGTTATATATTAAGTTGAATATAATCAGTCTAAAGACTAAGTTAATATTGGGTGTAAGTTTGATTTTAATCATAGTAACAGGCATTTTTACTTACTATGATATGGTAACACGGATAAAATACCATTTTAGTAGACAAGAAGAGTGGGCTTTTGAGCTCAGTGATACAGTCATGAAAAGTATTGAATATCCCATGTTTGATGGAGATATGGACGATGTTCAGGCCATTTTAGAAAGACTAAACAAAATGAAAGATGTAAAGGTGGTAAACCTTTGTGATACTAAAGGTGTTGTTAAATATAGCGGAATACTAAACAACATAAATAAAGTTGATACTTCAGAGGTTACCAAAAAAGCTTTACGGACTGGTTCCCTAGTTAAAGGTTTGGAAACATTAAGGGAAGAAAAAACACTTCTTCATGCTATGCCTATCTATAATGAGAAGACATGTCATAAGTGCCATGGAAGTAAAAAGAGAATATTAGGAGTTTTAACTGTAGGAATTGACTGGAAACCTATAGAGGAAAGAATAGTAACCATTAGGAATAGAGAAGTTGTCTTAAGTTTGATCTCTATTGTGGTGGTGGGTTTTTTCTTAACTTTATTTTTATCCAGATATATCACCCGACCCCTTTCTACTCTCACTCAATTGGCTGACGAAATCAGTCGTGGAAAACCTGGATTTGAATTTGGAAGACAAGTCAAATGCTGGGAAATACAAAATTGTGACAGAACCAACTGTCCTGCATATGGGAATACTGAAATTATGTGTTGGTACGTGGATAATACCCTTTGCATGGCTGAGCCATCTGGGAAATTTCCAGAAAAGCTGGATATGTGTCGTAACTGTCTGGTCTATAAGACTCATATTGGCGATGAAATAGTCAAGTTAGCAGATTCCTTTAAACATATGCTTTATAGATTAAACTTATCTAAAGAGGAAATAAAACACTCTCAAGAAAAATACATGTTCCTTTTTAATACTAACCCAAATCCTATTTTTATTTTAGATTATGACACCTATAAAATTTTGGATGCAAATGCAAGAGCCGAGGTTCAATATGGCTATTCAAAAGAAGAACTTCTGAAGTTATCATTTATGGATCTGGGATATGAAGAAGACATGCAAAGAATTATGCAAGATTCAAAAGGTCTCTTAGATGGGAGATGTATTTTTTTCTCTAAAAAGCAACATCGTAGAAAGGATGGAAGTATTTTTTTCGTCAATATTCAAATATGCCGTGTGAGATTCCTGGAAAGAAATGCCCTTATCGCCACAACAACAGACATCACAGAGAGTGTGCAGAAAGAGGCTCAGTTGATTCAGGCCAGCAAGTTAGCAACCTTGGGAGAAATGGCAGCAGGCATTGCCCACGAATTGAACCAGCCGCTGAATGTTATAAAGGTGGGTAGTGACTTTTTTAAGAAGACCATAGAAAGAGGTAAAAAGGTAAATGATGAGGAATTAAAAACTGTGGCTCAACAGATAAGTAGCCAGGTAGATAGGGCCTCTCAAATTATCAATCATCTGCGAGAGTTTTCTAGGGTAGCAGAGATAAAGGCTCATGAAGTAAACATTAATGAACCTATAAGAAACGTCTTTAAAATACTAGGTCAACAATTAAGACTACGTGAAATAGAGGTAGAGTTGGATTTAGACGAAAAATTACCTTGCATAATGGCGGAGAGCAACAGATTAGAGCAAGTTTTTATAAATTTAGTAACCAATGCCCGAGATGCCATGGAGAACAAGGCGGCTAGTTCAACTAAGTTATTAAAGATAAAATCCTTTATAGACAAGGGTGATGTTACTGTTACCGTGTCTGATACCGGAAAAGGCATTCCTGAAAATATTATAGATAGAATATTTGAGCCCTTTTTTACCACTAAAGAAGCAGGCAGGGGCACTGGACTAGGGCTTTCTATTAGCTATGCTATTGTCACAGATTATGGTGGGACTATAACGGTAGAAAGTAAGGAAGGAAAAGGAACCACATTTGAGTTAAGATTCCCAGCAGTCCGAAGGCAGGTCTAGTGGATTAAGAAGGTATTTAAGATGAAACTTTTACTTATTGATGACGAAGCGCCGGTAAGGGAGATATTAGGTTTATCTTTGCGTAGTGAAGGTTATGAGGTTATGACAGCAGCAAGTGGTAAGGAGGGAATAGAAATATTCCGTCGCGAAAATCCCCCCATTGTATTAACCGATATAAAGATGCCTGGTATGGATGGGATTGAGGTATTAAAAAAGATTAAACAGATCAACCCTGAAACCGAAGTAATAATTATCACTGGCCATGGAGATATGGATTTAGCTATCCAGTCTCTTCAATTCGAGGCCTCGGATTTCATTACCAAGCCTATTAAGGACGAGGCCCTAGCAGTGGCCTTAAAGCGCGCCAAGGAAAAGTTAGAGATGAAGCAGCGGCTCAAAGAATACACTACTAATCTAGAAAATAAAGTAAAAGAAGCCATAGAAGAATTAAGGATTAAGGAAATGCAATTATTTCAATCAAAAAAGCTTGCTGCCTTAGGCACACTTTTAGCTGGCGTGGCTCATGAGCTAAATAATCCCCTTTCCAATATATCTACATCCTGCCAAATACTTCTGGAAGAGATAGAAAATACTGATTTGGATTTTAGAAAACATTTCTTAAAGCAAATTGAAGAACAAACCGATAAGGCTCGCAATATTATCCGTTCCCTTTTAGAGTTTTCTAGGCAAAAGGAGTTTGAAAAAGAAACATTAAACTTAAAGGATATAATACAGGAAACGATGAGTTTTATTCGGGGCCAAGTCCCTGCTAGGGTAGAGATAAGGGTTGAGGTGCCAGAAAGCATTAATATCTATGCTGATAAGCAACGCATTCAACAGGCATTCTTAAATATTATTACCAATGCCATCCAGAGTATACCAAATGAAGGGATAATTAGTATAAAGGCGGAGGTAGATGAGGATAAAGGTTTTGTAAATATTAAGTTTAAGGATACAGGTGTTGGGATTAAACCAGAAATTTTACCTAGGATATTTGACCCCTTTTTTACTACTAAAGAAGTGGGTAAAGGTTCAGGGTTAGGTTTATTTGTTACCCATGAGATTATAGAGAGACATGGAGGTCGTATTACAGTAAAAAGTAAAGTAGGAGAAGGCACTTCTTTTTTGGTTCAATTGCCTTTAAGGAAGAGAGCTTATGAACAATAGGGTAAGATTATTAGTAGTAGATGATGAACTAATTGCCTTAAAGAATCTTGAATATATCCTAAAAAAGGAAGGATATGAAGTAGTAGGGACACAAAGTGGGGTAAAAGCATTAAAGCTTTTAGAAGAAGAGGAATTCCCTGTGGTTTTAACAGACTTACGTATGGAAAAAGTTAATGGAATGCAGATTCTTGAAAGATGTCGCCAACTCTATCCATATTCAGAGGTAATTATTATTACTGCGTATGCTACTATAGACTCGGCTGTAGAGGCTATGAAAAAAGGAGCTTATCACTATATTGCAAAACCTTATAAGTTTGATGAAGTACGTAAAGTGGTGGCAGAAGCAGTAGAAAAGAACAGGCTTCAAAAGGAAGTTAAAAAATTAAAAGAGCGTTTAAAAAATTATGAAAAAAGTCAAGTAATAATAGTTACTGAGGACGAAAATATGAGGAAACTCTTACAGATGGCTCGGAAGGTAGCCCCTACAGATTGCAATATTCTTATCAGTGGTGAGACAGGAACAGGAAAAGAGCTACTGGCCCGATATATCCATGACCACAGCCTTAGAGCCAAAGGCCCGATGTTAGCTATAAACTGTGGTGCATTCCACGAAGAGCTTTTAGCAAATGAGCTTTTTGGACACGAAAAAGGGGCATTTACTGGTGCAAACTATTTAAAAAAGGGGCTTATAGAGATGGCCTCTCAAGGCACCCTTTTTCTGGATGAAATTACTGATATGTCTCATGCCATGCAAACAAAACTTATGAGGGTAATTCAAGAAAAGGAAATCATGAGACTGGGAGGAACTAGTCCTATTAAAGTGGATGTCCGTTTTATTGCTGCTACCAATCAAGACATTCAAGAGGCTGTTAAAAACGGACGATTTAGGGAGGATTTATATTATCGCCTTAATGTGGTATCTTTACATATACCCCCACTTTGTGAACGTAAAGGAGATATTCCTTTATTAAGTTATTACTTCTTAAAAAAATATGCAGATTCCATGAATAAAGACATTAAGAAAATCTCTTCTGAAGTTATAGAAATTCTTACAAACTATGATTACCCTGGCAATATAAGAGAGTTAGAGAATATCATTGAAAGGGGAGTAGCATTGTGTCTAGGGGATGTGCTTCAGCCAGAGCACCTTCCTGAGGATTTAAGAAGATTGGAAATTCGAACCTTTCGCAAAAGAGGAGAGCGCTATCCCACTCTTAAGGAACAGGAAAAATCTTATATCTTATGGGTTCTTAAAAAATTTAGTGGCAATAAAACCCGAGCTGCTGAAGTTCTGGGTATAGACCGCGTCTCACTTTGGAGAAAGCTAAAACGCTATGGGATTGAAAAATAATTAAATTGAATGTGATTTTGGGGAAATAATTACTAAAGGGCAGTTTAACTGATTATACCGCTCAATTAAGTTTTTAATATCCTTTTTAGAAACAATAGTAAAAATAATGTCTTTATGCCGCCTGATATATTTTATAATCTCTTCTTCCAAATTACCTATGGAGAAAATCACATTTGGAATCAGCCTGGACCTCAATTGCTTTTTCTCTAAGAGTTGTTCATCATCGGGTCTAATTACATAGAGGACTTCGAGTTCTGCTCCCAGTCTTTTGCGTAAATTCTCTGCATACATAAATACTTCTTTGTCTGTCTTGTGTCCTTCTTTCTTCAATGTTTCCCTGGCAATCTCAAATGCCCCTGCCTCAGCATAAGTGGCTGCTTCTAGTAAGGTTTCTATCTTTTTCATTAAAATAGCCAATAGAATCTTCTTCCCCATGCTTAAGACCTCAACACCATGCTCAATATTTCTTTTGGCCGGCCTTTAAAGAACATTTTGCACTTTTAGCGGTGAGGAGCTCTTATTTCTTTTCGTTGTTCAACCCTCTTGGTTACTGGAACACGTTTTTCTTTTTCTTCAAAATACTTCCTCTTTAATGTTTCCCTAGCAATCTCAAATGCCCCTGCCTCAGCATAAGTAGCTGCTTCAAACAAAATTTCTATTTTTTTCATCAATTTTCCTAACATCTTGCCCTCCTTTCTTGGATTTCACTATTTTATGTTGCAAGTCCCATGCCAATTAGCTAAACTGCTGAGTATTTATCACAACTGGACTTTTTCATGTAATCTCTCTGGGCTCAAATTAGGTTTGTTTTATTTCGCAATAGCCTATGTGAATATTCCAATTTATTCAGATATACAAGACATTAGGTGTCTGCTGCCATTTGTAACCAACTATTTACAATATGCAACATTTTGAAATTCTTAACACTACACTCATTCAGGGTGGCTTTGCCATTTACTGTTTAGAATAACTAAGGTTGATTTAAGAAAAAGAATAAATAGACTCCTCTTTCCTTAATCCTGTTTCCAAAAACATGTAGTGGGGTAGATGCCCCACTACATGTTGATATCTAAATGCCTAGTTAAAATGAAAGGTGCTATTTTTCTGTTTTACCGTTGAGGAAGAGCAAATAAGCCCAAACAGGCTGTGAGACATATTATACCAGCAATAATCGCCAGAGTCGCAAAAAAATATTCTCTTTTCTTTAACAGTAATATAGCTGATAAAAACATACCTGGTATCACTGCAAAAACACCAAGGGCTATTCCAAACATGGTAAGACCATCACCGGTAGTTATATTGTGCAGATACCAGTGCCCTTGGGGTAATTGCCCTATTCCTTCTTTCCAGACAGTAGCTACATCCTTGCCTTGCCAAATAGCAGAAAAAACATATGATACATCCATCACATTAGACCTAGATATAAAGGCAAAAGTTGACCCCAAGACAGCAATTAATGCCCCTAAAAGAGTTCCCCAATATATAATTTCTCCATAAACAAGCCCAGCTAATGGGGGTTTAGGTTTGGTCTCCTCTTTAGTCTCAGCCATAAACATTTCTTTAGCCATAACTATTTCTTCCATGATTATTACCTCCTAAAAAATTGGTAAGTCTATCCCAAATAATCCCTCTATTCCTCGCACATTGAGTTTGATGCTGGTTAAAAATAAGATGCCAATAAGTATATACCTTACAAAAGCAGCTTTAACTCTAGCCAGTATAGTTGCCCCTATTATTCCTCCCACAACTTGTCCAAGCATCCAGGGAGCAGCAAATAGGGGAATTAGAGCACCAAATAAGATATACGGCCATATGGCAGCAGCATTACCTATTGCCAGTAAAACCCCACTGCAAGCAGCCGATACTTTAAGTGGAACTGCCATTACAAAATTTAACACCGGGACGACTGCCCATCCCCCTCCAAGGCCAAAGAAACCACCAGTAAAACCCACCAAAAGAAAAAGTAAAAATCCAGGTAAACCTTTTGTTGGCCGATAATTTACCACTTTTTTCAATGACTCTTCCCAATAACTTCCTCTAATTCCTAGCCATTGTGTAAAACGGTCTATACGTTTCGCTTTGGGATACTCTGTTTTTGAACCTCCAAAAATGAACATGAAACCAATAAAAAGAAGGGTAACTCCTAAGGTAAGCCTGACGATGGCGTCACCTGTCGGGCCTAAATATGCCGAAAGATATACTGCACCAAAGGCACCTACTATAGCTCCTACCACAATAGGAATTGAACAGAAATAAACAATTTTGATGTCAGATAGACCCTTCCTCATAAACGGTCCTGTAGAGATCAAGCCACTAAACATAGCTACTACCAGACCTGTAGCCCTGACTAGCAGTGTATCAAAGGAAGTAAAGCCTAAGACAATAGGGGTAAATAGAACCCCTCCACCAACTCCTGCAATGACTGCAACAATAGCAATGCCAGTGCTTAGCAAAAAAGAGCCTACAATTATTCCCAACACAAACTTTGGACTCAAAATCCCTGTAGCTTGCACCTCTGAAAATAATGCCATGGCTATGTATGAAACAGCAACCAGAAACATCAACAGAACTCCTTCTAACATCCCCGTGCCTTCATAAGAACCTGCTTCAGCTAAAGTAGCAACTTCTAACAAATATTCTGCTTTTCTCCTAACCTTCTTTGCCCCTTCTAAAACACCCATGGCATCCTCCTTATTTAGACTTTCTGTTAATTTTCCTACAAATTCTATGCCAATAAGTCATAAGACAGAATAGCTGTCTTTTTCCTTAATTAATTTCTGGTCAAGGGATTTATTCTGTTACACTTTGCAATAGATAATGACCAATATCTCAGATTACTCTGAAATATCAAAAAAATTAGTTTATGTTACATAATATAACTCAATCGTTGCGATATGTAATATATACCCTTTGCCATCCCACGTCGCTTCTATTTTTAAAAAGTTTATTAATAGCAAGTAATAGAACCCAATTTGTTTGAGATTTTAGGTATACACTTTAGGTTTTATATGGATTTATGTTAGGACTTCGTCAAAGTAATTTTAACGGAGATCCAAATGTTAAGCGCAATGGCTCAATGCAGAATGCAAATTGAAAAATGCAAAATCGCCTTCTGTCAAATTGGAACGTTAGCACGTTGGAATTGGGAATTAGGAACTGGGAATTGGGAATTTCTATTTTCTGTTTTCTATTTTCTTAACTGTATTTTGTAAGTTTGACCCCAATTCCACTACATTTGGCTATTTCATTCCATCACTATTTCACTACTCGCTGATTTAATGTTTTGGCATTTAGACATTTGGATTTCATTTGGCATTTGGATTTTGAAATTTGGATTTTTTAGACCATATTTAAACGTTTGTTCTTTTTGTTAAATTACTTATGGCCTGACTTTGACGTAACCCTGGGATTTATATAAAGTATATTTCACCTTTGGTTCACGCTTTTCTGCGCAAATTCTTTACATACATAAATGCCTATTTCTTTCTTTAACACTCGTCTGGCGCTTTCAAATGCCCCTGCTTCAGCATAAGTGACTACTTCAAACAAAATTTCTATTTTCTTTGTTAAAATAGCCCATAAAGTTTTTTCTCTCAAGATTAACACTATTTCCTTATTTCCTTTCGTTGCTCAATTCTCTTAGTCAGTGGAACATACTTTTCCTTCTTTTCTCTCTTTAACACTTCTCTGGCGCTTTCAAATGCCCCTGCTTCAGCATAAGTAGCTGCCATAAACAACCTCTCTAAACCCTTTATCCACCTTTTCATCCTAAACACCTCCTTTCTATGCTACTAAAAAATATACTAGCAAAATGCATGCCATTTAAAAATAACTTAAATAAGCATAATTTTTATTTGGTTATATTTCATTTTGCAACAGAAATAATTAAGGAAGTTAACTTCTCTTAAATATACATATTTTTCTATTTTGTTATAAAAAGAAACGACATGTTACAATGCGCATCGTTTGAATAATTGGATAAGAAATGCCATTTTTGGTGCGCCCGGAGGGATTCGAACCCCCGACCTACGGATTCGTAGTCCGGCGCTCTATCCAGCTGAGCTACGGGCGCTTCCTTTTTAGAAAACTTATTGTAATATTTTTTCTAAATTTAGTCAACAAATTATAAAATTGGACATTCCCCAAAATTTAGAAGTTAATCTTTAAAAATATTAATGAATTATTTGATTTCAATAAGTGGAATGAGAAAAAAAGCACACTTTCTTTTCGGAAAGTTTTTAAAAATTCTGGGAAAGTTCTGTAAATTGACTTATTTTAAATATTTTTCATAAACTTATTGTATAATAGATAACCTATGTCCAACATTATCCTTCGTGGGGCTAGAGAGCACAATTTAAAAAATATTGACCTGTGTATCCCTAGGGATAAATTTATAGTAATTACTGGAATCAGTGGTTCAGGAAAAACTACTCTGGCCTTTGATATCCTTTTTACTGAAGGGCAGAGGCGCTATATTGAAAGTCTCCCTACTTATGTGCGTCAATATTTACAAGTCTTAGCCAAGCCTGACATAGATGTTTTAAAAGGCATCCCTCCTACGGTAGCTATAAGTCAGCGCACCAGTATTTTTAGCAGGCGCTCAACCGTGGCCACAGTCACTGAAATTGACCACTTTCTTCGGCTTTTTTATGCGAAAGCAGGGGAACAATATTGCCCTCAATGTGGTCGGCCTGTGCACCCCTCCACTCCAACTGAAATTACAGAGGCTATTTTAAATAGATGGCAAGAAAAAGAGGTGACTATCCTTGCTCCTAAAGTCAGGCAAAAAAAAGGCTGGCACCAAGAAGTCTTTAAAGAAGCCTTTAAAAAAGGCTATAAAGAACTGAGAGTAGATGGGAAAATTATTCACTTGACCTCAAAAATACCCAAACTTAGCCGTTATCAGTCCCATGATATAGATATTGTCATTGCCCACTATATCCCAAAAATTCAAAAAGCAAATGAACTCCAAGCGTTGGTTGCTTTGGCCTTGAAGGAAGGTAGAGGGGTTCTCAGTGTTATGACTAAAGACGATATAATTTTTTTTAGTGAACGACTGTTTTGTCCATTTTGCCAAATAGGACTACCTCCTTTAGACCCAAGACTTTTTTCATTTAATACTAGTTTAGGGAAATGCCCTTTTTGTGATGGGTTAGGTGAAGTAGATAATGAAATTTGTCCCCAATGTCAGGGGAAAAGACTCAATAAAATAGCCCTTTCTGTGAAAATATCCAATTATAACATTGCAGAAATAGAAGGATTAAACATTGAGGCTGTTTTAGAAGTTTTGTCTAAACTTAAGTTAAATGTCCGCCAAAAGGCCATTGCCAAGGCAATATTCCCTGAAATCTACACCCGACTTAAATTTTTAAAAAAAGTGGGCTTAGACTATCTTTCTTTAAATAGAGGTGGTCACACCCTTTCTGGGGGAGAGGCCCAACGCTTGCGGCTAGCTGCCCAGTTGGGTTCTAACTTACGTGGGGTCTGTTATATTTTAGATGAACCTACTATTGGGCTTCATCCTAGAGATAATGCCTTGTTAATTAAAGTATTAAAAGCACTGCGAGACCGAGGAAATACCGTGATCGTAGTGGAACATGACCCAGCTACCATTGAAGCTGCTGATTTTGTGATTGACCTGGGACCAGGAGCAGGAAAAATGGGAGGGAAAGTAATAGCTGCTGGCACACCAGATGAAATAAAAACAAACCCCGCTTCTATTACCGGCCAATATTTTAAAAAACCTCTTTCTCTCTCTATTCCTCAACCAACCAGCAAAAATTGGTTACATATTAAGGGAGCACGAGCTTTTAATTTAAAAAATATTGATGTAGATATTCCTCTAGGCAGATTGATTTGTGTAACTGGTGTTTCTGGAGCAGGAAAAAGTAGTTTGGTGATGGAGGTAATTTATAAAGGAGTTAAGGCCCGGCTCCAAAAAACGACCCCTCCCCAAAATCATGATGATATAATAGGTTGGAATGCCTTAGATAGAGTTTTAGTAGTAGACCACAGTCCCATTGGAAAAACTCCTCGTTCTACACCTGCTACTTATGTGGGCTTTTTAGACCATATTCGCCACCTTTTTTCTCAAGTGCCAGCGGCCAGGGCCAGAGGATATAAACCTGGTCGTTTTTCTTTTAATGTAGTAGGTGGCCGATGTGAACACTGTAAGGGACAAGGCAAAGTAAGAGTAGAAATGAGCTTCTTGCCAGATGTCTATGTAGATTGCGAAGTATGTAATGGTATGCGATTTAACGAAGAAACTCTTTCCATCACTTACAAGGGTAAAAATATTGCTCAGGTATTAAATATGACCATCACAGAAGCAGTAGATTTTTTTGCTCCTATATCCATTATCAGACGTCCATTGGAAATCTTAAAAGAAATGGGTTTAGGCTATCTTACTCTTGGTCAGCCTAGTCCTACCCTCTCCGGAGGAGAGGCCCAACGCATCAAACTGGCTACCGAACTATGCATAGGCACACAGGGAAAAACCCTCTATATACTGGATGAACCTACCACAGGGCTTCATAGACTTGACATAGAAAAACTTATTAAAGTACTGCATAAACTAGTAGAAAAGGGAAACACCATAATAGTCATTGAACACAATTTAGACCTTATAGCAGCATCGGATTATATCATTGATTTAGGCCCAGAAGGCGGTGAAAAAGGTGGGATGGTGATTTTCCAAGGAACACCAGAAGAAATCACCCATCATCCTCACTCTTACACAGGACAATGGTTGAAAATGGCATTAAAATAGAGACTTCAACCCTTAATCTTTTCTTTCCCACTTAAATAAGGGCGCAAAACTGGGGGAATTAAAACGCTCCCATCTGGTTGTTGGTAGGTTTCTAAGATAGCTACTACTGTTCTCCCAATAGCCAAACCTGAGGCATTAAGGGTATGCACCAATCTTGTGCCTTTAACTCCTTTGCATCGGTAGCGAATATTGGCGCGGCGTGCTTGAAAATCTTCAAAATTACTGCAAGAAGAAATTTCTTTATAAATACCCTGTCCTGGAAACCAAACTTCAATATCATAAGTCTTAGCTGCGGCAAAACCTAAATCCCCTGTGCACAATTCTACCACGCGGTAATGGAGACCCAACCTTTTTAATACCTCCTCAGCGTGATTTAAAAGAACCTCCAATTCCTGATAAGAAGTTTCTGGTGTAGTAAATTCCACTAATTCTACTTTGTTAAATTGATGTTGTCTAACAATACCTCTTACATCTCTACCATAAGAGCCTGCTTCTGCTCTAAAACACGCCGAATAAGCTACATATTTGATAGGTAACTGGGCCTCTTGCAAAATTTCATCTTGGTGGAGATTGGTCACTGGCACCTCAGCCGTAGGAATGAGATAATAGTCCTCTCCTTCTATCTTAAATAAATCTTCTTTAAATTTAGGTAACTGACCTGTTCCAAACATAGTCTTTTCATTCACTAAAAAAGGGGGGAAAATTTCTATATAGCCATGTTCTTGAACATGTAAATCCAGCATAAAATTAATAAGGGCACGTTCTAAGGCAGCCCCTCCCCCTCTATAAACTGCAAACCGAGAACCAGAAATTTTAGCTGCTCGTTTAAAGTCTAGGATGTTTAATTTTTCCCCAATTTCCCAATGAGGTTTGGGAGAAAAAGAAAAAATAGGTTTTTCTCCCCAAAATTTTACTACTACATTTTCTGTCTCATCTTTACCTATAGGGACAGAAGGGTGAGGAATATTAGGAAGATTTACCAAAAAATCATAAATCCCCCTTTCTACTTCTTTTAATTCTTTATCTAAAGCCTCAATTTGCCTACTGAGGGTCTTGGCTTCCTGCAAGAGAGAAGTAATATCTTCATGGGCGTGTTTCTTCTGAGGAATTTCACTAGTAACTCGATTCCGTTTAGCCCTCAGAGTCTCCACTTTGGCCAAAATTTCTCTTCTTCTTTGGTCTAATTGTAAAAACTCATTAACATTTAAATCACTCCCCCTTTTTTTCAAAGAAGTAGCGATAATTTCTAGATTTCTCCGCACAAATCTTAAATCTAACACGGCTGGTTTTTAGCATAGGGAATAGATTCAGTCAATGTTACACTGTTTCCAAATTAGGACTTCGTCAAAGTAATTTTAACAGAGATCCAAATGTTAAGCGCACCTGTCTGCCGACAGGCAGGATGGCTCAATGCAGAATGCAAATTGAAAAATGCAAAATCGCCTTCTGTTAAATTGGAACGTTAGCACGTTTACACGTTTGCACGTTAGAATTGGGAATTAGGAACTGGGAATTGGGAATTTCTATTTTCTGTTTCCCGTTTCCCTTTCCTTCTTTATGCACGTTAACACGTTTACACATTGACACGTTTACATGTTAGAATTGGGAATTGGAAATTTCTGTTTTCCGTTTTCTATTTTCTTAACTGTATTTTGTAGGTTTGACCCCAATTCCACTACATTTGGCTATTTCATTCCCTCACTATTCACTACTCACTGATTTAATGTTTTGGCATTAAGACATTTGGATTTCATTTGGCATTTGGATTTCATTTGGCATTTGGATTTTGAAATTTGGATTTTTTAGACCATATTTAAACGTTTGTTCTTTTTGTTAAACTACTTATGGCCTGACTTTGACGTAGTCCTGGTTTCCAAATTATTCTAATTGAGGTTGGCTATTGAAAGAAAGCGCATTGGTCGTTTTACCTTTTAAGTAAAGCAATGTTTTTAAAAATTTGCCTTATTTTACTATATTTATGGGTTTTCTTTTAAAATTATCACGGATTTTGAATTTTTCCTGATTTTAAAAAGTTCTATAGTTTCTTTAAAAGACAAGGGGGTGCGTTTAAAGAATGCTTCTGTGTTAGGTAAAAGAGAAGAATTCTCAAGGTGTAACTCCTTTATAAACCATTCCCAATCTTCTTTTTCACAATTTACGGTGCGCAATGAGTGTTTTTCTAAATAAACATCCTCTAACTCGGCCTTCATATAAACAGCTAACGCCTTTGCTATTTGGGGAATAATCTCACTAATATCAAATTTTTCCTTATAGGCATAACGCTTTAGCCTCTTAAAATTTATGATGGCTCGCTCTATACTTCTAAATTCAGTTTTTCCTTTCATTTTTGGATTCAAATCCCTCAAAATAATACGCTTATACCCTTCTATTACACCCTTTTTAAGAAAAGAAATTTCTGCTGGGGTAAGAACCAACTGAGGCCCTTCTGGTTCTTGTGTAAGAAAATAAAGACTGCTATAAAAGGCCACCTCTGGCAGTTCCCCTGCATGGGCAATAATCTCTTTTTCTTGAACTATTTCTTCTCTCACTGATAAAAATATGGCATAGCCTTAGTAAAAATCAAGTTTTAACCTTGCCATTAATATTGAGAAAGATTATCATACTCACATGCCAAGATTTTCTAGAGAGCATAGTTTAGAATATACCCAACTTAAAAAAAATTTAAGGAAATGGCTGAGAAAAAGAGATTATAAATCTATCCTGAAATTTTTAACTAAGCTTCATCCCGCAGATATTTCTGAATTAATAGATAACCTACCTGAAGATGAAGAAAAAGCACAGCTTTTTTCTTTATTAGACCTAGAAACAGCCTCTGATGTTATGGCAGACCTCTCAGAGGGTTCTAGAAGGGCAATCTTAAAGGACATTACCCATGACCACCTCACAGACATTGTGAAGGACCTCCCTTCAGATGAAGCTGCGGATATCTTAGGGGTTTTACCCAAAGAAAGGGTAGAGAGGATTCTGGCGGCTATACCCCCACAGGATTCTGCTGAAGTAAAGTCTCTCCTTAAGTATCATAAGGAAACCGCTGGTGGCTTGATGCAGGCCGAAGTGTGGGCGCTGCCAGCAAATATGACAGTAGAAGATGCCATAGAGCAGTTACGGACCTTGGCCCAGGAAACAGAAGAAGAATTTCACAATATTTTTGTCATTAATGGAGAGAAAAAATTGTTGGGAACGGTGTCTATTAATAAACTCATCCTTTCTTCTCCTGAAAAAAAACTATCAGAGTTAATGGAAAAACCGAAAGGCGTTATTTTTGTAGATGAAGACCAAGAAGAAGTGGCCAGAAAATTTCAAAAATACAATTTGGTTTCTGCCCCGGTAGTTGACCATAATGGTGTTTTATTAGGAAGGATTACCATTGACGATATTGTTGATGTAATTGAAGAAGAGACCTCTGAAGACTTTTATCGCTTAGCTGGAACAGATGTAGAAGAAATTGTTTATGGGGATAATATAGGCAAAATTGCCCGTATTAGACTTCCTTGGTTACTGACAAATCTTTTTGGGGGATTACTTACTGGTTACCTCATGTGGTTGTTTAAACACACCATAACCGATGCCATTGCTCTGATTGCCTTTATCCCGGTAATTACAGGTATGGGTGGCAATCTTGGGTTGCAGTCTTCTACCATTTCTGTCCGGGGTTTAGCTATAGGAAAAATTACCTTGCATAATTTTAAACATCACCTTTTTAAAGAAATAAAAGTAGCTTTGGTAGTGGCCACAGTATGTGGAAGCACAGTAGGAATAATCGCTTTTTTATGGCATAAACAACCTACATTGGGCTTGATGGTGGGATTAGCTATGTTTTGTGCCATGAGCATGGCAGTATTAATGGGAACAATTATGCCTATTCTGTTACGAAAGTTAGGCGTGGACCCCGCCGTGGCTTCTGGTCCATTTGTAACCACTGCTAATGATATAACAGGTATTCTTATTTATATGACAATCGCTACCTTGCTTTTAAACTATCTTAGAGGTTAATCTATGTATAAAAACCTCATTTCTTTCATTTTCCACAGTTTAAAGGCTATATTTGAAAGACCATTTTTCTTTTCCCAACTCTGGAGACAAATTTACATCATTGGTGCTGATGCCCTACTTTTAATTTCTACGGCAGCCTTAGCAGTAGGTTTTGTTCTTGCCTTACAAACTGGTGTTACCCTACAACGTTTTGGGGCCCAAAAATACCTAGCAGCTATTGTGGGACTTTCCATGGTAAGAGAATTGGGACCCGTTCTTACTGCCCTCTTGGTGGCCAGTCGATCAGGCTCAGGTATCACGGCGGAAATAGGAGCCATGAAAGTCACACAACAAATTGATGCCTTAAGGGTAAGTGCTATTCCCCCTTTGAATTATTTAGTAGTTCCCAAGTTATTGGCCTGTATCGTTTGTCTTCCTTTACTCACCGTAATTGCTGATGTAGTAGGTGTTATCGGTGGAGGGATCCTAGCAGTAGTTATGGAAATGAGCACTGCTGGCTGGTATGCAAAAATAACGGCTCAATTTATAGAATTTGCTGATTTCTTCCCAGGCTTGATCAAAGCTAGTTTCTTTGGTTTTTTAATTGCCAGCATTTCAGCTTATTTTGGTTTCAATACCCAACGGGGAACCCAAAGTGTGGGAAAGGCAACCACTACGGCGGTAGTCACATCTTCTTTGGCTATTTTGATTTCTGATGTAATTTTGACCCGAATTTTATTAATTTTCTTTTCTTAGATGAAAAGGATATAACGAAAACAAACTGTTTTAGATGCCCCGCCCTGTGGGCGGGGAGCTTCACTCTTACAGATGAAGATAAAACAATGGCAAAGGGAAAAATAAATTAAAATCGGCTATTTGACCGCCACTTAGTATCAAGAGAAATATGGAATGAATAAAAAAGTAGAATTAAAAATTGCAGGTATGACTTGTGCGATGTGTGCTAAGGGAATTGAGGCTAGTCTTTTGCACTTTCCTGGTGTGATTAAGGCGCAGGTAAATCTAGGTACAGAAACAGCCCATATTGAATATGATACCACTAAGGCAAAACTTGAAGACTTAGCAAAACTCATTGCTGAACTAGGTTATCAGGTCATAAATGAAAAGGTGGCAGTAAAAATTGGGGGTATGACTTGTGTGATGTGCGTTAAGACCATTGAGAATGCTCTCAAAAAATTAGATGGGATTGTAGATGTAAATGTCAATTTAAGTGCTGAAAAAGCTTATATTACTTATAATCCTAAATTAGTAGCCATTGATGATATAAAAAAGGCCATTGAAGATGCTGGATATCAATATTTAGGGATAGAAGGAAAAGAAGATTTAGAAAAACTTGCCCACGAGAAAGATTTAAAGAAAAAAAAGAAACAGATTATTATTGGTTTTTCAATTGGCATTTTACTTATGTTTCTTATGTATGTTCCAGTCAAACTCCCTTTACCTATGTCTTATTTGATGTTGATTATAGCCACCCCAGCCTTTATTTATATTAGCCATCCTATCTTTAAAGCTGCCTGGCGAGCGCTTAAAAACAAAACTCTCAATATGGATGTTATGTACTCTATGGGTATAGGTGTAGCCTATGGTTCAAGTCTTTTAGGTACATTTAAAATACTCCCACATAAATTTCTTTTTTATGAAACAGCCGTCTTTCTTGCCACATTTCTCACAATGGGGCGGTATTTAGAGACAAAGGCAAAGGGAAAAACATCTGAGGCCATAAAAAGACTAATGGGTTTACAGCCAAAGATTGCCACGGTGATTCGTAATAATAAAGAAATAGAGATACCAATAGAAAATGTGCAAATAGATGAGATAATTATCGTTAGACCAGGAGAAAAAATTCCTGTAGATGGTGAGGTGGTTGCAGGAGAAAGTTATGTAGATGAGTCTATGATTAGTGGTGAACCTATTCCTGTTTTTAAAAAGAAAGGAGATAATGCAATAGGGGGCACCTTAAATCAAAATGGTGTGCTTAGAATAAAGGCAAAAAAAATTGGACAAGATACAGTACTTGCACAGATTATAAAACTGGTAGAAGAAGCACAGGGGTCAAGACCTCCTATTCAGAGACTAGCAGATAAGGTAGTAAGCTATTTTATCCCTGCAGTTTTAACCGTAGCCATATTTGCTTTTATTTTGTGGTATTTTTTCTTTGGCCAAACACTGCTTTTTGCCCTTACTTGTCTTATCTCTGTTTTGGTTGTAGCCTGCCCTTGTGCCCTAGGATTAGCAACACCTACTGCAGTCACTGTAGGCATTGGCAGAGGGGCAGAGCTTGGTATTCTCATTAAACAGGGCGAGGCCTTAGAACGTAGTGAAAAGTTAACCACCATCATCTTTGATAAGACTGGTACTCTAACCAAGGGAAAACCAGAAGTAACAAATATTATTACTCTTAGCGCTGATGAACATACTTTGCTTGAATGGATAGCAAGTATAGAAAAAAATTCAGAACATCCTCTGGCTAAAGCCATTGTAAAAAGGGCCAAAGAAAAAGGAATTAAGTTAAAGGAAATGGAAAAATTCGAAAGTTTCAGTGGTAAAGGTGTGGTGGCAAAATTAAAAGGAAAAGAAATTCTTATTGGCAATAGGATGCTTTTTGCTGAAAAGCATATTTCTTTTCCCAAAGAAATAGAGAAAAAAATAGAGGAACTTGAAGAACATGGCAAAACAGTCATCCTCTGTGCTATAGAAAAAGAGATAAAAGGTATTATTGCTATTGCTGACACATTAAAAGAAACCACAAAAGAGGCCATCAAAGAATTAAAGAATATGAAACTTAAAGTGGCTATGATTACAGGAGATAATATAAGGACAGCCCAGGCTATTGCTCAAGAAATTGGAATTAAAAGAGTATTAGCAGAAATCTTACCACAAGATAAAGCAAAGGAAGTCAAAAAATTGCAAGAAAAAGGAGAAATAGTTGCCTTTGTGGGCGATGGGATCAACGATGCACCAGCCTTAGCACAGGCGGATGTAGGCATTGCCATTGGTAGTGGCACAGATGTGGCCATAGAAAGTGGTGATATTGTGCTTATAAAAGATGACCTCATAGATGCAGTAGGGGCAGTGCAATTAAGCAAAAAGGTTATGAGTAGGATAAAGCAAAATTTGTTTTGGGCTTTTGCTTATAATACAGTGTTAATACCTGTGGCAGCGGGTGTGTTATATCCTGCTTTTGGAATTACTTTCAAACCAGAATTGGCTGGCCTGGCTATGGCAATGAGTTCAGTGACGGTAGTAAGTCTTTCGCTATTGTTGAAACGGTATGTGCCACCGGTAAAAAGGAAATAATATCATAAGAATAAATTTGAGGTGTCATTATGAAAACAAAAATTAAGGTAACAGGAATGAGCTGTGAGCATTGTGTAAAACGGGTGATAAAAGCAATAGAAAGTATAGCGGGTATAAAAGATGTACAGGTTGATCTTAAATCAGGTGAAGCCACATTTGATAAGCCTGAGACCGTAAGCATGGAAGAGATTGTAAAGGCAATTAAGGAAGTAGGATATGGGGTAGAGGTGTAAAATGTGGAATGAGAAATTTTATATTATAGGAATTATTGCGGAAATGTCTCAAATTCCTTTCTAGAAATTCTAACATTCTCTTGATATAATTTTAAAGTGAAAAATAAATTACAAAGAGTCTCCACTCTTACCAAGTATAAAAATGGAAAACAAGAAATTATTTCTATAATACTTGCATCAATTCTCTTCATCTTTGGAATGATTTTTAAAACCAAACTCCACTATACGCTTTATTCCCTGGCCGAATATTTTATTTTTCTCTCTGCTTACTTTTTAAGCGGATGGGACATTTTAACTAAAGCAGGGCGAAATATTATTAAAGGAAAGATATTTGATGAAAATTTTTTGTTGGGAGTAGCTACTATAGGTGCAATTTCTATCCATGAATTGCCTGAAGCAGTGGGAGTGATGTTATTTTTTAAAATAGGTGAATTTTTTCAAAACATGGCTGTGGCTCGATCAAGACAATCTATCAAGGCCCTTTTAGAAATACGCCCTGATTATGCCAATTTGAAGATTGGTGAAGAGATAAAGAAAGTATCCCCAGAAAAAGTAAAGGTGGGAGATATTATTGTTGTCAAACCAGGAGAAAAAATCCCCTTAGATGGAGAAATTATTATAGGAAGTTCACAGGTTGATACATCTGCCTTAACCGGTGAGCCGATTCCTAAAGAAGTTGAAATCGGAGATATAGTTTTAGCGGGTATGATTAACAAAACAGAGACACTTGCCATTAAAGTAACAAAAGGCTTTAGTGAATCTTCCGTCTCCAAGATTTTGAATCTAGTAGAAAAGGCAAGGAGTAGAAAGGCAGAAACAGAAAAGTTTATTACAAAATTTGCTAAATATTATACACCTGTAGTAGTTTTTGGAGCATTGGCTGTGGCTCTAGTTCCACCTCTGATTACTGGAGCAAGCTTTTCAGAATGGATTTACCGAGCCTTGGTTTTGCTTGTTATCTCGTGTCCTTGTGCATTGGTTATCAGTATCCCCTTAGGCTACTTTGGAGGTATTGGGGGTGCTGCTCAGCGAGGGATTTTAGTAAAGGGTGCTAACTTTTTGGACACCCTCACGATGGTGAAAACCGTTGTCTTTGATAAAACAGGCACTTTGACCAAGGGTGTGTTTAGAGTAGTGCAAATTGTTCCTAAAAGCGGTTTTACTAAAGAAAAACTTCTTCAATTGGCTGCCCTGGCTGAGTCTCAATCTAATCATCCCATTGCTCTATCCATTTTGGAGGTCTACAGTAAAAAAATTAATCCTTTAGAAGTGCAAAATTATAAGGAAGTCGCAGGCCATGGCATAAAGGCAATAGTGAAAAATCAAATCATTTTGGCAGGGAGTGATGCTTTACTTCACCGAGAAGGGATTAAACATGATATTTGTGATGTAGAAGGCACCGTTGTTCACGTTGCTGTAGATGGTATTTATGCAGGGTATATCATCATTGCAGATGAACTTAAGGAAGATGCATTAGAGGCTATTCAAACCTTAAGGAAGTTAGGAATAAGAAAAATCATAATGCTAACGGGAGATAATAAAAGGGTGGCCAAAACAGTAGCGAAGAAACTTGCTTTAGATGCCTATTTAGCTGAATTACTACCGGAAGAAAAGGTAAACGCCATTGAAAAATTAATCAGGGAAGCAGAAAAGGGAGAAAAGATTTCATTTGTGGGTGATGGGATAAATGATGCTCCAGTAATTGCTAGGGCCGATGTGGGCATAGCTATGGGAGCAATGGGTTCTGATGCAGCGATAGAAATTGCAGATATAGTTATTATGACTGACGCACCTTCAAAGGTGGCTGAGGCAATAAGAATAGCTAGAAAAACTCATAAAATTGTCTGGGAAAACATTAGTTTTGCTTTTATTGTTAAAGGCGTCTTTATTGGTCTAGGCGTTATAGGAATGGCAACCATGTGGGAAGCTGTTTTTGCTGATGTAGGCGTGGCCCTCATGGCTATATTTAACGCCGCCAGAGTTTTGAGATAAATTCTAATGCTTTTTTAAAAAAAATTGAAGGACAAAGATATCAAGAAAGAAATTCCTCTGTCCCCCTGGCACACCATACCAGCGGAAGAAGTATTAAAGAAGCTGCCCTTTTTCTGGACTACCAATTCCTTTAGTAGCAGTGCAACTGCTTTGGCTTAAGCTAGTGACAAATGGCATCCAAGATGTGGCGTTGGCCTTTGAAAAGGGAAAAGCAGGCGTAATGAGTCGTTTAACCCGCCGTCCGGAAGAAGGTATTTTTAACAAAATAATGGTGCAGGAAACTTTTATTGCAGGAGCTACCATGGGGCTAATTGCCTTTGGGGCTTGGTATTGGTTATTAAAAGAGGGAAAGGATGTATCTGCAGCCCGAAATATGATGCCTTTTCCAACTCATCATATATGCACCAGTTAAGGTATTTATGCCAGATCAGGAATTGGGTAAAGGCTATCTATGGTATAAAACAAGGTTTTTGGCAGGAAAGCTAAAGTTTAGGATGGTGATTCCCTTAAAATTTCAAAAGTGTTAAAAAACTTTTTGGAGTATGGGTTCTTATTGAAGCCAGTTCTCCTACCTATTGTTTCTAAGACCTATACCTTGAGTATTGTCTACAGTCTTAACCTTTAGAGAAACTCCAACTTTGATTACCTTGTTTTTCAAAACTATTTCTGATAGAAATTAAGCATGAATTCCCTTCGAGGAAAACAGATATTATTGGGGGTCACCGGTAGTATTGCTGTTTATCGAAGTCTGGATCTAATCCGTCTTCTCCAGGCAAAGGGGGCAGAAGTCAAAGTAATTATGACTAAAGGAGCACAGGCATTTATTACCCCGTTAACCTTTTCTGCTATAAGTAGAAATAAGGTATATACAGATATCTTTCAAACCTACCCTGAACATCCTATTATTCATTTAGATTTAGCCAGATGGGCTGATGCCTTGGTAATTTCTCCTGCTAGTGCAGATATTTTGGCAAAATTGGCCCAGGGGATAGCCGACGACCTTTTAACCAGTACTTTTTTGGGATGTTCAAGACCTGTCTTAATCGCTCCTTCTATGAATCCTCAAATGTATGCCCATCCTACTGTTCAGGCAAACATTGCACAGTTAAAAAAGTATGGTTTTCACATACTGGCCTCTATTCAGGGAAAAACAGCCTGTGGGGATGTGGGGCAAGGAAGATTACCTCCCGTTGAAAACATTGTGGAAGCAATAGAATCCCTTTTTTCCAAAAAAGATTTAACAGGCTATAAGGTATTAATTACTGCTGGTCCTACCCAAGAAGCCATTGACCCCATCCGATTTCTTACTAACCGCTCCTCTGGTCGCATGGGTTTCGCCTTAGCCAAGACAGCTTACCAGAGAGGAGCAATGGTAACTTTAATTAGTGGGCCTACCTCTCTAAAGCCTCCTTATGGAGTAAATTTTTTATCTGTCACTACCACTCAAGACATGCTAGAGGCAGTGTTGAGGCATTTTCCTTCTGTGGATGTAGTAGTTATGGCGGCAGCAGTGATGGATTTTAAACCTCTTTATTATCCACATAAAATTAAAAAAAGAGAAAAATTAAGTCTATCTTTAGAAAAAACACCAGATATCTTAACTATTTTAGGAAAAGAAAAAAAACATCAATATTTAGTAGGATTTGCGGCTGAGACCCAGAATTTATTACCAGAGGCCATGAAAAAACTTAAGAGTAAAAATTTAGACCTGATAGTGGCTAATGATGTTTCTGGTTTTGAGGCAACTACCAATAAAATTGTGTTAATCTATAAAAATGGTGCATATGAAAAATGGCCACTAATGTCTAAAGAAGATGTAGCTTGGCGTTTATGGGATAGGATTAAAACATTTTTATGAAAGAGGTATTAGAGGAGTTAAAAATATATCTTTCTTGGTTAAAAGAAATGGGTATTAATTCAGTTTATCTTTTACCTGAGCAAAGAAAAATGTTGGAGAAATTAAGTTCAAAACAACAATTATTGCAAGAAATAAAAATAGAATTAGGTGATTGTAAAAGATGTGAATTATGGAAAACCCGCCATAAGATTGTCTTTGGTGAAGGCCCAGCTGAGGCCAAAGTAGTATTAGTGGGTGAGGCCCCGGGACATGAAGAAGACTTACAGGGAAAACCCTTTGTAGGTGCAGCTGGAGAACTTTTAACTAAAATGTTAAAAGCCATAGGACTCTCCAGAGAAGAGATTTATATTACTAATGTGGTCAAGTGCCGTCCACCTCATAATCGCAATCCCAAATTGCAAGAAATAGAACAATGTAAGTCTTTTTTGATAAGACAATTAAATATTATAAAACCATCTGTTATCTGCACCTTAGGCAGTATTGCTACTCACACTCTTTTACAAAAAGATATTCCTATTTCGCATCTTAGAGGCAGAGTGCATTTATGGCAGGGAATTAAGCTCATTCCTACTTTTCACCCTGCTTACCTTTTACGCAATCCTGGAAGTAAAAAATTGGCTTGGGAGGACTTAAAATTATTAAAAAAAGTGCTAGAAAAGTCTATTTAGTCTTAGTTTTTATTTTGGTTGTTGTTTTCTATCCTCACTTCTCACAAGCAAATGAGGTATATTTGTTAGAAGTAGAGGAAATTATTTCACCTGCGGTATCGGAATTGATTGCTACCACTTTAGAAAAGGCCAAACAAAACAATTCCCCATTTATCATTATTCAATTGGATACCCCAGGTGGGTTAGCCACTGCTATGTATCAAATTGTGAAAGGAATCTTAAATAGCCCTGTGCCTGTAATTGTTTATATTGCACCCAGCGGAGCCAGGGCTGCTTCTGCTGGGGCAATTATTACTTTAGCTGCCCATATTAGTGCCATGGCACCAGGCACTAATATTGGAGCCGCTCATCCAGTAACATTAGGTACCAAGATTCCTGAAAAAATGGAAGAAAAAGTAGTTAATGATATGGTGGCTTATGTAAAAAGCATTGCCAAAAAAAGAGGGCGTAATGTCAAGGTAGCGGAAAAAATGGTTCGAAAAAGTGTCTCTTTGACAGCAAGTGAGGCCTTAAAACAAAAGGTAATAGATATAATGGCGGATTCACTCCCTGAATTGCTTAAAAAAATAAAAGGGCGCAAGGTGTCTACCATCGTGGGAAAAATGGTTATCCCTGATGAAAACATACAGATTAAAGAAATAAAAGGTGGATTACGTTATAATATCTTGCGGATTTTGAGTAATCCTAATATTGCTTATCTATTGATGATGATTGGTTTGGCAGGTCTATATTTTGAACTGGCCCATCCAGGGGCTGTTTTGCCCGGAGTAATCGGGGCTATCTCTTTGATATTGGCCTTTTTTGCCTTCCAGACCTTACCTGTAGATTATGCAGGCATCTTGCTTATTATTTTAGGTATAATCTTTTTTATCCTAGAACTTAAAATTACTAGTTATGGCTTACTTACAGTAGCGGCTATTTTTTGTTATTCTTTAGGCTCAATTATGCTTTTTCACCAAGCACCAGGTTATCTAAGAATTTCTTGGGGGGTATTGTGGCCTACCCTTGCTTTAATCTCGGGATTTTTTATAGGTATAATTACTCTGGTAGTGAAAGCACAACGGGCAAGGATGAAAATTGGCGAGCAGGCCCTGATAGGAGAGATAGGTGAAGTCAAAGAAGGTATTAGACCCGGAGAGGTGGGGAAGATTTTTGTGCACGGAGAATACTGGAATGCTGAGAGTGATCAAACTATTTTATCAGGAGAAAAGGCAGAAGTTATCGGAGTAAAGGGATTAAAATTAATAGTAAGAAAAAAATAAATAGGAGGAAACTATGTATACTTTGATTACTATCTTAGTGCTTATTGTTCTATTTCTAGCCAGTGCCATCAGGGTATTAGCTGAATATGAAAGAGGGGTAATCTTTCGTCTAGGACGCATTATTGGTGCAAAAGGACCGGGTTTGATTATCCTCATTCCGGTAATTGATAGGATGGTAAAAATTAGCTTGCGTTTAATAGCCTTAGATGTGCCACCCCAAGATGTAATTACTAGAGATAACGTCTCGGTAAAGGTTAATGCGGTGATCTATTTTCGGGTAATGGAGCCTGTAAAAGCAGTAATAGAAGTAGAAAACTACCTTTATGCTACTTCTCAATTGGCTCAAACTACTTTAAGAAGTGTATGTGGTGAGGCAGAATTAGATGAATTGCTTTCTGAAAGAGAAAAGATCAACATGAAACTTCAAGATATTCTAGATAAACACACTGACCCTTGGGGCATAAAGGTAACTACGGTAGAGATAAAACACATTGACTTACCACAAGAGATGCAGAGGGCTATGGCCAAACAGGCAGAAGCAGAAAGAGAAAGGCGTTCAAAAATCATCAATGCTGAAGGTGAATACCAGGCCGCTAATAAATTGGCTGAAGCCGCAGCTATTATTGAAAAATATCCGGTGGCCCTTCAGTTGCGCTACTTACAAACATTAAGAGAAATTGCCTCAGAGAATAATTCGGTAACCGTTTTTCCTATTCCTGTTGACCTTATAACTCCTTTCCTTCGCTCTTTAACTGAAAAGAAGGAAAATAAATAAAAGGGCGACAGTGTTTACTTTTGTATGAAAGTAGTTTATAAAAATTTCCCCAACAGTGAATGCCGATTGGTTTGAAATAACATTTTAAAGAGATACGGCTTTTTTTGAAGAGT
The DNA here is from genome assembly GCF_001577525.1 of Candidatus Desulfofervidus auxilii. Taxonomy (GTDB): domain Bacteria; phylum Desulfobacterota; class Desulfofervidia; order Desulfofervidales; family Desulfofervidaceae; genus Desulfofervidus; species Desulfofervidus auxilii. Next base: position 1,846,288 of record NZ_CP013015.1, on the reverse strand, counting down.
GAGCTATAAATTTATAAAAGGAGGAAAGTATGGCAGAGGAAGAAAAAGAAATAGAAGAAGAAAAAAAAGGGCCATCACTTCCCAGTAAACCCCTAGAAAAATTAACCATAAAGGAACTCCGGGAAATTGCTTTAAAGATACCTAATGTTCAAGGTGTTCATGGAATGAATAAAGCTGAATTGGTTGCCTTGCTTAAAGATTACTTTGGTATTAAGGAAGAAAAAAAACGAGATGTAGCGTCAATCCGTGAATTAAAGAAAAAAATAAGGGAATTAAAGGCCAAACGAGAAGAGGCTAGAAGTAAGGGTGATAAAAAGATAGTGAACATTTTGCGTAGGCGGATAAGTCGGCTCAAGAAAAAAACCAGAAGGTTGGTAGCCTAGAGATGAATATAGTCCTTCCCAAGTTTTTGTCTCAACTTAGACCTTACTCAGCAGGAAAGCCTATAAAAGAAGTCCAAACAGAATATGGGATTTCAATGCCTGTTAAACTGGCTTCAAATGAAAATCCATTGGGCCCATCACCTAAGGCCATAGCAGCCATAAAAGAAGCCCTCCAAGATATCCATCGCTATCCGGATAGTCAAATAACAGAACTGCGTTATAAATTGGCTAGTGTTTTAGGAGTAAAATCGCAGCAAATAGTAATAGGTAATGGCTCAGACGAAATCATGAGTTTTATTGGACAGGCCTTTTTATTATCAGGAGAAGAGGTAATTGTCCCCTTCCCTTCTTTTTCTATTTATGAGAAGGTAGCTATAATGAGTCAGGCTAATTTGATTAAAGTGCCTTTAAAAAATTTATCTATAGATTTGGAAGCTATAAAAGATCGCATTTCTCAAAAGACCAAGCTTATTTTTCTTACCAATCCCCATAATCCCACTGGTAGTTTTTTTGAAGCCCCCCTCTTAGAAAACTTCCTGAAAAATGTGCCTAGATCAACTCTAATAATATTAGATGAGGCTTATATAGACTTTGTTTCTCCTAAAAGACACTTTGAAAGCCTTAATTACTTGAAGGATTTTTCTAATCTCATTATCTTGCGTAGTTTTTCCAAGTCATACGGTCTTGCTGGATTAAGAGTAGGATATGGAATTATGAATATTGAATTAGCCAATATTTTAGAAAGGGTCCGTTACCCTTTTAATGTCAATACCCTGGCCCAAGTAGCAGCTATAAATGCCTTAGATGATAAGGAATTTTTAGAGACCACACGAAAATTGGTTTGGGAAGGAAGAGAATTTATCACCAAGGCATTGACAGAATTAGGAATAAGGGTATATCCAAGCGAAGCTAATTTTTTATTAGTTTACATTGGCAAAAAAGCAGTGGAAATTTATGAAAGTTTACTTAAAAAAGGTATTATTGTGAGACCATTGACTAATTACCATTTACCAGAATATATAAGGATCAGTATAGGTAAACCTGAGGAAAATCAGACTTTTATAGAGTTTTTTAAAGAAATATGGCAGAAATAGTGATTACCATAGATGGTCCGGCAGGTGTAGGTAAAACTACTGTGGCTAAAATATTAGCAAAAAAACTGGGATTTAAATATTTTGATACAGGAGCTATGTATAGAGCCTTAGCTTTGGCAGCACAGGAAAAAGGCATCACTGCTGAACAAACAGCGTTACTCCAAAAATTAGCTGGGGAACTACCCCTTACTTTTAATCAAAAGGAAAACACATTTAAGGTTTTTTTAAATGATAGGGATATTTCAGAACTTATCCGCCATCCTCAGATTGGAATGTTGGCATCTACCATCTCTCAAATAAAAGAAGTAAGAGAGGTTTTTTGGGAAAAACAAAGAAAATTAGCCAAAGAAGCTCAAAGAGCTATTTTTGAAGGAAGGGATATGGGAAGTATAGTTTTTCCTGATGCTCCTGTGAAATTTTTTCTGACTGCATCTTCAGAAATTAGGGCAAAAAGAAGATTAAAACAACTCAAAGGTTTAGGAAAAGACGTTTCTTATAAAGAAATCTATAGTTCTATTCTTCAAAGAGACAAACAAGATTCAAAAAGGGTTATAGCCCCAATGCAGCCAGCCCAAGATGCTATTATTATTGACACTAGCAATTTAGGAATAGAAAATGTAATCAATTTAATGTATAAACATATTTCAAATAAATTGGAGGACTTGGGTATGGATAACAGAGAAGAAAAAACTGATGAAAATTCACATTCTCTTGAGAAAGATGAAACACAGACTTTAACCACTCTTTACAATGAAAGTGTGAAAAACTTGCAACCTGGAGAAATTCTTGAAGGCAAAATTGTGTGTATAATGAAAGACCATGTAATGGTAGATGTGGGTTTTAAATCAGAAGGGGCTATTCCTCTTGCTGAATTTAAGGATAGGAAGGGAAATGTTTCAGTTGAGGAAGGAGATAATGTGGAAGTGTTATTTGAGGGCGTGAACGAAAGAGATGGTAATATTTCTCTTTCCCGAAAAAAGGCATTGCAAATTCTTACTTGGGAAAAAATCGCCAAACTTTATGAAAAAGGCGCTCCCATTCGTGGAGAAATAACTGCTAGGGTAAAAGGTGGTTTTACCGTAGATATAGGTATTCCTGCTTTCTTGCCTGGTTCTCAAGTAGATATCAAACCTGTCCGTGATTATGATAGCTTTGTGGGGAAAAGCTATTCTTTCAAAATTATCAATTACAATCCTCAGCTTCATAATGTAATACTTTCCCGCCGTCAATTTTTGGAAGAGGAAAGAGAAAGATTAAAAAAACAAACTTTATCTAAATTGAAAGAAGGAGATGTAGTTTATGGACGTGTGAAAAGCATCACTGACTATGGGGTATTTATTGACTTAGGAGGTATTGATGGTCTTTTACATATTACAGACATTTCTTGGGGAAGGATTGGGCATCCTGCAGACCGTTTTGAATTTGGAGATGAGGTCAAAGTAAAAGTTCTTAAATTTGACCGGGAAAAAGAAAAAATTGCTTTAGGAATGAAACAATTGACTCCTGACCCCTGGGAAAGCATCTCTCAAAAATATCCAGTAGGTGCTCATATCAAAGGCCGGGTGACTAATTTAACTGATTATGGTGCTTTTGTAGAAATAGAAGAAGGAGTAGAAGGACTTATTCACATTTCAGAAATGTGTTGGTCAAAACACCTAAAGCATCCTTCAGAGATTCTTTCAGTAGGAGATATAGTAGAAACAGTAGTTTTAGATATAGATAAAAAGAAACGAAGACTCTCTTTAGGGATAAAGCAAATTAACCCTGACCCATGGGAGATTGTAATGGAAAAATACCCTGTAGGAAGTATTATAGAGGGCAAAATAAAAAGCCTTACTAATTTTGGAATTTTTGTAGAAGTAGTACCCGGATTGGATGGTTTGGTTCATATCTCGGACATCTCCTGGACAAAAAGGGTCAGGCATCCCAGAGAACTTTATAAAAAAGGAGATAAAATTAAGGTAAAAGTTTTGGAAATAAATAAGGATTCAGGCAAGATAGCCCTAGGGATTAAACAGCTTATGCCTGACCCTTGGGCTGAGGTTTCGGAAAAGTTTCCTGTGGGAAGTGTTATTACTGGAAAGATTACTCACATTACTGATTTTGGCCTATTTGTGAAGGTAGATGAAGATATAGAAGGTCTGGTCCATATTTCTGAAGTTAGTTATGAAAAAGTGAAAAACTTAGAGGAAAGATTTAAAGTAGGTGAAGAGATCAGAGTAAAAGTAATCAAAATAAATCCAGAAGAAAGAAAACTTGGCCTTTCTATTAAACAACTAGAAGAGGAAGAAGAAAAAGCTCACTGGAGGAAGTACTTATCAGGAAATAGAAAGATAAAATTAGGAGACTTAGTTAAAACCAAACAAAATAATGCCTAAATGTTGGATTCAGTTGATTACTGGCAGCCTGGTAATTTTCTTTGCCGGGAAAAATTATCCCCTTTATGCTAATTTTTTTATATCCCAAATTAAGATAAAATCACCCTTATTACGCACTATTACCTGGCAAATTCTGCATGGCTTACCTGAGTTTTGCATCATTTTATCTACTATCTCTATAATAAACCAACCAGATATAAGTTTGGCTACTGTATTGGGCATCAGTTTACTCAATTTTGCCATTATGGCCAGTATTTTACTTACACATCAAAAAGAAGCAAAAAACTTTTTTTCTCTATTATTCATTGTTACCTTTTTATTTTTATTGGTGTTTTCTCTAGGGTTAAAAATTTCTCTTGGTTTTCTTAAGGTAGGCCTAGCCAGTATGCTTATGCTAGCCGGTTATGTAATGTATATAAGACTCTTTCCAGTAAGTGAAACATTAGAATCTCCTAAACTAGAAATAACGCATTCCGTGGCATATGTGCGTTTTATCTTGGCCACTTTGCTTATTTTTATAGGAGCAGGTCAAGTAGTTTATGCGGCCAAGGCAATGTTAAAATATACTCCCTCTAGCTACTTAATAGGAAGTTTCCTCCTAGCCCCTATTGCTTGTTGTCCTAAATTATCCTCTTTATGGAAAAGGGAACCTATTTTTGATTTAAAGGGTATTTTGGAAACCAACATTTTGGTTTTAGGCTTACTTGTGTTTTTGATAGATTTTTTTCATTATCCATCAGTGATATTTGGGCACACAAACCATAATCTATTTTATTTGGCCTTAGAAGGATTAATCCTTTCTCTTCTTTATTTAGGAATAATAAAGTGGTTTACATATCAAAAATTTTTGAGTAGTATAATGTTATTAGTATATATAGGTAGTGTTTTTTGCTTTATCAATTTGAGGTAAAAATGGAGCAACAGAAAAGGCACCCTATTTTAAGTTTCTTATTTAAACTCTCTATATTTGCTTTTATATTTCTTTTGGGCTTTGGCTTAGCTAAACGTTATTTTGGAGAAGAAGGAATTGGAGGAAAAAACATTGGTGTAATTGAAATTAAGGGGATTATTAAAACAGCTCAATTTAATTTAGAACAACTAGTGAAATTTAGAAAAAATAGCCAAATCAAAGCAGTCCTGTTAAGAATCGATTCTCCTGGTGGGGCAGTAGTCCCCTCACAGGAATTGTATATGGAGATTTTAAAACTCCGTCAGCAAAAACCCGTAGTGGCCTCATTGGGAAATGTGGCTGCCTCTGGGGGATATTATATTGCCTCAGCAGCAAGCAAAATAGTGGCTGCACCAGGAACCCTAACCGGAAGTATAGGAGTAAAAATAGAGTTTGCTAACATAGAACAACTCTTAAAAAAATTGGGTATACAACCAACGGTGATAAAGAGCGTGCCTTATAAAGATATAGGTTCACCTATAAGAGAAATGACCAAAGAGGAAAGAATTATGTTAGAAAAGTTAGTCAAAAATATACATTCACAATTTGTAAAAGATATTGCTAAGGGGAGAAATTTGCCTGTAGAACGGGTGGAATCCATCGCAAATGGCTCTATTTTTACCGGACAAGAGGCCAAAAAACTAGGGCTGGTAGATCAATTAGGAAATTTTGAGGATGCCATAAGATTAGCAGTTAAATTGGGTAAGATAAAGGAAGAGCCCAGGCTGTTTTATCCTAAAAAAAAGACTCCCTGGATGAAATTATTAACTGAGAGCTTATTTGAAACATTAAGTGAATACATTCAACAAACGAAAATTATATATTGAGGAGAGAAAGATGCTGAAAAAAGACTTAGTAGAAGAATTAAGAAAAAAATTTCCTCAGTTTCACAAAAAAGACATGGAAATGTTTATAGATATGTTATTTGATGTATTAAAACAGGGAATAAAATCAGGGCGCGTTGAATTAAGGGGATTTGGCGTGTTTACATCTAAGATTAAGGCTTCCCGACAGATTCAACATCCCAAAACAAAGAAAATTATTAAAACTACCCCTCACCGCGGAGTGAGATTTAAACCTAGTTTTGAAGTGCCTTTAGATGCGTTGGGCAAAAAATAAAAACACTCCTCCCTATTCAGCGAACGGGTGAAATGAAGGGTTGGTCAAAAAAGCAAATTTGCTTCTCAATCAATGGTTAGCCACGTAAAAGTGAAGGATATTTACAATTTATTCATACGAATAGAATTTGAGTTATACTTTCTTAAAAGTGGACAAAGATTTTAAAAAACAACATTCATGACGCTATCTCAATAATTAAGAGGTAAAAATGAAAAAGATGTCACTTTATTTTTTCACATTTTTATTTATGTTATGTACTTTTTCTTTAACCTCTTTAGCTCAAGACATTGTGGTCTTGTCTCAGATTGAGCGATTAACTTTTACAGCAATGAAATTTGCTAGAACAGATGAATTTACAGTCTCTTTCGACGTTGCGTTGTCTCAAGCCCTCCGCAACGGTGATATTACTCAAGCTGAGTATCGGGAACTATTTAAATATTCAAACTTGAAATATTCTAATTATCTCCAGGCCGCAAGGCATTTGGCAATTAAAGCAGAAAAAGAAAAGAACCGTCTTCGAGGATCAGAAGAGAGTATAACAGCGAATCTTCTCATTGCAAAAACATATATTGAGATAGCTAGAGTTTTTCCAACCCCACCTGAACCTTTTATTCCAAAAAAATTATGGTCAGCTCCAGCACAAGCAGTGCGTTTTCTAGAAGAGTCATCGCAATCACTAGGCTTTTATCAGTGGGGAGGAGCGCCAAGGTATACTATTGCTCTTTTTAATTTCCATATTGCTTTAGGATTTGATGAATTGCGCTCTTTAAATCTTCCACCATTGTCTTTAAAAACTGGTGAGGTAACGTATTCACAAAGACAGCTTTATAATGCGGCAAAAGATCACCTGGAATCGGCAGTCTCGATCACCTCGGGAAAAGGAATGATTAGACAACACGAATTTTATAGACTTATTTTAGAAACCTTTAAAAAAGGTGGTGTGCATGCTTTTCGACCACCCATTGTTGAATGGGGAACGATAAGAAATCCAAACACTGGCCTGATCGATGCTAATAATCCTTGGAATCGTAGAATAAACAGCATTTATAATGAAGCTAAGAAAAAAGCAGCGGAAAGCACTCTTGATTCAAAATCATTTCGAATCGCTAGGATTCTCATTAGGGCATTTACTCCCAAATGGTTAAATATTGGCATCTCACTTTTTCAAGAATTAGGGAGATAGAAGGAGTAAATGTAATCACCTACAGATTAGTAAGAATCTTTACCTTTACATATCAAAAGGTCGCGGGGTCGACCACGCTAAGGTATTGATAAGTAAAGAAACCATCCCCAAAAGGAGAATTGGAGATCAGGTCTTGTATTATGAATTTTAAACGATGCCCACAACCGTCAGATAACAGGTGAGCCTGTCGAGGGGCCTGAAAGGATTCTGGCCTCGACATTTGACAAATGAGAAAAATAACAGGAGGGTTAAATTAAAGCCTAACAAGGTGCTCCACTTGTCCGGTAGCCTAGCGGCCCGCCTGCTAACGCCTGAGCGTAGCGATGGCGGGCAGGCAGCTTAGGCAGGCGGGTATGTCCAAGTTGCCGCAGGATTTCCCTAGAGGTAAAATCAAAGAAAAAAGATTTTTTTAATCAAGAAAAATAATTGCCTTTCTACCCACAGACAGACCTCTTCAGGTTGACAAAACTGGGTTGATTGGCATAGTGTGGTTCAACATTGATGCGTGAATGCTACAAATTGAATTCTTCAATTAGCTAATTCTATTAATAATTACTAAAATTAGGAATCAATGATTTTAATTGGCGGACGACCTCAGCACTAAAACCAGATGAGGCGGTCATAAATAGTTCTTTAACTGTACCTTGAAATGTAAGTTTACCTTTTTCTAAAATAAAAAGATTTTCAGCCAATTTGAATGCCTCAATAGGATCATGAGTAACATGAATGATAGTTAGCGAAAAAGCCTTCTTTATTCTTTTAAGAAAATCTATAAGATTCATTTTTAAATGAAAATCAAGTGAAGCTAAAGGTTCATCTAATAAAAGCACCTTTGGGCGGGCAGCTATTGCTCGAGCCAAAGCCACTCTTTGTTGTTCTCCTCCACTGAGGCTTGAAGGGTAGCGATTGAGAAAAGGAGTAACCTGAAATTTATCTATAATTTCTGTTACATATCTTTTATCAACTGAAATATGTCTGGCTTTAAAGGTATAAATTATGTTTTGGTATACTGTTTTGTGAGGAAAAAGGGCAAGAGTTTGGGGAAGATAGACTACTTCTCTTTTTTCTGGTGGCAAAAATGCTATTTCTTTATCTCTCCATTGAATAGAAGCCATATCTGGCCGCATCAGTCCGGCGATGATTTTAAGGGTCAGGCTCTTACCAGCTCCACTGGGTCCAAGAATAAGACTGTAACTGGGTATAGAAACAGTAAAATTCACATCTAAATTAAAACCTGATAAAGACTTTCTTAACTTAACGGAGAGCATGATTTCTAGAAAGAGATAAAAGAATAACAAAGATAAATAGAGAGAAAAAAACCACTAAGGCAGTTACTGGAAGGGCAGCCTCAAGACCAAATTGTTCAAAACGCTCATACATCAGAATAGGAGCAGTCTTAGGATAATAAGCAAGGATAAGTAAAGCTCCAACTTCACTTATGGAACGAGCAAACGCTAAAATCGCTCCTCTTACAATGGCAGATAAGGCCAAAGGGAAAGTAATATGCCAAAAAGTATAGGCCATAGAAGCACCCAAGTTGCGGGAGACCCATTCAAGCGTCTGGTCTACTCCATTAAAACCTATTGAGGCTGAAACAATCACGTAGGAAATGCTAACAAAGACCAGGGCCATAATTACACCATAAATGGTATCTACAAAGGTAATATGAAAATAAGCAAAAATACTGCCAAGGTGAGTTTTTTCATTTAAAAGACAAAGTAAGGCAATCCCCACAGCAACATGGGGAATCACAATAGGAAGGTTGGCTATTCCTTCAATAATACGCTTTCCTTTAAAATCATACCGACTCAACAAATAGGCTAGGGGCACACCTAGGATGCAACCCAGAACCGTAGCTAGGGAGGCTCCTATAAATGAGGTCAGCAATGCTTGCCAGACCTCTCGGTCATAAATGGTCTTAACTAGCTCCTTGGCTGTTAAGGTGACAAATATATCCAGAATTGGAATCACAATAAGGCCTATACATAAAATCCCCAAAATAAAAAAAGAAAATCTTAACAATTTAGTCATGGGTTATTTCCTCAGCAGGAAAGATGGGGGTTTGAAAACATCTTTTCAGAATTTCTGCCCCTTTTTCACTAGTTACAAAATTCTCCCAGAGTCTTGCTTCTTTTGGATGTTTGGCCGTTTTTAAAGAAGCAATACCATAAACAATAGGTTTCCCTTGCAAGACCTTGCCATTAGCCAACTTAACCCTCACTTTGACATAAAACGCTTTATGCTTTAAATTGCTTAGATTGATTTGGGCCGGAAGGTTGAGATAAGGCAACTTATGCTGTTCGGCCACACTTTTATATTCAAAGGCGTAATCAATAGCCCCACTCTCTAGGAGACCTAGTAGTTCTACTGATTTAGAACGAACAAAAATCTTGCAGTCCTTGGTAGTTAAGTTCACGGGTGGGACAATTAAAATACCTGCATTTGTTTCATGCCAGTGGATATCACTGAGTTTCTCCAAAAGAACCTGAAGTAAATCAGGTTGATGGTAATAAATGGAACTCAGGGCTATAGTCATCAAGGTGCGATAACCACAAGGATCATCATTAGGGTTGGCAAATGCCCATTTTACATTTGGCCTACCTAAAATTTGATACCAATTTTGGGTATTGATTTCTCTCCTATAAAGAGATTTATTAGTATAACAAAGGACAATTTCGTTTCTGGCAAACAACTTGACATGGTCAGTATAAGCAGGAAACATCATTTTGGGAATAATATCATAATCTGCTACGGCAATAACATCACAGGGCTTATGTAAATCTATTACCTTGCGCACTGCTAATACACTGCCGCTTGCTTCGCGGCGAACATCAATAGAAGGATATTTTGCCTCAAAGACTCTTTCCATTTTATCAAAAGGAACTGCTAAACTTCCGGCATGAAAGACATTTAGAATAACCCTCTCATCTCCTCTAACAAGGGATGAAAAGAGTAAGAATAAAAGAGTTATAAGAAAATAAAACCATTTCATTACCTTTTTCCCATTTTTTATTTTAAAAATACTTAAATTATATTAAAAAAGAAAGCAAGAAGATTTTTTTAGGATTATTCAGAAAATTAGGGTAATAAAGGAAAATAAAATGGAAAAACAAAGAAGGAGTGACAAAATGCTAGGATCCACTATTGTTATGGCCCTACTGGCTTTGGTGTTGATTTATGTAGGTTACCGCAAGGGGAACGGAGCACATATTTTGGGATTAAAAACAGGTCTTCTTTTTATGGTGGAAATTTTGCCTTTGTTATTTGTTTCCTTTTTGGTAGCTGGGTTAATTCAAGTAATGGTACCCCAGGAGATTATCTCCAGGTGGATCGGTGAAGAATCGGGCACCAAGGGTATATTACTTGCTGCTGTAGCAGGATTTCTTATTCCTGGGGGACCTTATGTGGTATTACCTATTCTGGCTGGTCTGCTTCAACAAGGAATAAGTATAGGTAGTGCCATGGCCTTTTATACAGCCAAATTTTTGTGTGGATTAACCCGTTTACCTATAGAATTCAGTATTTTAGGCTGGGAGTTTATTATCATACGTATTGTTATCACTTCAATCATTCCTATTTTGACAGGAATAATAGCAGAAAAATTTTTTGGCGGCTTTTTTTGAAACTCCAAAATCCTTATTTTAATTAGAAAAACCCCTTAAGACTGTCTGCCCCCAAGAGAGGGTAGGATACTGCCTTAATATTTCTGCATTTTCTCTATTGGTGGTAAATTGAACGAAATCTACATTCTCAAATACATCTTTAAGTCCAGGATTCCTCTCTGCTACAGGATCTTTATTGCTTTAGAGAAATTTTCCGGCAATCTTGCAGGATCTTTCCTTATATTCTCCCAGAGAAGTTCTTCAGAAATATCAAAGTCGTGATATATAGCGTTTTTGGCTTCCTTCTTTGCTTCTTCTTCAGTCAATCCATCGGCAAGTGCTTCTTTATATGCATTCTCAAATTCCATCTTCCATTTGTCACTTATCCTCTTATAGAAAAGAAGAACGAGGATAAAGGTATAATCGACTCGTGTTCTTATAAGGTCTGCTGCCGCCTTGAGAAGCCCTTCAAGGTCGCCTCTTGTTAATTGTTTGCCTGCAAGTGATAGTTTCTCGGATATTAGTTTCTTACAAAGCATTTTCTCTTTTTCCTTTAATTATTAAGCTTACCATCTTTGCGCCTAGCAGTGCAAGGCTAAGCCCTTTCAGGGTGGCCAAAGCCGGTCTTGATGGCACTTCGCAATCTGCTTTTTAAGTAGAGTTGGGTAAAGGAATAAAATGTCTTAATATGGAAACTTTAACATGGCCATGTTTTAGGTGAAGCTATGTTTTTAAAAATTTGTTTTATTTTGCTCCATTTGTCCGCCTGCCGTCGGGCAGGCCTGCCTGACGGAAGTGGGTTTTTTTAGAACAATCACGGATTTTGGAGTACAATTCAAAAATTTCTCAGAGCCTTGCTTTCTGGTAAAACTAAAATGCTGTTATGGTAAACAAATAGATGTAAAGCAAGATTTTGATTGAGAGGGAGCTCTTTTGAAACAAATATATTAAGATGAAGGGTGGTGGGTGGAAGAAAATTTCTTTTTGTCTTATCATTTTCTTATTTTGCTAAAATAATAAGATTGTGTTATTAATTTTAGCATCTTATGAAACCAATTATTTTGGGAACCGCTGGCCATATTGACCATGGGAAGACTGCTCTGATCAGAGCTTTAACAGGCATAGATACAGACCGTTTAAAAGAGGAAAAGGAGCGAGGAATTACCATTGAGTTGGGATTTGCTTTTTTGACCTTACCCAGTGGGCAGTTAGTAGGCATCGTAGATGTGCCAGGTCATGAACGATTTGTTCACCACATGGTGGCTGGGGCAGGAGGGATGGATTTAGTGGCCTTAGTTATAGCTGCTGATGAGGGAGTAATGCCCCAAACCAGAGAACATTTAGACATATGTTCTTTATTAAAAGTAAGGCATGGGTTGGTAGTCATTACCAAAATAGACCTGGTGGATACAGAATGGCTTGAGCTGGTGGAAGAAGACATAAAAGGATTTTTAAAGGGCACTTTCTTAGAAAAATCACCTATAATCAAAGTGTCCTCGGTTACTAAGGAAGGTATTCCCGAACTTATCACTGCTTTAGAAAAATTGGTAACCCAGGTGGAACCCAAATCAACTGCCAGTCTCTTCCGACTCCCTATTGACCGTGTATTTACCATAAAGGGTTTTGGAACAGTGGTGACTGGTACTACTATAGGAGGCTCTGTGAAGATTGGAGATTCACTGGTAGTTTATCCCCAAAAGAAAAAAACGCGGGTGAGAAATTTGCAAGTCCATCATCAAACTGTAACTACAGCCTTTGCTGGCCAGCGAACAGCAGTCAATCTTCAAGGTTTGGAAAAAGAAGAAATACAAAGAGGCAATGTCTTAGCTCCCTCTGATAGTCTGCTTCCTACTTTTATGTTGGATGGCACTTTGGAAATCTTATCTAGTGTTTCTAAACCATTGAAAAACCGCACTCTGGTGCGTCTCCACCTTCATACTGCTGAAATCCTGGCTTATGCCATCTTACTGGATAAAGAAGAAATAAAACCAGGTGAAACAGGCTATGTGCAATTTCGGTTGAGACAACCAACAGTTGCCTTACCTGGGGATCGCTTTGTCATTCGCTCTTATTCACCTATATTTACCCTTGGCGGAGGTGCTATTTTGCATCCTGCTCCAGTTAAACATAAAAGATTTCGTCCTCAAGTAATTGAAGATTTAAAGGCTTTAGAAACAGGCAACTTAGAGAAAGCTATTCTTTGCCATCTCAACCAAGCAGGATACAAAGGGATTTCGCGGCAAACTATCAGAATTTTTACTAACAATTTTTCAGAAACCTTAGACCATACTCTAGAAACATTGCAAAAAAAACAACGGATATATCTCATCAATAAAGATACTCATCACTATATTCACAGACGGTATATAGAAGAGATTTCTAAAAAAATGGTCTCTTTTTTAAACACATTTCATGCTACCCATCCTCTTCTGCTAGGTATCTCCAAAGATGAGTTAAAGAGCAAACTATTACCATTTATTCGTGATGAATTATTTGGCTTTGTTCTTCATTATTTAGAAGGAAAACACATCATCGTCATAGAACAAAATCTGGTGCGATTAAGTAGTCATACCATTCGTTTAAATAAAGAAGAACAAATATTAAAAGAGAAAATTTATCATGTTTTACATACTGCCCAGTATAGCCCACCCTCCCCTCAGGAATTGGCCAAGATGCTAAAAACCAACCCAGAAAAAATAATGCATCTTCTGCGGCTGTTAACAGAAGAAGGGAAAATAATTAGAATCAAGGAGGATTTTTATTTTGATACTACTTTATTAAATACTTTGAAAGAAAAATTAACTACTTATTTAAAAACACACCAGGGTATCACACCTGCTGAATTTAAAAACCTCACTCATGCTTCCAGGAAATACAACATTCCTCTTTTAGAATATTTTGACCATATAAAACTGACCCTTAGAGTAGGTGATAAGAGGGTATTAAGATAGCTACCCGAAATCTGTAGTAACTTTAAAAGGAAACCCACAAAAATAATTGTCCTCCTTATAGTAGGTTCACTTGGTGGCTCATCTCTTCTAGCACCAAATCTCTTTAATATCTCCTAAAGTCTCTACTAAAACTACGGGATGACCATAGAGGAGTTTAAACTCATTGCTTAGTCTCTTTAAATGAGGGTTTTAATATCTGTTAAAAAACAAATTATTTCCTGACTTTGACGGAGTCCTGCTTCCAAAGCAGATTTTACACACCTTATTTTGTATGATGATAGGAGATAATAGATTACTTTCAATAATTTAATTGGATTTTTCACTTATTACTTCATAAATAAGCAGATACTGATGCACAATTCTTAAACTCTTATTTCCTTCTGTCATATTCTTAAGTTTTTGTTCTTGTTCGGTAACAACTACTATTTCTTTAAGCCATAAATTGTTGAAAGTTAATAGGTCTACTATCTTTTTACCAATAGGCTCTATATAACCATTCATCCTTACATCCCTTACTTGTATTGCCAAAAATCCCCCTATGTTTAGGGCTGACAATTTTTGTTGTACAACGTTTTTTATCTCTTTTAAAAAGCACTCAATATCTGACTTCGAAGGATTATAGCCTAAAAAGGGTGATTTTATAAATAGGAGGTTAAACTTATTTTTGTTTTTTCTGCTTATAAATAACTCATTTTTATATGGAGCAACAAATGTTGAAATTAAGTATCCATTCTTATTGGCATATCTCTCAATGACGTTTTTATTTAATTGCTCTTCAAGCTCTGCTTTAGGAAATATCCATACTGTTGTCGTCTCAAATTTGTTCAACTTTCTTTTTATGGAAGGCTTTTTAATGTGAGAAAGGACCAAACCGTAGCTTGCCTGTTCTTCTTTTATAACTGTAGAAGTAGATAATTTTGGTTTTTCAAAGATTGGTAAGTACTCATGGGCTAAAAGCAGGAAGTTATATTTTATACTTTTTTCATACCAAAATCCGGTAGTCTTACAATTATGTTGGCGTTTGATGACCAATTCTTTTAATTTAAACCCTTCATTCAAAAATACATTAATTGTCTGAAATCCTATGGGAATTACATGTTTTTTCTTTCTTGTATCACCTATCAATATGGCACACTTACTCCCTGGCTTAAGAACACGATAACTTTCACGGGCTACCTTCCCCATTTCTTCAAGAAACTCTTTGATAGAAAGTCTAGATAAGTCCCCTTCAACCTTTGAGCTGTAACTTATTATCCCTGCATATGGTGGATGGGCACAAATTAGGTCAATTTCATTATTCCCTATATCTGATAAACATCTTGCATCACCTATAGAGACATCGGGTTCATAAGTAGGGTAAGGCTCCTTTTTAAAGGGTTTTTCAGGGACCTTAAAGTTTAAGTTTTCTAAGGTTAATCCTATACAAGCAGGGTTAATGTCTCTTGCAATACATTTGCGCCCTAACAGCTTTACCTCTACTGCTGTAGTACCACTCCCCACAAAGTAATCTAAAACTGTCTCTCCGGGTTTGGAGTATTTTAGTATCACATTTCGTGGAATGTAAGGAGACCAATTCCCTCGGTACCTTCCGTCGTGAGTTGCCCAATCACCCCTACGTTTAAAACTCCACACAGTTGTGGTTTCTTCTTTAAAGTCCTTAGGTGCCCAATATTTTATATTCTTTGGTCTTTTAAGAACTGAAATATTAACTCCATATCTTTCTGTTATTATTTTTTCAATCTGCTTAAAGGTAACGTTAAATATCATTCCAATTTCTGGGTCTGGCATTCCGCTTTCTTTGGCCTTTAATACCGCCCTTTCAAATTCCTCATCGCCATGTAATTTCCTTATATGTTCCCCAAGATTTCCTTTTAATCTCTTCTTGCAAATAGGACAGACTACTTCCTTATTTGCATTTGATATAACGGCCTTCTTTTTCATTATGTCCTTTTATACTCCATCCGAAGCCAAAGTGTAAGATCTGGGTTATTATTTAAGAACAACCCTAATATTCCTTAACATTTTAAAGTTGACTACCCAGTCCATTTCTTTCATTGCCCTTAATAAGGGTTCTTTCATTTTGTGCCATGCTGGTCCATCTGTAACCCATAGAAATTCCACTCCACATTGTTTGGCTACTCTAGACATTTCTGGATAACTTTCTGCTATTGATATTGGTTTACTCCCTGATACATTATAAAAATTGCATTCTATAACCAATAGCGGCTTATTACCTTCATAAACCACAATATCATGTGTTTTTGCCTTGCCATATCTCTTTGCTAGCTTTTTATATAGAGAAAAATTGGGGTCATTGTTAACAATGCTATACCTTGAATGTAGTAACCTTCTGACCTTTTCTTGAACCATATTTTGAAAAATATCCCCACTCCTATTTTTGCGGGCATTGGAATCTAGCCCAGTTTCTACACCTACCAAATAATCGTGAACATCCTTTATCTGTCCAAATAGGTCTATAATTCCCGTTTTATCACAAAATTTAGATATTTTAGATATTATATCATCATTTACCTGTGAAGGGTGAAAGTCGAAATCTATAAAGTCATCAAATTCTGGGTCATATATGTCTATTTTCCCACTCTTGGTTCTTTCGGCTATCAGCATGGGTATAACCTCAATAATTCGTGGATATTCTGCTAATAATCTTTTTAAATGCATTATCCTTTGTTCTCTTTTTAATCTAGTAAGTGAATTTATAAGGGAAACTTCATTCAAATATTTTTGGACAGAAGCTTTAACTTTAGCCCAATCAACAAAATATTCGTAGGTTTTATTAGTAGGCAATAATGTATTAAAAAAGTGTTCTATATACTCACCAAAGCTTTTAAAGCCAAATTCTTTATATCTCATTTAAGAATCGTATTTCATTAAGTTTTTAAATATAGCATCTCCCTTGCTGCATTACCATCCCCTAGCATTCTTACAATCTCTTCTATCCTCTCATCTCCCTTTAGCACCTTTACCCTTGTAACTGTCCTTTTATCCTCCATCTCCTTTTTAACAAAAAAGGGCCTGTCTGCAAAGGCTGCAATCTACTCAGTCTCACCTGTGATTATGTTTAGGTGAGGGCAAAAATTTATGTTTAGCTCATCTATCATGGCTATGTCTTTTATCTTTAGTAAGGCAGGATATAGAAAAGTTTAATAAAAATAAGGGAATTTTCAATGAGCCTAGGTTATCCCTTTACTGTCAAAAGAATGTCTCCTATGGTAAATTTTTAGTTGACACAGAATATAAGACATTTTCCCCCTTTCAACCAACTCTACCTTTTAAAAAGCAGATTGCGAAGTGGCATCAAGACTGACGAAAGCCACCCTGAAAGGGCTTGGCCTTGCGTTGCTAGGCGCAAAGATGGTAAGATTAGTAATTAGCGGATTTTGGGACTAAGGCTTTTCTTGACACTGAGAGCCTAGTTGTGTTAACAATGCGTGCGTTAATTTAAAATAAAGGAAGGGGAAATGGCCATTAAATTGCTGGATAAAGGTTATAATCCAAAAAAAGTAGAAGAAAAGTGGTATCAGTATTGGTTGGAAAAAGGATTATTTAAAGCCAATTTAGAAGAGAAAGAACAGACTTTTTCCATGGTCATCCCTCCGCCGAATGTAACTGGTTCACTCCACATGGGTCATGCCTTAAATGTTACCCTTCATGACATTTTGGCCCGATATAAAAAAATGTTGGGTTATAATGTGCTTTGGCTACCTGGGACTGACCATGCTGGTATTGCTACTCAAAATGTGGTGGAGAGAGAGTTAGAAAAAAAAGGAATTTCCAGATACGATTTAGGAAGAGAAGAGTTTGTAAAAGCAGTTTGGCAATGGAAAGAGGAGTATGGAAACCGGATTATTAACCAACTTAAGAAACTGGGATGTGCATGTGATTGGAGTCGTCAACGTTTTACTCTGGATGAAGGTTTTAGTCAGGCAGTAAAGGAAGTATTTATTAGGCTTTATGAAGAGGGGCTCATTTATCGAGGAGATTACATCATTAATTGGTGTCCTAGATGTCAAACAGCTCTTGCGGATTTGGAAGTAGAGCATGAAGAAGAAGAAGGTTCCCTTTATTATATTCGTTATGCTCGCGTAGATGGTCAAGGATATGTAACCGTAGCTACCACTCGTCCTGAAACCTTACTGGGTGATACCGCGGTAGCTGTTCATCCAGAGGATGAAAGATATCAGAATTTAAAGGGTGTTACTGTTTTTGTGCCTATATTAAACCGAGAAATACCGATCATTTTTGACCCTTATGTAGATAAAGAATTTGGTACTGGTGCCTTAAAGGTTACTCCTGCTCATGACCCTAATGATTTTGAATTGGGACAAAAGCATAGTTTACCTATGGTAAAGGTTATAGATGAGAGAGGCCGTATGACTAAAGAAGCCGGACCTTATATGGGATTAGATAGATTTAAATGTCGGGAAAGGATTCTTGAAGATTTAGAAAAAAACGGCCAATTGTTAAAGATAGAGCCTATCAAACACAGCGTTGGCCACTGTTATCGCTGTAAAACTATAGTAGAACCACTGGTTTCCAAACAATGGTTTGTGCATACCAAACCCTTGGCCGAACCAGCTATTGCTGCTGTGAAAGAAGGCAAGACCCGATTAATTCCTGCTAGTTGGGAAAAAACCTATTATGAATGGATGAATAATATTCGTGATTGGTGTATTTCACGACAAATCTGGTGGGGACATAGAATCCCTGTGTGGTATTGTAAAGATTGCCAAGAAATTATAGTGGCCAAAGAAATACCCAAAGCTTGTCCTAAATGTGATTCAACGAACCTTGAACCTGAAATGGATGTTTTAGACACTTGGTTTAGCTCAGCCCTTTGGCCATTTGGTACCTTAGGTTGGCCCAAAGAAACAAAAGAATTGAAACTCTTTTACCCCACCAATGTCCTGATTACTGGCTTTGATATCCTCTTTTTCTGGGTGGCACGGATGATGATGATGGGCCTCCACTTTATGGGAGACGTTCCCTTTTATGATGTATACATCCATGCCTTAGTAAGAGATGAAAGGGGTGAAAAAATGAGCAAGACTAAGGGGAACGTAATAGACCCCTTAGATATGGTAGCCAAATATGGCACCGATGCCCTTAGGTTCACCCTGGTTTCATTAGCCGCTCAAGGTAGGGATATTCGCCTTTCTGAAAGAAGAATTGAAGGGTATAGGCATTTTATTAACAAAATATGGAATGCAGCTCGTTTTGCTTTAATGAATTTAGAGGAAGGCACTCAACCCATTGTTGAACCACATAAAGGAAGTGAGGCTGATAGATGGATCTTAAGCCGCCTCCAATTTGTAATTAGAGAAGTCCGAAAAAATATAGATATTTATGAATTTGATAAGGCAGCTTATACCCTTTATCACTTTGTGTGGCATGAATTTTGTGATTGGTATTTAGAATGGATAAAACCTACTTTATACAAACCACCCACCCCTGAGGAAAAAAAATATACCCAATCTGTGCTTTTATATGTTTTAGGAGAAACGTTAAAACTACTTCACCCTTTTATCCCCTTTGTTACTGAAGAAATATGGCAACACCTGCCGCATACTAAGGAAAGTATCTTAAAAGAAAGTTATCCAGAGGCAAATGACACTTTAGAAGACCCGGCTGTGGTTACTGAAATGGAAACAACTATTGGATTGGTAAGAACTGTTAGAAATATGCGAGGGGAACTAGAGATACCCCCAAATACTAAAGTGGATATTGTTTTTTCCACTCCAAGACAGGATATTTTAGCTCAGATAGAAAAACATCAAGAACCCATTTGTCGTTTGGCAGGAATAAAAAGACTCACTATGAGTGTACATACTGAAAAACCTGCTTATGCCGCGGCAACAGTATGGGAGGGTATAGATGTATATATGCCTCTTAAGGATGTATTAGATTTACAAACAGAGGAAAAACGTCTTACTAAAGAAATAGATAAAATGACTAATGAATTAACCATGGTGAAACGTAAATTATCTAATAGAGATTTTTTAACCAAGGCCCCTAAAGCTGTAGTGGCAAAGGAACAATTCAAGGCAAAAGTTCTGGAAGAAAAATTGCATAAACTTACAGTCAATTTAGAAAGAGTAAGGAGTTTACAACAAGAAAAATAGTCTATTTCCCTATTGCTTATGAACATTTAGTGACTGCTTCAATGCCCTTTCGACTATTTAGAAGTTGTTTTTTTCAAAAAACAAAAATACTGGCCGTGTTTTAACAACCATCCAGAAGGTAGAATAGAAATATTGAATTCTTTTCCTTTCAGCCGGCTGAAAAGGCTGTTTAGAAGAGAAAAATGGCAATTTATGGTAAATGATTGTTTTAAGGATACTTCTAAAGGCAAGATAAATGAGTAGCTACCTTGAGAAGAAGTAATTTTGAATACACATTTTTCGGATATAAGAGCAATGCTACCAATTGCCTTTAATTGCTTTTGAATCCTAGCCAATCTAGAGAGTGTTTTTTTAAAGGCTGGAAGTCCTATTTTAAGTGTTGCTAGGGGTTTTGTAGCAAGAAGAGACTTTAGGAAACTAAGGGCATTAGTTTCTTCAGAAATAAGGCGAAAACCGATTTTTAGATAAGGTAGTGAGATAAGAAGGCTTTGGGAGGCAAGAAAAAGAGAGGCCTGCTTTTCAGGAATAAGATCAAGGGCCTTCACCAGATGACGTGTGGAAGTATAAGGCACAATGAAATTATGGATTAAGGATGACGAAATGGGTGTAAAGGCACAAGAAAGAAGAAAGCGATTTTCACTCCATACCCCTAAACGGCCCTTTTGGAAGAAAAGAGCAATTTTTTCTCCCTCTTGAGAAGTGATGCTAGCTAAATCCAGGATTTTTTTTAGGGTTTGGGCAGAGATTATCCCTAAATTTTTTCCTTTACTAGGGACAAATGATAAAGAGGCAGGTTGCATGTTTAAGATTAATTCTTCATTGGGGGTTATAAATTTTAGGGATGAGACTAATTCGACCTTAATATTTTTATCTGGTTTATCTTTGATGAAGGAACGTAAAGGGTCTAAAGGAAAACTGTAAGCATGAGGTAAATGGACATTGGGTTTAATCATCAAAAACGCATTAAGAAAATCATCACCTCCAGCTAAATAAAGGTCTTTTTGAGAGAAGAAAATAAGCTGCCTTTTTTCCTGAGAGCCGATAATGCGGTCAAAAAAGTCTAAGGCCTTGCTTAAATTACTGATGGGGAGAAAAAAAATAACCACAATTCTATCTTACAAGCTTCCTTTTTCTGGTGCAACTGTCTTGACAATAGCTCAATTTAGTTGCTACCATGCTATTATTTTAAAAATAAGGCAAAAATTTTTCATGCTTCATATTTATCAGCGGATTTGTAAAACTGCTATTTTGATTATTATTTTTACGTTGTTAAATAAACCCTGTTTTAGTTCTGAGGCCTTTCTTAAAGATATTGTGGTTACTACTTCTAAAAAGGAACTTTTGGTCTATTTTACTGCCCAGGGTTGCTTTACCAAACAAATGGAGAAGGCTATTTTAAATGGGGTCCCTGTTACTTTTACCTATAAGATACTCCTAGATAAAAAGAGAAGTTTTTGGCCTGATAAAGGTATTCGTTCACTTAAATTATTCCATACCATTAAATATGACCAGCTTAAAGGGGTATTTATTATTAACCGTTCTGAACTTCCCGAAGAAATAGTTACTTCAAAGGACTTTATATGGGCAAAGAAACTTATGACCACTGTTGAGGTAGCAGTGGTGCCCATTTCTGCACTTAAAAAAGGTGATAAATATGAATTGCGTCTCAAGGCAGAATTGAATAAAGTAAAATTGCCCCTTTATCTTCATTACATCTTTTTCTTTACTTCCTTATGGGATTTTGAAACAGATTGGTATTATATAAATTTTGTCTATTAAAATGGAACTTAAAGAAAAAAAGAAACGAAGGAAGGAAACACTCCTTATTTTTATTCTCATTCCCATTATTGGTTTTTTGATTTATATTGAGAGTAAGTCATTTAATCCTGACTTCCAACTGAGAATTACCAACACCCTCCTTTTTTTTATTTTAGTCAATCTTAATATTATTCTCCTGATCCTTTTTGTTTTTCTAGTGACTAGAAATTTTGTTAAGCTGATTGCTGAACGTAAAAGGGGTATTGTAGGTAGTAAAATAAGAACAAAACTGGTGCTTTTGTTTGTAGGTCTTTCTATTTTGCCTACATTAGTTCTTTTTGGGGTGGCTGTAAAATTTGTATTTTCTACCTTTAATTATTGGTTTAATGTAAAGGTAGAACAAGCTATTAATCAGACATTAGAAATAGGCCATATTTACTATAAACAAGTTTCTAATGAATTAATCCATTATAGTGAGCTTTTTCAAAAAGGTTTTGTTAATAATGGAGAATTGGTTTTTGAAAATGTATCTTTATCCAAGTTAAGACCCAAACTAAGGGAATATAATGTGGATTTACTTCAAGTATATAACCACAAGCTCCAGCCATTGGTAAGCTTAACTAGAAAGCCTGTAGAACAAAATTTAGATTTTAAAACCGCCCTTGCTGAACCTTTAAAAATCAGAAAACAGATAACTTCGGTTAGAGCGCTTCCATATGGTGATTTGGCATATACTATTACTCCTCTAGAAAAAGGTCGTCTTTGGGGATTTCTAGTAATAGGGAGGTTAATTCCTCCTGATTTAGTGAAAAAACTAGAGGCAGTGAGGAAAACGAGTGAAGATTATAAACAACTATTTCTGTTTGTGAATCCCTTGAAATGGAGCCTTTTTATCATTTTTTCGGTGATTACTCTTTTGGTGATTTTTGTGGCCACTTGGGTTGGATTTCACATGGCTAAAGCAATTACTATTCCCATTCAGGCCCTAGCCGGGGCTACTCAAGAAGTAGCTAATGGTAATTTGGATGTGAATGTGGATGTGGAGGCTTCAGATGAAGTGAAAATGCTGGTGGATTCTTTTAACCAAATGGTTACTGATTTAAGAATAGCTTATGGGAAATTGCAGGAACAAAAATTAGAAATTGAGAGACGCCATAGGTATACAAAAACTATCCTGGAAAATATCAGGACAGGTGTGATTTCTACCAGTGCTTCTGGTTATATTATTACCGTTAATCCTGCTGTAGAAGAAATTTTGGGAGTTAAGGCAGGTGATTTAATAGGAAGGCCATTTCAAGACCTGGCTGAACTTTTTCCTGAATTTAGCCAAGTAATCTCTGATGTAAAAGTAGGAGAAAGGTTAGAAAAACAAATTAAATTAAAAATAAATGGACGGATTCTCTCTTTGATAGTTAGCACCACCCTTCTTAAAGATAAACAAGGTCAACCTTTAGGAGCGGTATTTGTGTTTGAAGATATTACCCAGCTAGAAAAAATCCAGCGGATGGCTGCTTGGCGAGAAGTGGCAAAAAGAATTGCTCATGAAATCAAAAATCCTCTCACTCCTATTCAACTTTCAGCCCAGCGTTTACGACGGCGTTATTTAACCCAATTTCAAGGTGAACCCGTTTTTGATGAATGTACCCAAATGATAGTTAAACAAGTAGAAGGTTTAAAGAAGATGGTAAATGAATTTTCTAACTTTGCCAAGTTACCAGAGGTTAATCTCACTCTTAATAATCTAGCTGAGGTAATTGAAGAAGCTTTAGCTGTGTATAGAAGTGCTCATCTACATATTACATTTGAATTAAATCAAATTACCCCTGTCCCAAAATTTTTGTTTGATAGAGAGCAAATAAAAAGGGCTTTGCTAAATCTTTTGGATAATGCGGTTGCTTCTATTGAAAATCAAGGTAAAGTAGAAGTAGCTATAAGTCATGATTCCTTCCTTAAAATTGCCAGAATAGAAGTAAAAGATACAGGTCATGGGATTCCTGATGAACTAAAAACCCGTCTATTTGAACCCTATTTTTCCACTAAAAAATCAGGCACAGGATTGGGATTAACTATCGTTCATACCATAATTTCTGACCATCAAGGTTTCATTCGGGTTAAAGATAACTATCCTCAAGGAAGTATCTTTGTAATTGAACTCCCTGTAAGGTCATGATAATATAAAAATATGTCATATTTAATCTTAGTAGTAGATGACGAACAATCTATCTGTCAGGCCCTTACGGGTATCCTTTCAGATGAGGGTTATGAAGTAATTACTGCCTTCAATGCTTCGCAAGCGATCAAAAAAGTTAACGAAGAATTGCCAGATTTGGTTCTACTAGATATCTGGTTACCAGATATTGATGGTTTAACAGTATTGAAAGAGATAAAAAAGCAATACCCTCAACTACCAGTAGTTATGATTTCAGGTCATGGCAATGTAGAAACTGCAGTGAAAGCCATGAAATTAGGGGCCTATGATTTTATTGAAAAACCCCTTTCATGGGAAAATACCATTCCTCCTATAGTGAATGCCTTAAAGATGTCTTCTCTCCAGGAAGAAAATATCGCCTTAAAACAAAAGGCATTCTTTAAATGTGACCTTACCGGTCAAAGTGAACCCATTAAGGTAGTAAAAGAACAAATTAGAAAGGTCGCTCCTACCAATGCCTCGGTTCTTATTAAGGGAGAAAGCGGAACAGGAAAGGAATTAGCGGCACGAGCCATCCATTATTATAGTAAAAGAGCACACAGGACATTTATTGAGGTAAATTGTGCAGCTATTCCTGATGAATTGATTGAAAGTGAATTGTTTGGTTATGAAAAAGGGGCCTTTACCGGTGCCTATGTTCGAAAAAAGGGGAAGTTTGACCTGGCTAATGGAGGCACTATTTTTTTAGATGAGATAGGCGATATGAGTCCCAAAACACAAGCTAAGATTTTGCGGTTAATTCAAGAACAGCGTTTTGAACGGGTAGGAGGGATAAAGACTGTTCAAGTAGATGTGCGAGTAGTGGCCGCTACTAATAAGAATTTAGAAGAAGAGATAAAAAAGGGTAACTTTAGAGCAGATCTTTATTATCGTTTAAATGTAGTTCCCATTGAAATTCCTCCTTTAAGAGAAAGAAAAGAGGATATTCCACTGCTAGTGGAAGAGTTTTTACAGGAAATGGCTAAAGAAAGCAGTTTGGGCCTTAAAAAAATTACTCCAGAGGCTATTGAGGTTTTAAAACAATATGATTGGCCAGGAAATGTCAGGGAACTAAAAAATATCATTGAGCGTCTAGTTATTATGACGCCTGGAGAAGTGATTACTGTTAAAGACATTCCTGAGAGTATAGCACAGGGAAAAGAACATATAGGGATGGATTTTTTTAAAGCAGATAATTTTAGAGAGGCCAAGGCCATTTTTGAAAAAGAATTTTTGCGCAAAAAATTAGAGAAATATAAAGGCAATGTAAGTCTCACTGCTCAAGCAATTGGTTTGGAAAGAAGCCATCTTCACAAAAAAATGAAGACTTATGGCTTATAAAAAACCAATCTTTTTCAAAAATTCTTGCATCCTTTTTTGGTGACTACCAGCCCAATAAACCCTTTTACAGCGAGGACATACTTTGAAGTAACTAAAAGTATGACTGATGTATTCAGGTAGATATATTTCAACTTCTTCTTTTTCCTTTTCTATTAGGGGTACATTACATATAACACATCTGGAACAAAACCTGCGCGGAGAAAACTCTAATTTGAACCTCTTTATTACCTCGGCTAACTGGGCCTTAGGTTCATTAGCGTTCACTAAATAAATAGGTTGGTGTTTAAAAATACGGTAATGTATCCACTTATGCTGACGTGTAAGAAAAATATAATCCTTTTCTAAAAAAGCTTTGAGTTTATTTGGTTCTTTTATATCAGTATATATAGTATCATAACCTAAAAGACGTAACCATTTTGCCAATTTTCCTAGCATACTGTCTACTAAAAATTTTTTCATAGGGGAAATTTACCACATTGGGGATTTTTTGCCTATTTTAAGACGATTTTTTAACCCAACTTTCCCGGTTTTTGCCTGAAATTGTCCTAAATTGGGGAAACTAAAATATAAAATGTAGATTTTTCAGGTATTTTTTTTAACCCTTGTTGTAGTGACCATAAAAAAGGCGTTTACAGCAAGAAAATTAGTCTATTTCCCTAATTCTTGTGAACATTTAGTGGCTGCTTCAATAGCTCCTATTAAAATCCCCCTAATACCCCCTAATTCCATCATGTGAAGACCAGCAATAGTGGTTCCTCCTGGGGAAGTTACCATATCCTTTAATTGGGCGGGATGTAGGTTTGTTTCTTTAAGTAACTTAGCTGTGCCCAAGAGAGTTTGAATAGCCAGTTTTAAGGCCAGATCTCGAGGCAACCCCATTTTTACTCCACCATCTGCCAAAGCTTCAATAATAACAGCCACATACCCTGGTCCACTTCCACTTAAACCAGTGACTGCATCCATCAATGTCTCAGGAACAATAACAGTTTCACCAATTGCCTTAAATATTTGTGCAGCTATCTGCGAGTGCCCCTCATTAGCAAAAATGCCCAGAGATATAGCACTCATCCCAGCTAATACTAATGCAGGTGTATTAGGCATCACGCGGATAACAGGAATACTTTTAGAAAAGAAATCTTCTACAAATGAGGTAGATATTCCAGCCATAATGGAAATCAGTAATTGTTCAGGACTTACCACACCCTTAATTTCTTCTAGGACATTTTTTGCATTTTGAGGTTTTACCGCCAGAATGATCACTTGACATTCTTTGACCATCTCAGGATTATTATCAAAGGCTTTTATCTGATAGGCACTTTTCAAGTATTTAAGCCTTTCTTTTCTAATATCAGAAACCATTATGTCTTCTGATTTATATAGTTTACTCTTAAGGATGCCCTTTATAATAGCCTCCCCCATATTGCCACCACCGATAAAACCAATTGTTCTTCTCATCTTTTCCTCCTAGAGAAATTAGAACAGGATGTTATCACTATTTATTTACTTTGCAACATTTTTTAGAAAACAAGGTGTAAGATTTGTCAGGTCTTTCATGGGTGTGTCCTCCTTCAATTAGGAGGATATACCTTATTTTCTTATGTTTTGCAATTTATCTATGAAAAACTTGGATTAAGCCCAATACCACTTCCCAAAAGGAGGGTTGTCATTGGAAAAAATCAGGGTTTTTGTCTCAAAAACGGCACTATTTCTTCTATAAGAAGGATCAAACGTAAACTTCAACCTCATAAGAACCAGAAAGTACTTCTAAAAATGTTTCTACTGCCTCATCCTCAAGGGCGTTTAAGAATTTTTCCCTGCCTTTTCTAAGGCCAGTTTGCCGATGATATTTTCTAAATCAAAAACAGGCATCCTCACCTCCTATATTCCCTTTTTGCTTTTTCTCAATTGTTGTAGCATTTCATCTAGATATGGTCTATCCCTAGTGCTCATGTAAGTTTCAGGGAAAAAGATAATCTTTATTCTGGCAGCCTTTTTTTGCTTTTCATCCATAACAATGTCTTTTAAAGTGATGGCAAAACGAGTAGCATTAAAAAGCTTGGTATTATCTATAAATGGCATATCATAAAAACTTACCTCAAAGCAGAGCTCTGCGGTTTCGCCCACATCTTTAACCCCTTCTGGAATATCTATCACATGGAGTTTAACATAGGCCTCATTTTGTCCAATCTCTTTAAGAACAATCCCCAAACGGTGATCTCTATAAGGATTCATATCTTCAGGGGGCACTATTATCCCATTTTCTTCACCTTCATATAAGACTCTCTCAAATACCATTCCTTCCTTTATATGGGAAAGTAATGCCTCCTGTTTTCCTGCTATTTCTTTAGCAATCTCCCTGAGTTTATTTTTTTCTTCTATTTCTCCTAATTCAGTTTCCAACTCTTCAAATAAGGGTTTTAAGTCAAAGAATTCATGAAAATTTAAGGCCAAAAGCCGCAGTAAAGTGAGTTTTTCTTTATTTGTCTTTTGTTGGGAAGTACTGCCAAAAAAGCACTTTATCAGATTTTCAAACATCTTTGCCCTAAGCTCTGTATCTGCCATCTCCCGCTTACTTACAATCTCTGTATACAATTGGTTACTCCTGCTCCTTTCAGCATTGATGTGGATTACCAATGGAATAAAGATACCTGCGATAATCGCCCCAATGCCTGGCAAGAGTTTGGCTAAGGTATCTACCCAGTCCCTAGATTTATCCTTTGTCTCCATTTTTTACCTTATTTTTATCAATTTTTTTTCTCTTGGGTCTATCCTCCAGTTTTGTTTTGTCCTTGGAGAATAGATTTTTATTCTTTCAGAGGGATAAGATATATCATTAATAGAAATATTTAGTTCCCTCTCACCATCTGGTAATCTAACTGCATAGCCACCAAATTCATTGGTGATTACTTCTTTTCCTTCAATAACAATCCTTGTTTTTGCTAAAGGATTCCCATTTTCTTGAATGATTCTGCCATAAAGCACGCCTGCGCTAGAAATTCCACAAAATAAAAAAAGAAAAGTCACCAATAAAACCAGGCTTTTCATTCCTACCTCCTAATCATTATCACTGATCAATATTGCCATTGACCTGTCTTTTATAATAATAGAGTTACCAGCATCTTCACAATTTTCCCAGTTTTCTATATTACAAAAATCAAAATCATCATTCTGCCAAGACCTGGCCAAAACCTTCCAGTCTCCTTGTGACCAATCTTTTAAGTTAGTCACCTTGAAATCATTCCAACTCTCATTATAAATGACCATTATATCAGGTTCTGCTTTTTTACCCCACCATATTATTGCTAATTGAATAGGACCTCCATCAGCTCCTTCCCAGGCATAAGAAAACTTTGCATCATTGGCAGAGCCTGCATTTAGTCCTCCATTCCAGGCTTTATCCACATATTCTACAAAATCTGCTCGCCTAAAATGGCTCCATTGTTTTCTTAATCTGATTAAATCCTTTGTCCAATGAAATAATTCCTTTCCATAATTAGGGGCATTTGGTGATTGGCTATTGTCCCCATCTTTCAATCTCCAGTCAATCCAATTGACATGATTTATTTTTTTATCTTCAGTAGAAGACTCATAGTTATAGGTATTGCGGGCATCGGCTTGAGATAAGGCAGTCGATTTTGTCCTGCCAAATTCATCCCCCTGTAAAATAAGAGGCACTCCTTGAGAGGTAAGTAAAATACCCATCATTAATTTCTCTCTCTTTCTCCTTAAATCTTCATCACCTCCACTGTCCCAACAATTATGAGAGCCACCTGAATCATTAAAATAGACACAATCCCTTAAAGTATAGCCATCATGCACAGCGATAAAATTAACCGACCGCCAGGGCTTCGTGGTTGCGGCTGCCCCCATGTTATTGCTTACAGAACCATAACCTTCAATAAGTTGCTTAAAGGCCATTTTGTTCCTTAAATTTGAGGCAGAAAATTTTCTTATTTTGTCCCGGTATTTCCCCAGCCACTTTGCCCACCTGTTGTTAAGATAGTTCCAACCATAATTGTCCATAAAATCCCACCATTGTCCCCCCAAGTCCCATGGCTCAGCATGAAGATGGGCATCAGAAAACCTTGGGTCATTATCTATCCAATCCGCCGCACTAAAGGAACCATCCGCCAAAATTCGGGCTAAATCAAACCTAAAGCCATCAATACCATAGATTTGATACCACATCGCCAGAGAGTCTGTTACTAGTCTTTTAGTAAATATATTATCCGTTCCTTTATAACTAACATCATTGCCTGTCCCGGTGTTATTGAAATAATATTTCCCATCATTTGTAGACCTGTAAAAATAGGTATTACATAATCCCATAAAGTTATAATATTTGACAGCAAGTCTTTCATTATCTATCCAGGGGCCCTGTTCTCCTGTATGGTTATAGACAACATCCATAAACACCGCGATTCCTCTTTCATGAAGGGCCTTTATTAACTGTTTTAACTCTATTATTTGATTTCCCTTTACAGATGCATATCTAGCCTCAGGGGCAAAAAAGTTAGTAGTCATATATCCCCAATGATTATATCTTCCTTCTTCATTTCCTGTTTCTTCATCATATTCCATTAACGGCATAAGCTCCACTGCCGTTATACCTAATTCTACTAGATGGTCTATACCTGCACTGAGACCTCCTGCTGTCTTTAAGCCACTTTGAGCCAGTCCTAAATAAGTTCCTTTTTTAGAGGAACATAACCCTGTTATCCTTGCTGTATAATCCTGAACATGGAGTTCATAAATAATCAAATCTTCCCTTTTGACCTTAACATGTCCTGGATGAATATCCTTTGTGTGGTCATATACTATGCTTTTCCCACCTCCATTATAAATAGGAGAAGTAATGTCTGTATAAGGGGTGGAGGAGAAAAAGGCAGAGTATTTTACATCCTGGGTCTTATAGGCATAAGGGTCATTTAAATAGTAATTTTCATTAAACATCAATCCATATTGATCATATTTAGAAACTTGATTTAATCCCTTTGCCTGATACATATAAAATAAGCCTGCCCCAATACCATCCCCTTTGATCTTTGTCTTCCAGTCATTACCCACCTTTTTCATAGGTATTGTATATTTTGGCATTTTATCCGCTGGTTGATTAAACAGCAGTAAATTTACCTGTATAGCTTCAGGGGAATAAACTACAAAATGAACCCATCCTTTATCATCTATATGAGCCCCATATCTGGTTTCGGTAGAATCACTGATGGCACTAAGGTTTATCTGACTTAAAGAATTATCTATGTCCAAACAGGAGAAGACAAAGAAGGCCACCAGGAGAAAAAAGGAAATTTTTAATCTTTTCATATGTACACCTTCTTAAACAAGCAACAAACCTTTATTCATTTTCCTAAAGCCCTTCTCCAGGGTTCAAAAATGGCTAAGACAGTGCTTCAGATATTTGAGTAATTGCTACTGCATAACTCTCTGCCAATCCATCCATATCTGCCTGAGCCCTTGCAAGGTCATCATCATGGTCAATAAAGAAAGGCTCGGCAATGACACATGGAGCTTTAGTATACCGTAAAAGATAGCCACCTCTGTCTTCACTTGTCTTTGGTCTTATTCCTCTATTAGGCAGTTTTAGATAAGCAACCAGATGTGACAAAAGGATTTCTGCCATCTTTTTTCCCTTCTCAGATTTATGATAATAAAGCACCTCTGTTCCTGATACCTCAGTATTATAGGCATTACAGTGAAGGCTGATAATAAAATCAGGATTAAGTGCATTGATATCATCAGGTAACTGTTTGTAGGTTCTCCGATAAACTCTTTGAATTTGTGTGTTTTTTAGCTTCTTCTCAATACGCATTGCCAAATCTTCATTAAAATCAAATTCTGTAATGCCTGCTTTTACATTTACCGCCCCTGGAGACTGCTTCTTGTGACCAATAACTAAAGCACAAAGTTTACTCATCCTTCACCTTACTTTTAGTAAACAAGGAGCAATTGCCCTCTCTCCATTTCTATAACTTAAATTCCAAACTGTTTGGTAGGCACATACTCTTTTTTTATAACTGTCCACCAATCTCTAGCCATTCCCTGCAACACATACTCATATGGCAACCAACCATAACCATTTTCACCCCAGTCCGTGCCCCAGGAGTTTCTGATTAAAAGTGCTCCAGTGGTTTCCCTTCCACATATGGTGTTTTTGATTTTCATTCCATCATCATATCCTACAGCTACAACCGCATGGCCACCCAGTATCCTCTCACCTGGACATGGAAATGGAATTTTTCCTGTAGTGCCTGCCTGTCTTATAGAGCTAAAGACTGTAAATCCAAACATAGATGGCATTTTAGCTGCTAAGTAGGCCTTAATTCTTTGAAGAAGTGTAGTCAACAAAATGCCTGGTGGGTCAAGTCTATAATATCTTATAGTTTGATAGTTTTGGGCAAAGGCATAACAAAAGGCTGGTGGTTCATCATCAAAGGTTCTCTCTCCTGCAGGACCAGGGTGTTTCCTAGTAATATAAGGCCAGTATTTTTCAGGTGGCACCCCAAATAATACCATGGCGCCCATGGTGGTCCGTAGATAGGCACCTGTGTCTCCTGTCCAGCCTAAGAGGTTTCGAGTTACTTTATAGAGAAATAGCCGGGATGCATCAATGTGAGTCCCAAAGGCCTTTCTTTCATAATATTCTATCAAACCCACTCCAGCATGAGCGGTGCATGAACCCAATGCACCCTGATCCTCAATCTCTGAGCACCATGGTCTTAAGTCTACAGAGGGTGGTAAGCTTACCTTCTCTACTTCTACTAAGTTCATCTCCTCAAGCAGGGGTTTAATTTCTCTGTGTTCTGGTGTGTAATCCCTATAATCAGGAAGATCTGGTAACCACCCCATTCCTAAAATTTTATTTTCTGCCATAAACAACCTCCTTATTTTAGTTTTTTATTGCAACTAATAATTACCTTCCAATCCTAAACTTCACTCTGTTTTCCCCGCAGTCTGACTTTACCCAAAAAACATGGCTACCACCTGGCAACTTGTGCACAAATTGAATACTTGTCTGGTCATAAAATGTTGAGCTTCCAAGTGTCGAACGGTCAAATCCCCATTTGACCTTATGGCTACCTCCCCCGCAAGTCACGCTAAAGCTCGCTGTAAAATAAGCTGAGTGTAATTTTCCAACAGATGGATCAGTAATAGGATAACTCGCTCCATTTATGGGATAAACAATGTTGACTTTGACCTGATCAGCATTAGCAAACCCAATGAAGATAATACTTGCCACAAAAATAATTGCTACATAAAGTTTCCTCATACTCATTCCCTCCTTTTCTTTTTATTCACCTTCTCCTATAGGCTCTGTTGATGTTCCTAAAAAACCCCGGTTTTGCACAAAATAAATATAAATAGGTTTTTCATTCCGCAGCACATCTAATACATTTTGAAACATTGCTGAAGGTAAATGCATCCGAATAATTCCACCACTTTGATAATCATTCTCAAAAAACATCCCAGGGTCATTAAATCTAATGTAAGCTACGGTTTTGTTATTATTATCATAAAGTGCAATCTGGGCCCGATTTGTCTGATAACCAGAAGGGCTACCATAAAATAAGATGTGATATTTCTTAACTTCTATTGCCATAATAAAATACCTCCTTTTTTATTTTCAAACACTAACTAAATGGTAAACCTAAAATATGACCAAGGAGACCACGCACACATCCTGCCATTTACCTTTGCTCTAACCCGCCAGCGTCCACGCTGTGCCCCTACAAAGGTATGTTCCAATGTATTGCTAGTAATATTGTGATAGTTGTAGCAATAACGACCTGTTTCTTCGGCCCAATGGCCATCAAAATAATCTACTTGAACATGATATTTTACCACAGGCAGATTTACCGGGTCCCATCTAAGTTGCATCTTTCTTGGCCAGTGGTCAAATACATCCTCTCTTTGTGGCTGTTCAAGTTGGGGGACTGCTCCTTTCCACCAAGCTAAAGTTGGGTCACCAAGCAATACAAGACCATAAAACCACCGGCGCTCCCAAAGTTCATGGTCAGGGCCACGCTCCTTCCACCATTCTACAAAGGCATCTCCAACAGTTTTTCCTCTACCCATGGGTCTATAAAAATCTTCAAAGAAAAGCATGGAACCTGACTTGGCACTTGCAATAGCGGTTAAACCAAGGTTTTTGCCTCCTCCAGTTTTATCAAAGATATACCAGCCAGCTAGATAATCAGCGGTGGGGAATCTACCTGGACCACAACAAAAAAGATTATAAAAATGGGCATTTGGTGGGTTAGTATCTCTAAAATAAGAGACTTGGATATACTCATTAGTGCCTCCTACTTTTAAAGCATGACCGTGTGTCCAGGAGTGGGCACATAACTGCACCCATGAACGTAAAGAGTTTACTTCTGCTTTATAAAGATCAGCATCAGTCTTATGGGGGTCTGTGTATTTTGTGATTACAGAGGCAGGAAACATCTCATCAAATGCACAGTCATCAAATCCTCTCCAGTCATCATCTACGTAAGCTAAGGCTGAATGAGCATGACCTAACATTCCAAGACGAAACTTGTGATTGCGAGCAAAATAATCATTGATAAGGGTAGCGTCATTACCATTTGCAGTGGGAGTCCAAAGGCGTCCCACCCAAATTTCTGGATCTATATTTCCAGAATGGCTACTAAACTTGCCATCACCATCAGGGTCATGCCAGATTCCATTTGTATCCATATAATACAAATCACAGGGGAATTCAGAATGTGCGCCATGGAAATCATTATCAAGCTCAAACCAAGGCACAGAGATTGCGCCAACTAACAATACACCTACGGGTCTCCGTCTTCTGATATAGGCACGAATATTAGCAGGTGTGCCTCCGCTTACTACATGAATGGTTGCCCAATAACCATCTTTTCCCACATCCAGCACATATTGTCTGATACTATGAGCAACTGCAGGATAAACTGCTTTATCAACTAATATCAGTAAATCTCCGTTAGGATAGTGACGTCTTGTCTTTCTGTTCAGATAAGCTTCATCACGCGGAAACCTTGGCCTGGGTTTCCTCTCAACTGTAAATGGCATTTTGATTAATTTTCTGCGTGGCTTTATATAATCTGAAAATGTTTGAAGCTTTATTGGTTTATCTGAAAGATACTCTAAATTGCGAACATTGGCGTAGGCATGAGCAAGTTTGTATTCCTTGGAGAATGCTTTAAGATTAATAATGGTCCTATCACCAACCACCTCTCCCCGCGTGACTTTACCTCTGGTAAGTTCCTGTTTTTTCCCATAAATTAATTTCTCTTCCCAATCTTTTTCATTAGGCATTATCTTCCTCCTTTTTGTATTTCCCTAAAAGGGTAGTTTGATTAAAAAATTTCTCTTTGCCTCCTTTTCTCCAAATTTTCCTTCATTTCAACTCAAAGTCCACATTACTAACCGGGCCTCCGCGGCATTCTATAACTCTCCTTGAAGGATGGGGGCCAATAGCAATATCAGCACGGGTATCAACCACCAGCAAATAGCGACCATTAGGAAGTCCAGTAAAGCGGTAACGCCCATTTGCATCAAAATGCTTAGTTTCTCTATGTAAATTTAAATCATTTGGTCCATAAAGAATGACAAAGAAAACACGGGCTGCATCAGCACCAGCTCCATAAACCTTTCCTGAAATAGAGCATTTTCCAATTTCTAAAGGCTTTATTTCTAGGGTATTGTCGTATCCATAAGTCACTCCACCATCTCTACTTTTGGCAGAAACCCTCCAGACTAACTTTCCAGCCGGATAAGGTCCTCCCTGATACTCACAATGATTTTGATTACAGGTTTTAACAGGACGATTATTAATAAAAATAGTTATACTTTTTACACCACTGGGATGGCTGGCTTTTGCTATAAATTTAATCTTATCCTGACTGTTTGGATGATAAGGCTGGATTTTGGTAGTCAACGCTGGCCCTGGTTTAGCCGTAGGATGAACCATAAACTCCAAGGTTTTAGAACGCCCTTTGTTTCCCGATGTATCCTCAGCCACTGCCCAGCATTTATGCGGACCTACCTGGGTGAGTTTTTCAGAATACCAACATTCCCATGCCTTACAGGTTTTTACTAGCTTGCCATCTACATAGATATTAATCTTGGCAACTTTTACATTATCTTCTGCACTAGCCCTGATTTTAATTCTATCTCCACGAGTAAAGACAAGGATACCCTCTACTTCAATAGAGGTCTTAGGGGATTCGGTATCCACTACCCTAGGTGTCAAGCTCTTCTTTTTTATGGCATACCAGGCCCCTTTTATATCTCTAGGCCGGGCAGGGTGTTTAGTTATCCCGGCCATAAATTTATCTGTCTCCTGAGCAATATACCCCTCACAGGTTACTTTCAGGCCATTTTTTCTTTGGACATTTAAAACCACCCTTTGTTCTATATTTCTACCATCGGCCCAGGCCTTTAGAGTTCCTGGGTTATTCTGCCACCTTATGTCCATAGCCATTTCCCAACCGCCGTCTCTGGTTCTGCCTCCTCTGCCACCAAGCAACTCCAATATTCCTACTTCTCCATCTACATTGAGCACCCATTTACTTCCTTTAGCTAAAATATTGTAAATTTCTGTTCTGGCTTTAACTTGGGAAGAAAAGATAAGGAAAAGCAAAGAAATAGACAAAAATACCATTAAACATATTTTTTTCATACTCAATCCTCCTTTTTTAGTTTTACTTAGTTTTTATTATTGTAAATATTTATGATGTATTTATGTATCACCCTCTTTTTTTCTCCTCCAAAACAATTTCAGTACTATCCCTATTTATGGTTTCTTTTTCTTAATATAGGTAGTTGTTGCGATACCATCTGGATCACCCATTTGTGGAGTTGATCTAGCCATAGTTGCTGTATTATATTGGTGAGCCTCCGATAATGATACATAATTATTGCCATTGTAGTCCGAGCCAACAGCGGTACCACATGGATCTTTAAGACGTAAAGCGTTTGGTAAAGTGTAGTTGAATTCCGCATGAAATATACCATTACATGTGAATAGAGCATCGTAGGAGCTTTGACTGCATGTGGATGATGTTAGGACCACGGTTTTGTTGCCAGTAGTATTAAGGTTATCAACCATCCCTCCGGAATGGCAGGTCATAATAGCAACGCTGCGTTTTCTATAGTTTGACACATTGTCGATATATGTAGTTAGTTCTGTATCTGTGACTTTCTCTCCAGTATTACTGATATCCATCGAAAGATTACAGAAATCTGGCCCAAAACCTGAACCATGTCCCATCCACCAGACATAAAGAAAATCCCTACTCTTAACCTTACCACCCAATGTAGTGAATACCGATTGGATATTGGCCTTATTGACAGCCATATCTGTAATTGTATGGCCAAATTGGATTATAGAATTGTAGTCTGCATGTGCAGTATTAAAATCAGTCCCATTTCCATAAAGGACATATATATTCTTATCTTTAAAACCGTTTTCTCTTAACATTTTGTACTGCAAAAAAAGATCGTACCACCACTCAGAGTGATAGGCATTATCATCCTCAATTACCTGGTTTGTACTTACGAGAACAGCGTATTTATGGGCACATCCAACAGAGAAAATAAAAAACAGACTCATTATGATAAATATAAAGTTTCTTGTCCATTTAGGCATGATTTCCTCCTTTTCTAATATTTTATTTATTTCTCCTCTATGCCTCCGGGATAAACCCTAAAAACTCTTTTTAACTTCCGGTCTGCGTACCACAGATATTGACCATCGTATACCAATCCAATAGGATTCATTCCTTTAATATCCTTGATAAATACTCGCGAACGAAGCATTTCATGCTCTTTTTCGAGAATTTTCCTTCTATCAATTTTGGATGGAAGTTTTTTCCCATTATAACAAATACTCCATAGGTATCTTCCATCTGAGGCAATCCCTCGAGGATTACAGTCAGCAAAGATACTTCTAATAATTCGGCCGCTCTCTGTATCTATCTGGTTGAAGGAACTCGAAAAGCCTGCAAAAAAGGCAGTCCAAAGGTGCTTTCCATCCCAGGTAATACCCTCAAAAGACTTGAAACCTTTTTCTTTGGGGATTTCCATTTTTATGGTTTTCATAATCTGACCGGTGTCAGGATTGACTGCGTGAATTCTCTTTGTTTTTTCGTCTCCAACCCATATTAATTTTCCATCAAAGGCTAATCCCTTAGGTCTTTCTATATTAATATCAAGAGACCGAAGGATGGCACCTGAGCGAAAGTCTGTTCCGTAAAGCTTTTTTGTCTCTTCATCTACAACCCAGAGGTATTTTCCATCCCATGTAATACCCTGCGGCTTTATACCTGGTAATGGAATATAAAATTCCTCACACGGAATCCTAGTAAATATCTTTCCCTGGCGATTTACACCTAATACCTTCCTATCGATTGTTACCTTCCACATGGGGAAATATCGGCTAACTGTTTGTTCACCGATAGGGAAGATCAATTCAGCATTAACCTTCTTCGGCTTTTCCACCTTGAGATATTTAAGGGCAATGTTGATAGCCTTTTCTTTTGGCATGTATGCCACCGGTTTAAATACCCCAACTTCCTGAAAGCTGCCTGTGTAAGCGTTGACCATCACGGCTGCCTGGGCATTTTCCCCATCCAAGGTATAAGGTATGATGTAATAACCCCCATAATTTTTGTTTACCAATAAAGGCTTTAGCGGTTTGGCCTTCCTCAGAATCTTATAAGGTTCCATCTCATAAAGCTTGTATTCCTCTACCCATCTAGCAGCATATTTCAAAGCATCTTTAGGAGTTATGGCCTTGCCTATTAAAACCTCGGCAGGTGCCATAGCCCTTCCAGTAACTTCGGGAGGTTCTATGATAGCTACATATTTACCATGATAGCTGCTCCCTACTTTGGTTACCGGTTGGAATTCGCTATACCATGTGCTTCCTGAGACAAATCTCTCAATAGAGGGGTCTCCCAATGGCACAGCCGGATCATTAAACCAGATAAACTGTAGATTCACACTGGTTACACCAGGAAGTGTGGGATCGGCATCCGTGATAATACCTCTGATAGCAACCCAATGTTCTGCGTGTGCTGTGTAAGTATTATGTGGTAAGGTATTCAATAGTCCGGCAGCAGGGTATTTGTTTGTGGTCATCCAATAGGCAACATCATACATTAGGGCCTGAGGAGCGGTTTCTGCATGCACAACCCATGTGCCAGCAGGTGGACAGAGGTGTTTTATAGCTTCTTTTAGGCCAACAGGATCGGTATCCCACATGGCTTCAGCTTTGTAACTCTGAATAGCCATCCAGATATCTTCTTGCAGAATCGAACAGTTCCCCGATGGATATCCCTCCATTATCATCTGTCCTGTAGCTGGGCCACACCAATTTAGAGCCTCCTCAGGATGATCTGGCACGCTCAGCATCACACTGTGCAGCGGTTGAGCCCATGCAGTAGGACTAAGAATTAAAATGCTAATTGTCAATAGCAGACCAAAATACTTGGTTATATAGTTTTTATTTAACATGCTACTCCCTCCTTAATTTGTTTTCTCCTATGGGCATGGAAAACCGCATGGCCCTTCTCCACATGTAACTCCTGTGTTATTGATTGTTATCGACTTGTGATAGCCACGGGAAAGAATATAATTATAACCATCAATTGTCCTTTTCCCTACCCTAAGATAAAATGTATGGGCGCAATTACATTTTGCTTCCCACCATGTGGGTGGTACTTTTGTATTTATAATACCACTCCATAGGTATGGGCCTTCAGCATCTACATGGGCACTATATGAGTCAGCATATATAGACTCAGATTTGTTATCTCCCCACCATGCATTCAGTCTATAGTTTAGGAGATGGTGGTTAGGGTCATAGGCGGTAATCTTAAAATAATATTTGTTATTGCCTTTAGTGACAATGTCACATGGTTTAATCTCATTATCCGGAGGTCCTTTCTGCCAGATGCTTAATATCTTTACATCTGGAGGTGTATTGTCAATTCTGAGTGTCAAACTATTCAAGGCTGCTGGTAATGATTTGGTAAGATCCTTCCAGGTTGTCCCAGACTTTTGATAAATTTTCACCATGAAAGTGTATAGACCGTTTTCACCGCTGGGCCATCGCATAAAAAGGAATGGTGGATACCAGAATTCAGGATGATAATTCCCATCGGCTTCTAATGGAATTGGATACACTGGTGTCCCATCTGTTGTCACATCATTTGGTGCAACAGGGACCAGGTCGTATTTAAGCGTTGTGGTATTCCATTTGTACATATTCCAGCTAAGGTTAAGAGGCTCAAATGTCCCGCCATCTTTAGAAACTAGGACTGCGTAATGTGTAGCTCCTAATACCCTGAATTTAGTTAGGTTGCCAAAGATATTGAGTGTTCCACCAAAAGGTGAGTGCTTTACCTGAAAGAAATATCCTGGATCTGTAGTTGCATATCCATCTACAATACTAGTGGCTGGAACATGCCCAACACCCATAAAGACTGGTCCAGTCAATTCTACCAGGTCAACTTTGGTAATCTCGCTGTCTGAAGTAACATATACTGGCGTGCCAAGACTACTCACAACTATCCCTGAAGGCCGCCATGGTAGCCCAGTTATGGCATTATTTTTGGCGTTAATTGTTAGGTCAACTCTTGAAACCTTATTAGCTGGGTCACGTTCAACCACATACAAGGAATTTTGGCTCTTATCTGTCCAGGCCAAGAAAAATGGCGCAGTTAAACCTGGTAGTACTATTTCACTTATCTTAACTCCTGTAGTTAAATCGATTTTGGATATTCGTGCTGGTGCATCCTGCTCAGTAACATATGCATATTTTCTATCGTTTGTTATGGCAAGACCTACTGGGTGGCCTAATCCTATGAAAATAGGGGTTTTTGCCCCTGTGGTAAGGTTGATGCGTCTTAATCTCCCATCATTGTACCCAACTGTATAGGCTTGGTTGTTTGGTATGTCAAGAACGAGTTGTTGTGGTCCCCCAAGATTGAAGGTGACCAAGCTTTTTGAGCCTGTAGAGATATTAACTTTCCACAAGGCGCCTGTAGTGCCAGGGTCATCACGGGTAGTCACATAAGCAAAGCCATGGGCTAAGTCTAACTGCACATCCTCAGGATGGGAAAAGCCTGTTGCAATGGGCACAATTGTGTCGGAGCATGGAGGAGTCGTAGAAGTTCCGCATTGCGGCGGGAGGTTAATACGTTTTAGGGCCCCATTTCCAGGAGGATTATATTCTACAAAATAAAGCTGATTATTTGACTCATCCAATACAGCCCCTACCGCTGCCTGTAAACCAGAAACAATGGTAGTTTTTGTTACGGCATAGGTTAGATTTGGTATTGTGACTGATAAGATCGCTCCTATTATAAGTAAAAACAAGATTTGGGTAATAAGATCCTGCTTTGGAAATTTCCCTTTCATTACTTCACCTCCTAAATTTATTTTATTCCTCAAAACCTTTACTTCAACTCAAAATCTACGTTTGTAATTGTCCTTCCGCTGCACTCTATAACTCTCCTTGAAGGATGGGGGCCAATGGCAATATCAGCGAGGGTATCAACTACAAGCAAGTAGTGACCATTAGGAAGTCTTGTGAAGCTGTAGCACCCAGTTTGGTTAAAATCCCTAGCAAAAGTTATACCAAATCATTTTTTACTTATTATTTTGGGATATAACTTAATTGTACAAATAATTTAGTGAAGGAGTTTCCCTACAACAAACAAGGAAATTTAATTAAGTTATTTAATTACACGGTTTTTAGCATGTAGGCTATTTCCTTCATGACATTCACCTCATTTTTATTTATTTTTTACTTCAAACTGTCTTTAAAGCACCTGTCCAGGTTTCAAACGGGGGGAAATCTGATTTTCTTTCTTCCTTTCTATAAAAAATGACATAGGTAAGGTTTTTCCAGCCGATAAATCCCATTCCTTCTTTACATTTGTGATATCTG
This sequence comes from Candidatus Desulfofervidus auxilii, assembly GCF_001577525.1. GTDB lineage: Bacteria > Desulfobacterota > Desulfofervidia > Desulfofervidales > Desulfofervidaceae > Desulfofervidus > Desulfofervidus auxilii. Next base: position 1,805,247 of record NZ_CP013015.1, on the reverse strand, counting down.
GTGCGCCAGGTGCCTGTGTTTAGATAGACATGTTCTTGATAGGGACTCTCTATCACCCGCAAAGCTACTTGAACAGGTATATGAGTGTGTCCATAAACTACGTATCTTATGCGATTATCTAAATGGGTATATTCCTTCAGAGATGCTTCTAAAAGCTCATCTCTTTCAAAATATTTTTTTGCTCTTTGCAACAAGGGCATAATTTTTTCAAGAGAAAAAACCTTAAATTTTTCAAGTAAATATAAAAAAGACTGAATCTGATCTGCCTCATCCCAGAATTCATACCATTTATCGTGATGCTTATACCACTTTTTCACAAACTCTAATTGATTGAATTCCTTTATGATTTCATCTACCACATCTTCAATAACCTCTTTTAAGGATAAATTCTTTTTTACCTGATAAAGCAACCACTCTAAGGTAGCTGAAAATGGCCGGACATTTTCTATTTCTTGGAAGTTTCTTTTTAATGCATCTTGTTCTACTTCTGGTAGTTTCTTAATTTCATCCCTTTGCATAAGTTTATAGGGAAGTTTTGCCACAAGCTCAGTAGTAATGGGGTCTCCAATAGGCACTCGCATATAGTCTTCATATTTATAGGAAATGCCACCTTCATAATTAAATTTGTCATATTCATGACCATGCCTGGCAAAAACACCATAATCTATGTCTTGAAAGGAATGGTTAAATGGATTAGAGTGAGTAGCTATCTTCAACCAATTGCAAACTTTATCCCTTAAACTTTCATATTTATCACACAGTCTATCATGATTGCCTGGTACATAAATTCTTTGAGGCTCAACAGGCAATTTAAATTCATCTTTTAAATTGCTACTTAATAAATCAAATGTAGCTTGATTCTTTTTTATAATCGCATCAAAGATAGTATTGGCATGTGCCTCAATCTTTTTCTCGTTATTTCCCCATGGTCTTTCATTTATGGGATATTCAAACCACCTCTCTGTCCTTAATAAATCAAAAATATCACCCAAAAAGACAATTTTAATCTCTTCTATCTTTCTACCTTTTCTCTTTAACCAGTCACATTTTGCAGCAATACTTTCCAAAAAGAGTCTAAAACCACTTGCAGGCACATTATGTTCGCCCGCTGTTCCATCCACAAAATGTAAATCACTGATAAAAATAAGCATTTTTTATCTCCTCTTAATAAGCCGATGGTAAGTTTTTCTGTCTCCTAAATTTTTAATTTTCTTCTATATCAAATAAAATCTCTGTCCTTCTTTTCTGCCAGTCACTATCCATAAGCATCCAGTAACCAAAGTTTTTGTATTTATAAACCTTTGGGTCTACTCTGGGGTCATATTTCTTTAAAATATTTGTGGCATAATTAAGTTGACCTAAATAAAGACCTTCTGCAATCTGCACTAGTTCATCAATACAATAATTATCTGGTGGGAATGTATGCAATGCAGGCCATCTGTAATTGATTTGATAAACCATTCTGCCTTTATTGTCAGGATTGACTGATTTTCCAGGTTTCCCAATAAAAAAGAAGCCTTTAACATTAAAATCATATTTTTTCACTTCTTCTGGGTAGGCAGGAATCAATTTAATACCCAAAGCCCTCATTAATTCTACTGTTACTCTCTTTTTGATAGAACGAGTGCTATAAGTATTGGCACCCCAGGCAGCAATAGTTGCATTTGTTTCAAAACCATCTGTAACAGCCCTTAATGTTTCAGCATTTATTTTCTCAAAAGTCTTACCTGTCCAAGGAGAAAAAATTCTGGCCAAAGGCCATTTTAAATTAAGGGTATTAATATCAAATGTTCTTAACATGGCTTCATTTCTAAAGGCAATCACTGCCCCGTGATAATAGCCACTCATAGTTTTAGGAGTAATGCCACAATCAAAGATTTTTTGTAATTTTTTAAAATAAGGCGAATTTATATTCATGTCTTTAGCAAGTTCATCAGAGTAAAATTTCATTAAATCCAATATAGTTGCCTTGCCTTTCATATCATTATAGATTTCTGTAAGCACTGAATCATTTTTACATTCATCTTTAAAAGTAAATTGGGTAAATTTTTTGGGCATTTCTGCTTCAACAGGCGTTTCTTTTAAGGCTGAACAATTGCCTACTATAAAAAACAAAATGAATAACATAAATAGATGTTTCATTTTATCCCCCTAAAAATAGTCTTTTTCTTTCCTCATTCCATTTTTCATCCATCAACAAAAAATAGCCAAAATTTTCATATTTATATTCAGATGGTTCTAACTGAGGGTCATAATCTTCTAACAGATGTTTGGTGGCAAAAAGCAACTGACCCAAATAAAGACCATCTGCAATTTCAACTATCTCATCAATCAAATATTTAAGTGGTATGGGATTGCCCAATCTTCTCCAACGATAGTTTAACTGAAAAACTTCTTTTTCTGAGCTATTTAACATTACTGATTTGGCCCTTCTAGCAATAAATAATCCTCCCTTTTTATCATATCCATATTTTGTCTTTTCTTCCTGTGGAGCTTCTTTTAAATTCATCCAGAAAGTTAATACTACTATGCTGGCCACATTTAAAAGAGAGCCTTCATATTTTCTAAAGCAATTTATTCCCAAGTAAGTGGGGACTTCTCCCTTTTCAAATCCTTCTGTATAAAATTCTAGATTTTTATTATTTATAGGATTAAATATCTTCCCATCCCATGGAGAGACATCAGCTAAAGTAGCCCCCCAAATTTGATTTAAAAAATCACCATAAGGATGTTCTCCTTTTTTAAGAAATAAAGTAATACCATAAAAGTGTCCTTTAGCTTCTTTAGCCTCTCCACAGGTAAAAAGTCTTTCTAATTTTTTTAAATAAATTGGGTCTTTTTCCAATTGTTCAGCATAAAATTTCATAAGATGAAGGACTGAATTTTTATCTTTTAGCTCGCTTTTTATTTCTGAGATTAAAGGGTCATGCTTGCATGCTGGTTCAAGTTTTAAGGTAATGAATTTATTAGATAAAGGCTTAATTTTTGTAGCCTCCTGTTTGGGTATACAAGCATAAATACACATAAGTGCTAGCAATAATAAAAAATAAATCTTTTGTATATTCATATTGCCCCTTTAAAATTTAATTAATTCTGCCCAAGAGAATATCTCTTTATATTTTTTTTCTTCTTCAGGCTTCATCATATGTCTAGAAAGCATAGATGATACCTTTTTGCCAATATTTTCTGCCTTAGAAAAACCTGTTGGATTATATGGCAAAAGGGCACATTGTTTTATATTTAAGTCTTTGTATAGTTTAGAGATAGCCTTCAAATTTTCGGTGGTGGCGGTAATATCTGGAATAAGTGGAGTTCTTGGAATTACATCTTCTGGTCTTTCTTTAACCAATTCAGCCAGGTTTTCTAAAATAATGTCATTTTTTTGCCCTGTGTATTTTAAATGTTGTTTTGGATCAAACAGTTTTACATCAAACATAATTAAATCAAGCCAAGGTAATAATTTTTCTTTAAATTCAAACCAGTCAAAAAAACCATTTGTTTGAATAGCAGTATGGATTCCCTCTTTTTTTAATGACCTAAGGAGTAAAGACACATAATCCATATGTAAAGTAGGTTCGCCCCCTGAAAAGGTGACTCCTCCGTTTGAGACTTCATAAAATACTTTGTCACGTATTAAAATAGAGACCAATTCTTCAATAGGGTAAAAATGGCCTATTTGTCTTAAACCTAAACCAGGACATGCCTTTACACAGTCTCCACACTTATCACACTTTTCCCTATCAATCCTTAAAGGGTTTTCTAAACTACAGGCATTTTTCTTACAGACCTTTACACATTCCCCCGATTTTATGCAACTTTTGGGATAAAAGCCAATTTCAGGTGAAGGGTCTATTGACTCAGGATTTTGACACCAGATACAATTTAGATTGCAGCCCTTTAAAAAAACAGTACTACGGATACCAGGGCCGTCTTCTAAGGCATGTCTTTTTATGTCAAAAATAAGCGGTCTCCTTTTTTCCATTAAGGCAGATTACCTGTCAGCTCCAATTGAAGGTGATTGGCCATAAAGGCAAATTTGTAAATATAATTTAAATTGCCATTAACATTGATTTCGTTATTAAGTAATCCTCTTAAAACGTCTCTATTTTGAGAAAGCAAAAAATTCATCAATGAGCGCCCATCTTTAAAGATTACAGTTACATCCACATCTTCACTTAATGTTTCTTTAATATCCATCTTTCCATTATCAAGTTCTACCAAAACCGTAATTCTACCATCTCTGCTTCTAAATTGATAACGTCCTTTGAAATTCTCAATATTTTTTCTATAAGAAGGATCAAACATAAATTTTAACTTCATAAAAAGCAGAAGCACTTCTAAGAATGTCTCTGCTGCCTCATCCTCAAGGGTGTTTAGGAATTTTTCCCCTGCCTTTTCTAAGGCCAATTTGTTGATGATGTTTTCTAAATCAAACATCTTTTTCTCCTACTTTAAATTTTAAAATCAGGGAGACCATAGGTCTCCCTGACAATTACACCTTTTCAATAGTAAAGCTATATGAACACCGATTAGTATTTTTTCTTATTTCTTTAATATCAATTTCTTTTGCTCCTAGTATCTTGCTATTACGAACTGCCGCTACCTTTATAGGTTTTTTCTCTTTATAAAGCGCTTTTCTAAGTTCTGGATATCTTTTGATCTCACTCAGGTCCAATACTAACTTAACTGTGTATTTCATTATTACACCTCATAAATTTATTTAACTGCGTCTACTCCCATTATTTCTGTGGCAATTAACTATATTTAATTCTTAAAAGTGTAAGGTACGAATGCTCGGTTGCTTTTCTAGCAGTAACAGAACAAAATGTGCCTATAGCTGCAGCTATTAATGGATTTAATTTAATGCTAAAGGCGCCATTAATAACACCTTCAACTACAGGAAGTAATGATGCTTCAGCCATATCTCCGAAAGAGTCAAACCAGTCTATTAATTTCTTTTTGGAGTTATCCTGATATTCTTGGATAAACTTGGGATAACGTTCCCTCAGTTTATATAATCTATCTCCGGTGGTTTCCACTATGATTCTTATCATGTCCCGGATATAACGTTCAGCCTTAATTTGATTGCCAATGGTTTTTATGTCTGAAAAACTGCTAATATGGGGGAGTTTAGGCCGCACAATTAAATCTTCAGATACTGTCTTATAACCATCAGAAAAGAAATACTGATTAAAACTATCTTCATAGTCCTCTATTCTTATGTCTTTTAAGTTATTAACTACGGTGATAAATGAAACGGCTAAGCCTATTTCCATATGGATAATGCCACGCAATACATCAGGCAAATTTTTTAGTTGCTCAATTTCCACTAAGTCTTTAAAATTGTTAATGAATTCATCATAATCTTTGCTCTTAAGGAGGTCATTTAAGTCAGACTTTAATTCTTCAATAATATCTTTAAAAAAACTCCTTGTTTTAGCTAAGGCACTTATTTCATTTATCAAGAGATTGAAGTCAGCCTTGATTGAAACTGGAAAGTCTTTTTCAGATTCTATTTCTTTTTGAATGTCTCCTTTTAATAATTCCTCACTTTTTTCCTTTGCAATTTTAAAAAACAGGTCTTGGAAATCGGCAATTTCCTTTATACCTTTCATTTTTTATTCTCCTTTAAAATCTTTGTTCTTCTCCAGTATCTAAATTATATTCAGCACGGGTAATAATCTCTTCCTGCATCTGAGGGTTTAAATCTTTAAAATAAGCAGAATATCCAGAGACTCTGACAAATAAATCAGGATATCTTTCAGGGTGTTTTTTTGCATCTTCTAAGGTCTTTCGGTCAATGATATTAAACTGCACCTGTAATCCTCCCATTTTAAAGAAGGCAAAAATTGTATCTGCAAATTTAGGTACAGTGGTAGTAGAAGGGGTGTATTTTAAATTTAAGGCATGACCATCGGCAATCTTTTTGTGATCCAAATGCGCCACAAAGTTTAAACAGGGAGTGAGTTGAGGAGCAGCCCCTGAGACTGGTGTAATCCCGCTTGGAAAAGACTCTCCTTTTTTTCTACCACTGGGCAATGCTCCACTTAACATCCCAAAGCCAGCATGATTGGTCATGGTCCAATAGCCTACTGTATATTTACCACCCCTATAATTTTCTTTGCTTTGAAATGTCTCATGTAAAAGGCTTATTAACCAATCTGCATTCTTTTTGGCCATCTCACTGTCTGTGCCAAATTTTTCCGTTGATGTCTTTATCATTGTTTGAAGGTTTTCATACCCTTCCCAGTTTTTGTTTATGGCATCAATTAATTCAGGAAAAGAAATAATTCTTTTTTCAAATACAAACTCTTCTATGGCAGTCATCGAATCTACAATTTCAGCTATTCCAATTATGGCTGCCCCAGAGGAGTTATAAAGGGCACCTCCATAAATAACATCTTTACCTTTTTCCATACATCCTTCTATCACTACAGAAAGCATAGGAAATGGATGAATCTTTTGATAAGCACGCCCAAAATTGTTATTTAAAGTAACTGCCTGTTCAATAAGCCAGGAAATCTGTGTAGCTAACGCCTCTTTAAATTCTTCAAAAGAAGTCATATCTTTTGGTGCCTTTGTTTTGGGGCCGATTTGTTCATCTTCTGTAAGTCTATGCTTTCCTTGAAAAAGTGCTAATTCTAAGGCAGAAGGAAGATTCATCAATAAACAACCTGTATGGCCAAATGTGCGTCCACAACTTGTAGGCTCTACACACCCCACTGAGGCATAATCTCTGGCATGTTCAAGAGAGACCCCTTGTCCTAACAAGGCCTCAATGGCAGATACATCATTATGGAAACAGGGAGTGGCTCCTGTATTTATATTTACTTCGCAAAGTCTATGAAGATATTCTTTTTTATTTATTTCAGGATGACAACGGGCATTGACATTGGGATCACGCACCTTTAAAAGCTCTGTTGCCCTTAACATTATATAGGTAAGGTCGTTTACTGCATCATTTCCTTCCATATCTATCCCACCTAAAGTAACGGCCTGATTAGAACCACTGCCGCCAAATAATTCTTCACTGGTCTCTGGTGCTAAAGGCACATGGTCACAGATTTTAAGCCAGAGACACCCTACTAATTCTACTGCCTCACTGAGGCTCATACCTTGTCCAATACTTTTACAATAATAAGGATAAAGCACTTGATCCAACCTTCCAGGGCTCATAGCGACATTTGCATTTTCCTGATGAAGTGCCACTCTATATATCCAAAGACTATTTATAGCCTCTCTGAAGGTATCAGCCTTTTTTGCTGGCACTTTTTTACAAATTTCACTCATCTTTAATAGCTCTTCCTTCCATTCAGGATCTGTCTCCTTTTCTGCCATTTTTTTAGCAAATTTGCTTAGATTTTCTGCATAAGAAAGGATACCACTTAATGATAACTGAACTGCTTTATAAAAATCCTTTTTTTCTTTATCTTCTGAAGAAAGCTCCTTTTCCTTGGCTTCATTTATAATGTCCAAAATACCCCTTTCAAGCACAACCTTATAATTTGGCACTGTATGAGAGATACAATAGGCCTTGGTAGCTAAAAAGAAGACGATCCTTTCCATCAATCTTTGACAAAATGGATTGTTATTATCTTTTCTTGCTACCTCCTGAATAGTGCGATTCATCCAAAAGGGAAAGATTTCAAAATTAAGCTCATCTATTTCTTTTCTGGTAATTCCAAATGGATTTTTCTTTCTACGGCTAATGGTCTCTAATTCTGGCCAGATAGTTTGAGCCAATAAATCAGGGTAAAGGACTACACCAATTTGTTTTGTTGTAGTGGTACCTATAAGGAGATTTTCATCAAGAATAAGTGGGCTTTTATTTTCCAAAATATATTTATACATCTTTCCTGCCCGAAGCTCTGGTGAATCTTCTTTATTATCTAAATACTTCATATAATGAGTCATAAGTCTTGGCAGTTCTAAACAAATTTCAGGTCTGGTATTAAAATGGAGTTCCCTTAATCTTTTTAAACGAGGCAGGCTATCTAAAGTAATTTCCCTAAGACTTAAATCACTAATGGTTACAGCCATTTTTCTCTCCTTTTAACCACAAATTATGCCATATTCTGGGAGCAATTCATGTAATATATGAAATCTATGAAAGGCGGCTGCATCATGAAAAAATTTCCAATTACTTCTTTCAAAACCTTTATTTCTTATATAGTGTTCCTTTTCATCTTTTTTTACAGTAACTGCAGACTTAAACCACTCTCTATCATCATAAAAAAGATTGATGTCTCTATCTTTTGGTTCAAATCCAATTAACCCTTTTGAAATTGCCTCTTGCCAATTCTTAACCCTATCTTCTAACTCTCCTTCATGATTAAACAATTCAGCTATTTTATCTGCAATTTCTTGCCAAGGTATTGTTTTAGAGCTCAAAAATTGAGGGAATCGTTTTAAAAATCTAGATAGCACTAAATAACAGTTTTGGGCTGCATCCAAGGCTCGTTCATTATTAGAAATTTCTAAATGATAACCTTTGTAGTCTTTATATTTCCATTCTCGATATGGTTCATCAGGGATGGTTCCTGCTTGGGCGTGACCAAGCTTTGGGGCATGGTATTCAAGAAATTCTTCTTTAAGTTTGTTTAATAGAGATTTTAAAAATCCTTTCTCTGTCCCCTTTACTTTCATACTTTTAATATCATTCATATCATGCATGATGCCCATGAAATTTTGATGTGACCATGTATCTGCATAGACATGTAGAAGAATGCCTAAACGATGAAGGCTATAAGGCTTTAAATCAGCACTTAAAAAATCTTCTATCATCCTTTGAGCAATGACACTATTTGCTCTAACAAGTATGCGCTCATAAAAATCTTTGCCTAAATTTCCAGGAAGAAAATGAAAAGGTATCCATATCCTATAGCAGGTAGGCTTTGTCAAGACATCCAAATCAAGAAACTTATGAGCAGTAAGCACCTGCTGAAACCTTCCACCATTTTCAAAATCAAGGGCATGTTCATACTTGGCATCATCTGTATGTTGGGATGAATAGGCAATAATATGGGCATCATCTGGCTTAAATCCAACTCCTCTTGCCAAGGCATAAATAGTATAAAAGTGAAAGTCTATCTGCATGGCCACCTCCTTTCCATTTCTCTATTTAAGGGTTATCCCAATCTATCTTAGCGGGAGATGATTAAGAAAGACCGACTTAAAAGTTTTTTCTGTGAGAGATATTATATCAATGTCAAGAATTTTTATAGATAGAAAATACCTATCTTTCCTAAAATACCAATAAATATTTGGGGTAAAAACATCAAAATCCACCACTTTCTTAATATATCATAGGGTATTTATTTTGTCAAATTTTTCCCCAAAAGGGGTAGTGTGATAACATGAAAAAGTTGTGCACCTGTGGTAGTAAGGCCTGCCCGACGGCCGTGTCTGCCGACAGGCAGGCGGGGACAGGCAGGGAGGGCCGCTTTAGTTAGCCACTTTTTTGTTGAAAGTTTACTTAGTATAGTTTAAAAAGTCTACTACATAAAAGGGAATAAAATATATATTTTTTCCTTCTTCTGAATTTTTGCGTTTACCACATAGGCCTTTGTCTGTGGATAATAACGCAAAAATGAACACAGACCAGAAGGAGCAGTAGTTACCTCACCACTCTTTACCTCCCAGGCAGACAATCTTTCTTGCTCTAAAACAAAGTCTATCTCACTTCCATGTTTTGTCCGCCAGAATTTAATATTGGCTTTATTCTCTACTATAAAGAGTAAATCTTTAAAAACTGCGTTTTCTAATAGGTTACCTTTATCCACACGTTTGGCTAAAGGCTTAAAATCTGAAATAAGGCGATTTCTTAAGCCAGTGTCATACCAAAATATTTTGGGCATTTTGGTCAATTCTTTTTGCTTATTACTAAAAAGGGGGTAACAAGATGACAAACATAAGTATCTTCTAAGATTTTTAAAAATTTTTCTACGGTTTTTTGGGTTATACTTAAGGTTTTACTTAATTCCTGCACATTGAGAAGATTTCCCATCTGTAGAGCCAAAAATTTAACTAGCTGATTATAGGCAGTGATATTTTCTATATTAAAAATCGCACTTATGTCTTTATGCACATAGGCATTGTAAATATCATTTAAGTATTGCCTTTTCATATCTAGGTCGTTTAAAAGGACTACTGCTGGATAGCCTCCATAAAGCACATACTCCTCATAATAGTCTACCACTTCCCGATAAAATCCCTTTTTCTTTTAAGGGAGAGATGACCAATTTTAGAGGCGGAGTAAACTCAAATCCATCTTTTATGTTTCTTATTTTTCCCAGTAGCCTTGAAAAAGTAAAAAGTTTAAACTTTCTTTTTTCATAAATATAACCTTCTTTGTGAAAATGTCTTCTAAGTGCAAGGTCAAGAAGGGAATAAATGAATCCTTTCTATGCGCATTTGCAAAACTACCTTGTAAAGTGAAGCAAGTCATCTAACCTATTATCATTATTTTCAATAAAAGATGTTTCACAAGATGTTTTGTTTTATATATGTAATGGCGTTATGAAACAGGGCTAAACCCATTCCCTCTTCTGACAGTTGTTCTCTTGTCCAATGGGGATGATTTGTAAAGTGTAAAAACGCTTCGGGGTGTGGCATGAGGCCAAATAATCTACCACTAGGGTCGCAAATGCCAGCAATAGCACTGATAGAACCATTGGGATTAAAAGGATATTCCATAGTAGGCTGTTCTGTCTCTGGATGAGTATATTTTAAGACGGCTAAATGATTGTTTTCAATGGCAGTTAATACATTTTCATCTTGGACAACAAATTTCCCTTCTCCATGCCTTACCGGAAGATAAAGTTTATCTAATCCTTGGGTAAAGACACAGGGAGTATTGGGGTCTAATTTTAAGAAAACCCAGCGGTCTTCAAAACGACCTGAATCATTATAAGTCAAACTAGCTAATTGAAGGGCATATTGGAACCTTAAACCAGGTAAAATGCCTAACTTGACCATCAATTGAAATCCATTACATACTCCTAGAATGAGTTTTCCTTCTTTAATAAACCGCATAATCTGGTCAAAAAGGGGTTCTCCTGTAGTTTTAATCTTCCCAAACCTCCATCTATTAGCGGCTGCCTTAGCTGCTCCTAAGTCATCACCATCTAAAAAACCACCTGGGAAATTAAGGAAGTGGTAATTATCTAAAGATTTCTCTCCATAAATCAGTTCACTTATATGAACAATTTCAACTTCCCCCCCTGCTAATTTACAAGCATAGGCCATTTCTACTTCACAATTAGTGCCATAACCGCTAATAACAATACATCGCACCTTTTTCATTTCTATTTTACCTACCCTAAGTTTTTAGAAAAAGCAAAGGATAAATCATTAGATCATTTCTTTGGGGGTTCTATATCTTCTAAAACTTCTATATCTGATTCTGAAATATCAAGCTCTAAAGGAGTTTTCTCTACCTCTTCTAACACCTCAATGGGTTCAGGTATTGTTTCTGGACTTGTTGATTTCTCTTCATTTCTTTCAGGCATTTCAGAAGTTCTGTCCATTTTTTCTATTTCTACCAAAGTTCCTTCTATCTCTTCAAAAACAGATTTTGCTTCTGGATAAAGTGACAGGTCCTCTTCTGGTTCGGCTACTTTTTCTTCAGATAGTTTTTCCACTTGTGGTTCTTGTGCCAATTCTGTGATCTTTTGTATTTCTTCAGAAGGTGGGAGTTCTTCTTCTGTCTGGGCTATTTCTTCCTCTTTAGGTAATTCTTCTACTCCTTCTGGTTCCTGGAGCAGTTCTGAGGCTTTTTCTATTTCTTCAAGAGGAGAAAAAGCCTCTTTGGGTATTTCTTTTTCTTCAGGAAATTCTTCTATTGTTTCTTCAAAAGGAGGTAAGGTCTCTTCTATCTCGGTTATTTCTTCCTTTGCTTCTAATTCCTGTGCTGGCTCTACCGGTTTTTCTGGCTTCTCTGAAGGGAGTAGGGTTTCTCCAACTGTCTCTAGTTCAGATATTTCTTCATTTACTTCCGCTTCTGGCTCTTTTGCCAGTTCTGGGGTTTCTATCTCTTCAGTGGGGTAAAGGACTTCTTTTTCTTGATCTGTTTTTTCTTTTATTTCTGTTTCCTGCACTGGCTTTGCGGCTTTCTCCAGCTCTTCGGACAGGGAAGCTTCTTCGGCTTTTTTTTCTTCCGTAGCTAATAAGTCTGTAAGAAAGTTTGGGCTTTGTGGTTTTATACCTTTAATGTTTAGTTGGGTCTTATATTCGCTCCATGCCATACCACACTTAGGACAGGCATCTAAATAATCAAAAGAACAATAACCGCATTTAGGACACCGCATATTTTAATTTTTAACACAATTATCTTTATAAAGCAAGTAACTCAATTGCAGATTTGGGGAGCATTAGGGATTTCCCTACTGCATTTGTGTGACATCCAATACAGTTTGAAATAAGTAAATACTCTTGTGGCTCATCTGAAATACTACCTGTTTGTTGTCCATTGCTAGGATCCCAACCTCCAAATTTTACTACAGGCTGGCCATCTTGACTGTTATGCATGGTATGACAGTTTGAGCATACACCAGTTACCTTTGCCATAACTAATGGAAGAAAAATTAAATTAATTTTAATGAAGAACGTGATGACCAATAAACTTATTTTTTGAGCCATATTCATGTCATTTTTAATTATGAATGATTTAACACTTTTAGTCAACTGGAACCCTGCTCTCCTCTTTTCAAACTTGAAACACACTTAATTCTATTTTATACTCAAAATATGTCTTTGGGAAAGCACTATAAAAGAGTAATTGTAACAGTGCTTACCTTCGTGTGCGCAAGCCTAACTTATTATTCTCATTTCATGTTACGTACTGATGTTGTCTTTTCCCATCTTTTCTATATTCCTATCGCCTTGGCTGGGTTCTGGTGGGGGAAAAGAGGTATCCTGATACCTATTCTATTAGGCGGATGGCTGGTAATTTCTCATGCACTTTCAGCATTGCCTGTTCCTTTTAGATTAGACCTTATACGATTTTTTATGTTTACTACTGTTGGCTTAGTCGTAAGTACACTCAGAGAGCAAACTCTAAAAGGTGAGCAGGCCTTAAAAGAGACCAGAAACTATTTAAACAGTCTCATCCACTGTGCCAATGCCCCTATTATGGTCTGGGACAAACAAGGTAAAATTAGCCTATTTAATAATGCCTTTGAACGACTAACTGGCTATAAGGCACAGGAAGTAATAGGCAAATCCCCAAACATTTTATTCACCCAGACAAGCAAAGAGGAATCACTTAAAAAGTTTGAGCAAACCTTAAAAGGTGAGCAATTAGTGTCATTGGAAGTGCCTATCTGCTGTAAAGATGGGAAAGAACGTATCCTTTTATGCAATTTGGCTAATATCTATGCCCAAGATGGTAAAACACGGGTAGCTACCATTGTCCACGCTCAGGACATTACTTTAAGGAAACAGGCTACCGAAGCCCTTCATATCCAGATGAAGGAACTAGAGGAAGACAAACAAACTGCTGAGTCCTCGCTTGCCCAGCGAATAAAAGAACTAGGAGCCTATAAAAGAATTACAGATGCTATGCTCGAAACCCTTGATTTAGAAAGGAGGTTGGAGAACGCACTTAAAGAAATCCTGGATATAACAGGTGGAGAAAAGACAGGAGTGGGCCTTAGAGAAGATGACCGATTAATCATAAAAAAACAATTTGGTTTTTCAGAAACCTTTATGGCCTGGGCAGGGGATTTAGCCATTGAAGATATTCCTTCTGTCAGCAAAATTACCATAGGCTGGAATAGCCTCCCTGATCCCTCTTCTCGTTTAGAAATAGCCCTAAAAAAAGAAGGAATAAAGAGCTGGGTAATCGTTCCCTTAAAATTAAAAAAGGAGTTTTTGGGCATACTTATTCTGGCCTCAGAAAGGCCTAATGCCTTTTCTCAAGAACAAATTGATATGCTTTCCACTTTGACAAATAGCTTGACTTTTATGTTACAACATGCACACCTCTATCGCACTGCCCAAGAGAGATTAGCCCGCCTGACTACCTTACGGGAAATTGATATGGCCATCTCGGCTAACCTATCTATGGAGGGAATTATTAAAGTAGTCCTTGAAAAGATTAGTCCCCACATCTGGGTGGATGCCGTTGGAATAAGCCTGATGGACTGGGGACAAAAACGCACTATACTGGCTAGGACTCATCTTCCAGGCGATGTAAGCATAGAGGGAGAGGCTTTTGGTCTATCTGATAGTCTTTTATACCAACTTGGGGTTGAGAAGAAACCGGTGATTATTTATGATGTGAAGTCTGACCCTAGACTGCAGAATCACCGGAATATCATTAGAAAGTATAATCTATGTTCTTATATAGGAGTGTCCCTGGTAGTCCAGGACAAGCCTATAGGTGTGCTTCATCTACTTACTACTCAACCTAAAGAATTCAGCAAAGAAGATATGAATTTCTTTACTACCCTAGCAGGGCAGGCAGCTATCTCAGTCCAAAATGCCCGTCTTTATGAAGAGGCCAAGAAACGGGCGCAAAATATGGAGGTGCTGGCTGATGTAACCTTTAATTTCGCACAACTCGGTGAGGAAGTGGATTTGGCTAAACAGGCACTTCCTTCTGCTTGTAGAGTTGTGGGGGCAAAAATGGGCATTTTGTGGTGGTATGATGAGCTTAAAAACACCCTGGAGATACTTGCTATGGTGGGTATTTCACAGGAAAAAATAGGCACTATAATATCTTGTTCAGACCCAAGTAGTAGCCCTTTAGCCTTAGCAGCAGTTAGCAAAAAACCAATTTATATCCCCGACCTAAATAAAGAACCTATTTTGGAAGGCCTCCCTATTGGTTCAGCTTATATAGTGCCTTTGATTTATTACCAACGTTTTTTTGGCATCTATTGTTTCCTCTCAAGGCGCAAAGATGGCTTCACTTCAGAGCAGCGCAACCTGGCTGACGTATTTTCAAGTCATGTCTCTAGCGCCATTGAGAATGCAAGATTATTTAAGGAAACCCAGCGTGCTTACCAAGAATTGAAAACTACTCAAGAACAGCTTATTCAGGCACAAAAGATGGAGGCCATAGGCAGGTTGGCCGGTGGAGTAGCCCATGATTTTAATAACTTGCTTACCGGTATTCAGGGGTTTACTGAACTCAGTCTAATGAAAATCAAAGAACATGACCCAGTTTATCAAGATATAAAAGAGATTCATCGCTGTGCCTTGCAGGCAGCCAGTCTTACCCGCCAATTGCTTCTTTTTAGTAGAAAACAACCTATGGATATGAAGCCCATTGACTTAAATATCACCATCCAAAATATGATAAAAATGCTTAATCGCCTAATAGGAGAGAATATTTCTTTAAAAACTGAGCTTATAGATGGGCTCTGGCCTACTGAGACTGATCCTGGAAATATAGAGCAAGTGATTATGAACCTGGTTATTAATGCTAGGGATGCCATGCCAGAGGGAGGAGAAATTCTGATTAGTACTCAAAATATTCATATAGATGAATCATACCTGAAAATCCAACCAGAGGCTAGGTGTGGGAATTTTATTTGTCTTTCTGTAAAAGATACAGGAATAGGAATGGACCAAAAAACTCTAAAACACATCTTTGAACCATTCTTTACTACCAAGGAACCTGGAATAGGCACAGGCCTTGGTCTTTCAGTAGTTTATGGGATTGTCAAACAGCACCAGGGATGGATTGAAGTAGAAAGTTTTAAAGGGCAAGGAACTACTTTTAGGGTGTATTTGCCTGCTATACCTTTAAAGCCCATCAAAGATAAAGAAAGTTTGGTTTCTCTAGAAGCTTTCAAAGGCCAGGGAGAGCGTATCTTGTTGATAGAAGACGATACTGCTGTAAGAGAGTTTACAGAAAGAGGACTCTCTGAAAATGGTTACATAGTCTTTGCCTGTGCCACTGCCCAAGAGGCATTAGATATATTTGAAAGAAAACAAGGAGATTTTGACCTTATTTTGACCGATCTAATACTACCTGATAAAAAAGGAACCCAGTTAGCAGAACACATTCTTAAAGTCAAACCCCAGAGTAAAATGTTATTTATGAGTGGATATAGGGATGAAAAAGCAGGTTGGGATAAGATTCAACAATGGGGATTTCCATTTCTTCAGAAGCCATATTCCTTACCTGACTTGCTTAAGACCACAAAAAAGGCGCTTAAAGAAAAGCTATAGATATACATTATCTAGCATCCATGCCTGAACAGTTACCATTTTGCTCCACCCTACCTTAACTAAAAAGCGCACTTTCTCTTTTTCCTTTAATTATTAAGCTTAAAAATATTAAAGAGGAAGGCGAAAAAAGAAATTTTTTCTTTAAGAGACTATTTTTCTGTCAAGCCTGTCTGCCGACAGGCAGGCCTGTCTGCCGACAGCCGGCGGGGGCAGACAGATTTGTGGGTTTTCTTTTAAAGTTATTACGGATTTGAGGAGCTTACCTTACCTTTCTTTTCGGAAAGCTTCTGAAAATTCTGGGGAAAGTCCTGGTAAAATTTATATTTGACTAAAAGTCAATTATGTGGTATTAATAGGTGTTTATGCCTGAAAGAAGGCGTTATCCTAGAAAGAAAACTCTAAATTTAGTATTTTACAACGATAATGGTATAGGTAGAATTCGTAATTTAAGTGTAAAAGGAGCTTTAATAGAGACAGATAAAAATCCACCATCTTCTAGCCGTTTAGAATTAGCCATTGGAGTGGAAAAGTTTTATGCATTGACTGGAAGGGTGGTGTGGATACAAAAAGCAGATATAAACAAATGGCATTTTGGAGTTGAGTTTGACACTATTCAGGAGTTTCCTACTTTAAATATTGGACAAACTTTTTAACGTTAATTGCAACAGTGCAACTTTTTTGTTTCAATTTGAAAAAGTGAGGAAAAATTAAAGCAGCCCTCTTAAGGACTTTATCCCATTAAGAGGGCTTCCTTAGATAATCCAAATATCCGTGCAATCTTCTCTATGTTTTTTCTTTTAGGTATGGACTTGCCTTTTTCCCACATATTAACAGTAATCCTAGCACATTTAAGCCGTCTAGCCAAATCTGTTTGAGTCCATCCCTGAAGGTGCCTTAATGTTCTGATTTTCTTTCCAATTTCTCCTTGACGACAGGCACGACGATACCGAGCATCAAAAGTGCGTTTTATTATTCTCTCCAAGAATTTCCGACAAATTCTTACTACTTTAGCACTTTCTGTCCGTTTGCGGCTAAAATACAACTGTTCAAGGAGCACAAAAGTTGCACAGGCTACTGGTAAAACCTCTTTAAAACGAGTTTCAATTTGTTTTTTTATTTCTCTCCTGGGCAAGAAGTTACCTTTGTCATCTTTGAACAAAGGCACAAGATGCCTCTCCACATAGCGTTCAACCAATTCTTCCCAATTTGGAGTTTGGAGACTTCGCTGTGCCTTTAGTAACTTTTGTCTCACTCCTTCACGTGTCATCCCATAGTCTCTTCCAATTTCGCTCAGAGTTTCACCATAAAAATAACGTCTGACAAAAAATACTCTTTCCTTTTCAGGGATATACCTAGTCAGTTTTTGTAATATTTCTGTAAATGGAGTATTCAGAAAATCCCTTTCTATCTCGTGCCAATTTGTGACAAATTGTGTCAATTTTTCCATTAAGCTTTCCACAGACCTATGCCACAAGTTCCGGATAGCCAATGCCTTACTTACTGGAGTTTCTGCTAAATTACCCAAAGTTTTAATGTTTAAGAAAGTGCACAATTTTGCTTCCCGTTCATTAAGTCCCAGACACTCCACTGCATAATCTTTAAAAGGGTGGAGTTGTCTTAAACTTATTTTTTCCCCAAATTTTGTATCTTTTTTGGCAACTGCTTTCATACTTTACTTTCTCTCCTTTTAACTTTTTTATTTACTTCTTGATTATAAAATAACACATCTTTTATCTATATGCAAGAGGTGTGCCAAATTTTTCTTTTTAATCTATTAAGAACCTCAAAAGAGAATGTTTTAGAAGCACAAGGAAGAAGAGAATTATTATGAGTTAAGGGCTCATTAATTAAGTCATATTCACTATTAAGTATGGCCTTTTTAAAAAGCCTTGTGCCTGGAATAGGAGAATACTCAGCCAGCCGAGGAATAATACCTAATTTTTGGACAAAGGTGATGGTTTCTTCTATTTCTGAAATGTTTTGTTCAGGTAAACCTATTAAGATATAAGCCCCAATTTGTTTTGGACTAAAACCTGCTTCTAAAAGATAATAGACGGCTTGAGTAAACTCCTCTCTAGTCAATTTTTGGTCATATCTTTTAAAACTTGCTGTTTCCAGTCCTAATCTCACTGTTCTTACCCCAGCTTGATACATCAACTTAGCTATTTGGGAAGTGATAAAACGGGCATGAAGACCATTTGGAGTATGAAAGTTAGCATTCATTTTTCTCTCTGCCAACATTTTGAATAAAGGTATAGCGTGTTGTTCAGGATTTACTAACAGCGCATCGTCATAAAAGGCAAATTCTTTAATATTAAATTTCTGATGCCAAAAAAGTATTTCTTTAATTACATCTTCTGGAGATCTTTGATAAAAGGTAGGAAAAAGAAGATTGGATGCACAGTAAGCACAATGAAAAGGACAGCCACGAGAGGTTAAGATACAAACATAATCCAGAGGTAAGAGGAGGTCAAAGGCAGGATATAAAGAGTCAGAGAAGCATTCCAATTTAGGATAACTCATTTTTTCTAAAATAGAAGGTAGAGTTATTTCTGCAGGTCCTTTAATTACAAAATCGGCCTTAGAATATTCAACTGCATGCTCATAACACACTGTAGCATAAATACCACCTAAAATTACAGGCACATCTGGCCACATTTTTTTGCAAATATTAATGACCGCAAACACTCCAGGATACCAATAAGTCATACCTGATGTGACTAAAATTACATCTGGCTTTGGTATCCGACTTAGTTCTTTTAAGAAAAGTCTATAAGTAAGCCCATAACGATAATAATTTCTAGGTACATGACTCAAAAAGCTAGGTTTAGGAATTATTTGGCGGAAAAATTTGCCTGTGCCATTATGCTTACGGGTAGCTGAGCGGACTTGGGGTTCAAAGGGCATCTGAGGGTGATGAGGATTAAGACAATCTATCATATAAATTTTCCAATTATTTTTCCTAAGCCAGGCCGCAATATAGAGTAAACCCAAGGGTTTGGCCCAAAAATCATGGGCAGCAAAATCGTATATCCAAGGATTGATTAAAAGGCAACAGGGTTTATTCATGCCCTTTAAATTTAGCAAAGATTTCATACAGACAGACAGCAGTAGCTATGGCTACATTTAAAGAACCAATATTGCTTTTCATAGGAATGGTGATAAGAAAGTCGCACTTTTCTCTAATAAGTCTGCTTAGGCCCTTTTGCTCATGCCCTACCACTACTACAAGAGGGAAGGGAGGTTTAAAATCCCACAATGGTATACCATCCTTAACCACTGTACCTACAATCCAAAACCCTTTGGACTTAAGTTTATCTAGGGTTTGAGCCAGATTTGTTATGCGTGAAATGGGCACTTTTATTACTGCTCCAGCCGAGGCTTTTATGACAGAAGGGGTAATGCTTACTGACCTATCTTTAGGTAAAATCACTCCATCCACCCCAAAGGCATAGGCACTGCGAATGATATTCCCCAAATTTTGGGGATCCTGAATGTGGTCTAAGGCCAGTAATAAACGGGAGCTTATTAGTGTTTCTAATTCACAAAAGGAAAATTCTTTTAAGACTGCTAATATTCCTTGGTGGACAGGTTTTGATGTAGTTTTTTCAAGTAGTTTGTCTAAATACATCCTGGGATAAATCTTTACCGGCACATCCTTTTCTTGGGCTAGTATAAGCAATTTTTGTCTTTTGCTGGTCTTTATTTCTTTGGCTAAAATCAGTTTTTTTACCTTTGAAGGTTGAGAGGTAAGCAATTCTATTACAGGATGGAAGCCATAGACATAAGTAACCATTTATAAAAAATCTCCCCATTTTAAGGCATTGGCTGGGATGGATATATTCATAGCTTGGTATAAAAGGACCAAATCAATCCCTTTTTGGGTAAAGGGCAAAAAAACCAGAGTAATTTTATCTATCTTTGGTTTTATCCTTGGCAATTTAGGGAAAAAGTGTTTTTTTAATGTGCCTATGCTGGCTATTACCAATTTTACAGAGTTTAAAGCCTCTGTTGGAGGCAAGAGTACATGATGGGCATTGGATACAGGCTGGTGGAGATAGGAATAATCAGGTTGAGCAAGGGTGATGGATTTAGCCATGTGTAAAAACTGACGAGGATTGATTTTAAAGGCAGGAACGTAAATATGGAATGGAGATTTTTTATGATGGTCTTTTATTATTTTGGGTAGGTTAGAGAAACGAATTAAATCCGCTTGGGTATAGAGAGAAAAATCAGGCACAGTAGCATTAATACGCCAAAATGGCAAATAAAATACTTCTTGCTCTGTTTTGGCTGTTTTATAATCTAGCTTTTTAAATTTATTCTGTGACACATACCAACCCTGACCGCAGTGATGGCAAAACACGGCCCATGCTTCTTCATTACAAGGCATGTCCCAACCACATTGGGGGCAAATTAGGGGTAAAAATTGTAATGTAGGCAATTTGGAGATTCGTTTCTTTTTTAGACAATTTAAACCTTCTTTAGTTAAATTACCGATGTTTTGTCCTGAGAGTCCATCCTTTAAAATAACTCTTTGGTTGTTTTTTTCAATAATTAGGGGAAAATAGATAAGGCTTACTGCTTCACCAAGAAAATCGCTAAAAACAATTTTGACAGATGCCTCTTTCATTCCTTTTTTTATGTTTTTATTAATTTTTCTGTGGATATAATGAAATATTTTATCCCCAAAAGTATTTATGTTATAAATCTTTTCTGGAACACCATCTTTGTCTGTCGGCTTTTCTTTTAGCTTATGGAAAACTTCTTTAAAGCCCATTTGGGGGAATAAAAAAATACCTCCCTTTTCCATATTAGCAAATTCCAAGTTCACAGCTTGAGGACGTACACCTAAAGAAGTAAAAGCCAAGGGTATATCAATGGCCATAAGAGTTTTATCAATTATTTTAGCTTCTATTTTAGGAGGCATTTTAAGTGAAAAGGTAATGCCCTTGATGCGCCAGAATGGAATAAAAAGAACTTGAGCTTCAGGGTCTTTTGGAGAGAACATATAGCAGAAAAAAGGTTGCGAAAAAAGATAAAGCCTGGTCTTACAATATTCACAATTTAAGACACGTTGCGTTTCTTTGAGACAAACCGGGGCACCACACTGGGGACAATTTGTCTGGATGTGCCATTTTTGCATTATTTCAATTTTTCACCGCAAAAGTTGCAAAAGACAGCCTCTGGTAAGTTTTCACCCCCACAATGAGGACATTTAATAGAAGTTGGTTTTTGGTTAACAGGTTGGCCACACCGCGGACAGAAAACAGCATTAGGAGGTAAATTTTTCCCACAATTTTGGCACTTATGAATGATAGCTAACTGATGACCACAAAAGGGACAAAACCTAGCATCTTGAGGTACAGGTTGATGACATTCAGGACATGCAAGGGATGAAGTCTGTATTTTCTGCCCCATCGCTCCCATAAGAAACCCCGGCATCATTAATCCTAAACCCAAGCCAAGTCCACCCTCTGCAGTCCCTCTACCCTCGGCCGCAGTTTCCATAGCCATTCCTGCCTTCATTTTAATAAACTTATTTAAATCTCCCAATATGGCCAAACGTCCCTTGTCGTCAATAGCTTGTTGCACCTCAGGAGGTGGCGTAATAGAATTAATGTAAAGACTAGCTAACCGCAGACCATATCGTGAGAAGTCTTCTCTTAGTCTTTGCTGTAATCCTGTGGCTAACTCGTCATATCTACTAGGTAAGTTCAAAATTGTATCTAATTGTTCTCCAATATGATCATTAAATCTAGAGACAATAACTCGGCTGAGAAAATCTTCAATTTCCTCAGTGGTATAAACACCTTGGGTGCCAACCAAGCTATTTACAAATAAAACAGGCTGAACAATCTGGATGTTGAATATACCAAAGGCACGGAGCCGAACAAGTCCAAGTTCTGAGTCTCTAAAAGCAACAGGGTCTCTTGTTCCCCATTTTAGATTGGGAAATATTTTCATATTGGTAAAATAGACTTCTGCCCTAAAGGGACTGGTAAATCCCCAAGGTATACTCAACACTTTGGTCAGAATAGGAATATTTTTAGTAGATAGGGTGTGGCGACCAGGACCGATGGCATCATAGGCCCGGCCGTTATAAAAAAATACTGCTGCTTGATTATCCCGCACAATTAACTGTGCTCCAAGTTTTGTCTCGCCTGATCCATCTTCTGGAATACGATGTACAAGTTCCTTTCCGGTAATATCAAACCACTCAATAACTTCTAGAAAAATTACATTGTTTTTTCCCATCAGATTACCCTAAAAAATAATTTTTAAAAAATAGCATGTTTATTGCCGAAAATCAACGCTACCACCCTTATTTGACAATACATAAGAGATTTTTTATAATTTAGTTGCCGCCGGAGTGGTGGAATGGAAGACACGGGGGACTCAAAATCCCCTGGGCTTTATGCCCGTGTGGGTTCAAATCCCACCTCCGGCACCAATTTTGCTTTTATAAGTCACAACCCCGAAATCTCCTTTAAAAAGGATACCTGTTAACTATTTTCTCCTACTATTTTCAAAAATAACTCTACCAATCGTGGGTCAAATTGACCGCCTGCACCCTTTTTAATCTCTTCCAAAGCCTCCTGTTTTGACATAGCCTTTCTGTAAGGACGATCACACAGCATGGCACTATAGGCATCTACAATGGTTACTATCCTGGCCAATAGTGGGATTTCTTCTCCTTTTAACCCTTTAGGGTATCCTTTCCCATCCCATCGCTCATGGTGATAAAGAATATCTTCGGCAATAGGATTTAATTCTGGGATAGCCTTCGCCAGAGAATAGCCTATTTCACAGTGGGTCTTCATAATCTCCCATTCTTCAGGAGATAACTTTCCTGGTTTGTGCAATATTAAATCGGCTATACCAATTTTACCAATATCATGTA
This sequence comes from Candidatus Desulfofervidus auxilii, assembly GCF_001577525.1. Classification (GTDB taxonomy): domain Bacteria; phylum Desulfobacterota; class Desulfofervidia; order Desulfofervidales; family Desulfofervidaceae; genus Desulfofervidus; species Desulfofervidus auxilii. The sequence goes on along the minus strand of NZ_CP013015.1, from coordinate 1,782,161 downwards.
AAGTAGCCAACAGTCTCACTTCTTTTATTTTATCTGATGGAAGGCCTATTTCTTTGCTCAGGGAGGTAGCAAAAAATTGCTTTTGTTCATAATGTTTTAGGGTATATAAATCCCGTCTAGCTAACATAAGCTTAAAGGAATCAATTAAGTGTTTTTGTGCAACTGTCTCGCCAAGTAGTTTATTTCTATACATATGTTGGTCTGCTTTTTTTAACACCTCTTCCATATTTTTATATTGGCCATATTGGACAGCATACCCTAAAGAAACGCTCAGCTTTAATTCAGATTTTTGATTACTCCCCTCACAGGCATCATTAACCCGTTTACAAAGAGACCGAACAGTGTCTTCATTAACGTTTGGCAAAATGATAACAAACTCATCACCTCCTATGCGAGCTACCACATCTTCCTTGCGAAATATAGAAGAGAGGATGTTTGCTAAACGCTTTAAAAGTTCATCTCCTTTGGCATGGCCGAAGTTGTCATTGACAAACTTGAGGTTATCAATATCTACCATAATAACACCTATAGGGTATTTCCGCGGAGTATTGAGCCGTTTTAGCTCTTCTTCAAAATAGGCCCGATTGTATACACCAGTTAAGACGTCGTGGAAACTAAGATACTTAATTCTTTCTTGTGCTTTCCTATAGTGAGTAATATTTTTTGAAATTACACCGATAGCCGTTATTTGGCCGCTCCTAGGGTCTTTTATAGGGCTTAAAGTGCGGATGTAATATTTGCCATCTCTTATACTTTTATATTCGTAAGATAGTGATTTCCCAGTTTCTAAGACTTGGTGAACCTTTTTGGTAAAATCTTCTGTTTCTTGAGGTGTATGAAATGCACCGTATGGTTTACCTATGAATTGCTCATTTTTTAAACCAAGCCTGGATAGGTGTTTTGAATTCATGAATAAATAGTTACAATTTCTATCTACTAAATATATATGGTCTTCACTAGACTCCACTACAGAACGATATTTTTCCAGTGTTGCTTCCAATTCAGCAATCTTTTGCCGTTTTTTTTCCAACTCATTTATGAGTTGTTTTTTGGTCTTATTCTCGTTTTTCATAATTATTGTTTCTAATTTATAATTTATTTAAAGCAAATTTTGTGCCTTGTTTATTTTATTACTGTATTAGGAAAAAAACAATATTTAGGTAGCAATTTTTGTTTATTTAGTGACAAATTTTGTTTAATTTTTGGTGAATGCCTTTATTAAACTTGTTTCTATAAGGCCAGAAATGATCAAAAGGGGTATTATTACAAGGAAATATACATAAAGTCCCTTATAAAACATTTGGAGTGAGGACCAAAACAAAAAATTAGGATAAAGGGATATACTGATTTTTATACCCATAGAAAGGCTAATCCAGGCAGCAGGTAGTTCAAACAGAGAAACAGGATTTAAAAAAATTGCTATATAGTCCAATCTTCCTGTCTCTGTCAGGATAATTATACCTACATTTATCCCAAGGAGAATAGCAAATATAATTGGGAATCCTAACAAAAATCCTGAGATTAGGTTGGCAAATAATGAAAGGGAATTAAAGAAAAATATAAAGAGGAAAATTTTTAAAAAAGGGTCATGGGGACTTAAATATCTCTTTCCCAATCTCCAGATCCATAAAGGGAAGAAAAGAAATATTTTTAGCTGCTTTTTAAACACCCAAGGAGAAACAAGCAGACCAAAGCAAAAGAGCATACCACATAATATAGTTAATTTGAGGTCAATTATCCTTAAGACGTTTGAGTAATGTAGCATCTAATTTTATTTAATACTAAACTTGATATTTCTTATAAATCTTTTTAAACTTTGTCAAAAATTTTCACTCGGAGGCAAAACATGAAATTGCGCAGTCGGCGGATGGTGGAAGGTTTGGCTAAGGCCCCTCATCGGTCTTTGTTTAAGGCCATGGGTTACATTGATGAAGAATTAAAACGGCCATTGATTGGGGTAGTGAATGCAGGCAATGAACTAATTCCTGGCCATATTCATCTGGATAAAATCACTCAAGCAGTCAAAGCAGGGGTAAGGATGGCCGGAGGGACCCCCATGGAGTTTGGGGTAATTGGTATGTGTGATGGAACAGCCATGCACCATGAAGGGATGAAATATAGTCTAATGAGCAGAGAAATCATTGCTGATTCTATTGAAGTCATGGCTATGGGACAACCCTTTGATGGTTTAGTTTTAGTTACTAACTGTGACAAAATCATTCCAGGGATGTTAATGGCGGCCTTAAGGTTAAACATCCCCAGCATCATTGTCAGTGGTGGCCCTATGTTATCTGGTATTTGGAGAGGTAATAGGGTAGATTTGATTTCTGTTTTTGAGGGAGTAGGCGCAGTAAAGGCAGGAAAAATGAGCCCAGCCGAGTTGGCCGAATTAGAAAATGTAGCCTGTCCTGGATGTGGTTCATGTGCAGGGATGTTTACGGCTAACTCTATGAATTGCTTAAGTGAAGCCATTGGTTTGTCCCTTCCTGGCAATGGCACCATACCAGCAGTAATGGCAGGAAGAATAAGGTTAGCAAAGGAAGCAGGCAGACAGATTGTGAAATTAGTAGAGGCAGAAATTAAACCCAGAGATATAGCTACTTCAAAGGCCTTTAAAAATGCTATTTGTGTGGATATGGCTCTGGGATGTTCAACCAATACAGTTTTACACCTGATGGCCATTGCTCACGAAGCCAAAGTCCCTCTTTCTTTGAGTATATTTGATGAAATGAGCCATAAGGTGCCTCATATTTGTAACTTGCGTCCTGGAGGTCCACATTTTCTAGAAGATTTAGATAGAGCCGGTGGTATTCCAGCAGTAATGAAAGAGTTGGCTAAGATTAATCTTTTACATTTAGAAGTGTTAACTGTTACGGGTAAGACATTAGGCGAAAATATTGCTCAAGCACAAAATAAAGATACCTCTGTAATCCGTCCCATAGATAATCCTTATGAACCAGAAGGGGGCCTAGCTATTTTGTATGGGAACCTCGCGCCTGAAGGAGCGGTGATAAAACAATCTGCAGTGATGAAAGAAATGAAAGTGTTTACAGGAAGGGCAAAGAACTTCAATGATGAAGAATCTGCCACAGAGGCTATTCTAGAAGGGAAAATTGAGCCAGGGGATGTAGTAGTAATCCGCTATGAGGGACCAAAGGGTGGGCCAGGTATGCGGGAAATGCTTACCCCTACTTCGGCCATTGTGGGTATGGGTTTAGATAAAGAGGTAGCTCTTATTACTGATGGTAGGTTTAGTGGAGGCACTAGAGGAGCAGCTATTGGCCATGTCTCTCCAGAAGCAGCCGCTGGAGGACCTATTGCCTTAGTAGAAGAAGGGGATTTAATTGAAATCAATATTCCTGAAAGGAGACTAGATTTGAAAGTTACAGAACAAGAGTTGGTCAGAAGAAAAAAGGCTTGGCAGCCCTTAGCCCCTAAAATCACTGAAGGATATGCAGTAAGATATGCCTCTTTAGTTACCTCAGCTAGTCAAGGGGCAGTATTTAAGATATAAAATCATGGAAACACTGCGCTGTCTCATTTGTGGGGGTAAAGCTGAGATAAAAGGGCGTTGAGCCAATGCCAAAGTAGTCTGCCGTGATTGCGGGCTAGAACAGTCAATAGATAATTATAAAGACCAAATTGAGGAACTTAAAGAAAAATGGGTTTGTGAATTAGAAGATGAAAAAAGTGAATAAAAAATAAAAAGGGGTATCCCTCTGTAGAAAACTTGAGTAATACAATTTATAACGAAATTCAAGTCAATGTTTAATCCTTTTTCTTCCAAATAATGATGTGAGTATTATCAAATGGAATAGACCTTACAGGTAAATAATATTTAGGGATGGTCTTAAAGACTTGTCTGATAAGAGAGATTTGAAGAGGGTAAACTGAAAAAGGCAGCCAAGATCAGAAAAAAATGCCACCACCAGGGCCCTAGAAATATAGAGGCAGTAGTTAATCTGTATCCTCCTATTTGATAAAAAAGGATGTATGCCTATATCAAGGCAGCCATAAAGTAAAATTGCAAATAAAGGTAGAAATGTTCCCGTAAGAAAGATAAGGCTATCCCTGAGTATTTTCTTGCTCTGGAGAAAAATAAAGAGCAGAAAATGTATAAGCAAAGGAGTAGCCGTCTGACGAATGATTATGGCTATGGCCAATGAAATGCCAGAAAGGAAAAGATAGATTTCGTTTTCACCTGCATAAAGCAAGTATAAATAAATTGCAATAATATAGGGATAAAAACAACCTCAAAATGTAAACTTTACTGCCCAGGATTTTAAAAATATTGGCTATCCAATTGATTCTATTAGCATTTATATCCATTTTGTAATAGGTGAAAAAGTGATATCTAAGAAATCTTAGAGATTTTTTTATTGTGTATTTTGATAGCCTTGTTTTAAAAGATTAACCTGTTTTGTCAGCCGAGAAATTTTTCTCGCTGCATTTCGCTTATGTAATACTCCTTTAGAAGCAGCTTTAGAAATTATAGGAATGGCCTTTTGTAAGGCCTTTTCTGCTTCCTCCACTGCTTTTGAAGTGATAGCCAGACGCACTTCTTTAATCACATTCTTTACCCTAGTTTTATAAAAACGATTGCGCTTGGTCCTTTTTTCTGTTTGTCTAATGCGTTTAATTGCCGACTTGTGATATGCCACTACCTTCTCCTCCTTTGCGTTTGAAATTTACTTGTATCATAGAAATACCTTGTGTCAAGTAGTGTTTTAATAAGATTTTTCCCAGAATTTTTAAAAGCTTTCTAAAAAGAAAGGTAAGGTGAGCTCCTCAAATTCGTAATAACTTTAAAAGAACCCCCCAAATATAGTAACTGACCTTACGCATATTATAAAAAATCATTTTTTAAGGGTTGCGGTCAAAGAAAAACTTCTTTTTTGCCTTCCTCTTTAATTTTAATATTTTTAAGCTTAATAATTAAAGAAAAAACTTTTCCCCTTTACCCAACTCTACTTTTTAAAAAGCAGATTGTGAAGTGCCATCAAGATTGGTGAAAGCCACCTTGAAGGCAGGACTACGTCAAAGTCACGAAATAATTTGTTTTTTTAACAGATATTAAAACCCTCCGGCTTTTTCCTCCCTTTTGTGTTATAAGTAAATTAATAGATGAAAAGAATATTTTGCGTGAAGTAAAAATAAGGCCTATTAGAAAGGAAGAGTTTTCTCTATGGAAGGAATTGATGAATAAATATCACTATCTTGGTTATAAACGGATGCCAGGGAAAAATATTCATTATATTACTACTTTAAGGGATAGATGGGTAGCACTTTTGGGGTAACGTAACAGGCATTATTATCCAAATAACCATTCCAAAGGGGTATTTGTTTATCCACTCTTTAAGGATGCAAAAGCTCTTTTAAAGGCAGAGATTTTGCCATATGATTTCAATCTTTTATACAGGAGGGATTTTATGGAGGCTTTAAGGGATTTTCCTATAGAGTCCCTTATTTCTGAAATAGGCAAGATAACAGAGCCAAGGAACCAGGGGTATAAGACATCCTTTGGATGTGGTTTTAGGGATTAGTGTTTGTGCTGTGTGGGGCAAGGAGTTTTTTAGCAATTGGGCAATGGACAAAGGGTTTACCAAAGGAGATATTAAAGAGATTTGGTGCTAGAAGAGATGAGCCACCAAGTGAACCTACTATAAGGAGGACAATACACAGTATTGATGCAGATGAATTTGATAGAGGGATTAGCAATTGGTTAATAAGCCAAAAATGTTTTAAAGGCAAAGGTTTAGCGGTAGATGGTAAGGTATTGCGTGGTGGGAGTGGGATGCCCCCAAATTTTGGACACTGTTAGTGTTAGGGGGTCGTTATAACGACCCCCTAACTTGGACATCACCAATGTTAGGGTTAAAGAATCTTTTATTCTCTGCCTTTTTCCCATATTTCCTTTGGTGTTTTGTATCCAAGTGCACTGTGTAATCTGCAAGTGTTGTAATCCTCTATCCAGTTGTTTATCTTTTCCCTTGCCTCAAAAATATCACTAAATATCTCTCTATTCAAGCATTCAAGGCGCAAAAGCTTGTGAAAGCTTTCCATATGACCATTATTAAATGGCTGTCCAGGTGGTATCACTTCCTCTTCTATATTCCATCTATGTATAAGTGCCTTGAAATGTTTTGATTTAAATTCAGGCCCATCGTCACGTCTTATCATTTTGGGAGGCCCGTATAGTCTAAAAAGTTCTTCAAGATGCTCAGATACAACTTTACCACTAATACTAAAGCCAACCACAGGCTCAAATGCCCTCCTGGAATAAACATCTATTACATTGAACACTCTAAAAGCCCTTCCATTTTCGAGACTGTCATGGATAAAATCCATTGCCAAAATTTCTCCGGCATAGGTAGCAGGAGCAGGATTGAATTCTTTTTGCCTTGTCTTATGCCGCCTCTTGCTCTTAAAGAAACCATATCTATTAAATCCCTCTTCTTTCCAAATCCGATAAACCTTTTTGTGATTTACATTAAAACCCTCTTTCTTAAGAAGCACAGTAATTTTTTTGTAACCATAAGTTTTATAAATCATGGCTAATTGCCTTATCCTTTCCCGTAAAATCTTATCTTTAGAAAATTTAGTTGTTTTATAATAAAAGGTTGAACGAGAAATCTCTAATCTCTTAAGTATCACACTTAAAGAAATACCTTTAGGAGAAATCTGTTTACTTATGCTATGTATTCTTTTAGCTAACATGTGTTTTTCCTCTAGGTTAGAAGTTTTTTTTAATAAGTTCTGTTAGTGTTTGTATTTCTAATTCTTTTTCAGCTAAAAGTCTTTTAAGTCTTGCATTTTCTTCCTCAAGAGCTTTGAGTCGTTTGGCTTCAGAAGCAGAAAAACCCTTGTATTTTTGTCTCCAGCGATAGATAGTTTGTTCTACTATTCCATATTTTCTAGCGACAAACGCCACAGAGTTACCTGGAGTTTCAGCTTCAGCCAAGATACGAATGATTTGGTCAATACTAAATCTATTTTTCTTCATAGCCGCTCCCCTTAATCCTAACATTTTACATGTCCAAAAAATGGGGAGCAATCCAGGAGGACTTAAATTACTCTCAGCGATTGTGCATAAAGAAGGAATAATTATAAAACAAAATGAGATAAGAGAAGGTACAAATGAGATTAAGGCATTTAAGCCATTACTTAAAGATATAGAGATTAATGGGGCGGTTGTAACTGCTGATGCGATGCATTGTCAAAGGGAGAATGCCAAATTTTTAGTAGAAGAAAAAGGGGCAGACATCTAAATTAATTATTCAAAATTCTTTCTACTTAATGCTACAGGAGTAGCCTGTCTGCCCCTGCCCGACCGGCAGGTGGGGACAGGCAGGTATGCTGAAATAGTGTTTAATTTTGCTTTTTTAATCTTTTAATTATCTTTTTTATTTAAAAAACCTTCCTGCCTGTCGGCAGACAGGTTGTGCTACAAAAATTACCTCTTTATCTGTTCTAATTAAACTACTTTGCCGTATCCCTATATTCAAAATTTAAAACCCTTGTCAAAAAAAATCTTTTAAGGTATTAAAACCCTTTATATAAAATAAAACTAAATTTGGGTCAAAGTGAAAAGGATTCTTAATTTTTTTATATCTTGTGTTTTATTAGCTGGATGTGTTCCTTCTAAACCACCTTCTTTACCACAAACCCCTGTTTGTGAAAAAAAATCCGCTTTAAATATTTCTGAAAAGGCTACTTCGCCTATTCCCAAAAAGGAAGGCAAAAAACCCTTAGTTGCGGAAAAAACGCCTATTAAAAAAACACCACTAATAACCAAAAAAATTTCTCCAAAGAAAAAGGTTGCCACCATACCTATTGTTATCAATGATAGAGTTCAGACCTTTATCAATTATTATACTAAAAATCCTAATGGTCGGAGGTGGTTTCACCAGGTATTAACTCGTGCCCAAGAGTATAAACCCCTTATGGAAAAAATCTTATTAAAGGCAGGACTACCTAAGGAGGTATTTTATTTAGCGTTTGTGGAAAGTGGCTTTGATAATCATGCTTATTCTTATGCTCATGCCTGTGGACCATGGCAATTTATTGCCAGCACAGCTACTCACTACGGTCTTAAGATAGATTACTGGGTAGATGAAAGAAAAGACCCAGAATTGGCTACTAAGGCAGCTGCCCGTTATTTAAAAGACCTCTATAGTCAGTTTAAAGATTGGTATCTTACCGCGGCTGCTTATAATGCAGGAAATGGGACTATTCAAAAATTGATAAAGAGATACAAAGTAAGTGATTATTGGACTCTTATCAAAAAGGCCAAAGAGTTAAAATTAGAAACCAAGCAATATGTTCCTAAATGGATAGCTACCATTACCATTGCTAAAAATCCAAAGGCATATGGCTTTGAGATTAAACCCAAAGACCCCTGGGATTGCGATAAGGTGCATACTTATGGCCTTACAGACCTTACCCTCTTAAGTAAAGAGACTATGATTCCATTAAAAAAACTAAAAAGACTTAACCCTGCCTTAAGGCGTCCCTTTACCCCACCTTATCCTTATTTTTTACACATACCCAAAGAGAAAAAAGAAATTGTCTTGGCCTCTCTAGGGGCACAAGCAGAAACAACTCAGGTTTTTAAACATTTTCGATATTATAAAGTAAAACCTGGGGATACACTTTGGGAGATAGCCAGAAAAAATCGAAAAAGTGTTGATTTCATTGCTAGACTTAATGGTATATCTCCTCCTTATATCCTTCGACCTAGGCAAAAGCTCCTTATTCCCTATGGTGAACCCCAAACTAGTATTTATACTCAAAGAGATAAAACAGGCCATTACAAGATAATTTATACCGTGAAGTCAGGAGATACCCTCTGGGATATTGCCCGCCTTTTCGGGACTTCGGTAAGGAAATTAAAGAAATCAAACAAGATTAAAGGCTGTATTTATCCTGGAGATCAACTCCTTATTCCTCTTCCCCAAAAAATCATTATTTATGAAGTAAAAAAAGGAGATACGCTTTGGGATATTGCTAGAAAATTTAAAACCACCATTAGAGAGATTATTTCTTTAAACAAACTTTCTTCATCTTTAATCCGGCCAGGCGACAAATTGAAAATAAAAATTGAGGGCTAATTGGTGCAGAATTTTACTCACCTCATTAGAGTAGCAAAGGGTGAAATCCCTGCAGATTTGCTAATAAAAAATACTCAGGTAGTAAATGTATTTAGTGGTAAGATATTTACTGCTGATGTGGCCATAACCGAAAAATATATTGCAGGTATTGGTGATTATCAAACTGGTAAGCAAATAATTGATGCCCAAAATGTCTATCTTATTCCTGGCCTTATGGATGCCCATATTCATCTGGAGAGCACTCTTTTAACTCCCTCTGCCTTTGCCCGGGCAGTCATCCCTCACGGAACTACTTCTATCTTTATTGACCCTCATGAGATAGCTAATGTTTTAGGAATAAAGGGTATAAATTATATGTTAAAGGCCACTGAAAATTTACCTTTAAATGCATTTATATTAGTGCCTTCCTGTGTCCCAGCCACAAATTTAGAAACCAGCGGAGCTTCTATTACGGCAGAGAAAATAGCTAAGTTACTTCAACATCCACGTGTGGTTGGATTAGCAGAGATGATGAATTTTCCAGGAGTAATCAATGCGGATAAAACAGTATTGGGTAAGATTATGGCAACTCATGCCACTCAAAAAGTAATAGACGGACATGCCCCTTTATTGACGGGAAAAATGTTGCAAGCATACATCGGTGTGGGTATTGATTCTGACCATGAGACCACGCAACTAAATGAAGCTATAGAAAAATTAGAAGCCGGTATGTGGTTGATGCTTCGCCAGGGCACAGTAGCCAAGAACCTCCTCACTCTTCTACCAGTAGTGAATTCATTTACAGTCCATCGCTGCCTTCTTTGCTGTGATGATAAAGAACCCACTGATTTACAAAAACAAGGTCATATTGACCATCTTATTAAATTAGCCATCAAGGCAGGCATCAATCCCATTTGGGCCATAAAGATGGCTACTATAAATTGCGCACAACGATTTGGCATAAAAAGACTTGGGGCTATTGCTCCTGGATATAGGGCAGATTTGGTATTAGTAAATAATTTAAGGGATTTCCAAATAGAAACAGTGATTAAAGATGGAGAGGTAATTTTTGAAAAAGGGGAATTAAAAGTTTCTTTATCTCCCTATATTGAGCCTGAAGTAACCAATACGGTCCACTTAAAGGATATTTCTCCTGATGACTTTCGCATCTTTGTTCAAGGGAAAAAGGTAAGAGTTATTGGACTTCTGCCTGACCAAATTATCACCAAACACCTTATAAAAGAAGTAACAAAGAATGGAGAAGAAATTGTCGCTGATTTAGAACAAGATATTATAAAAATAGCTGTTATTGAGAGACACCATGCCACTGGAAATATAGGGTTGGGTTTGGTTTCTGGATTAGGCCTTAAAAAAGGGGCCATCGCTTCTTCAGTGAGTCATGATAGCCATAATATTGTAGTAGCTGGGGTGAATAATCAAGATATGTATATTGCGGTTAAGGCTGTTGAAAAAATGCAAGGAGGGTTTGTCTTAGTAGAAAATGAGATGGTGAAGGCAGGATTAGCTCTGCCCATTGCTGGACTTATTTCTCCTTTAAGTGCTCAAGAGGTGGGGTTTCATATGAAAACCTTGTGTCAGGAAGCCAAAAATTTAGGTATTTCTCTTCCAAACCCATTTTTAACACTGTCTTTTGTTGCCCTGCCTGTAATTCCAGAGTTGCGTTTAACAGACAAAGGTTTGGTAGATGTAAATAAATTTGAGTTTGTAGGTTTGGAGATTTAAAATATTTTAAATGAGAATTTTAGTTCAGCGGGTAAAAGAGGCAAAGGTTTTAGTAAATGGACAAATAATAGGGCAAATTGGAAAAGGCATTTTAGTATTTTTAGGCATTGCCAGAGGCGATAATATAACGCAGGCAGAATGGTTGGTCAAAAAGGTTTGCTCTCTTCGGATATTTGCTGATAAAAACTCTGAATTTAATCTTTCTCTAAAAGAAATTGGTGGAGAAATCTTAGTAGTTTCCCAATTCACTCTTTACGGTGACTGCCGAAAAGGACGTAGGCCTTCTTTTGACCAGGCAGCACCTCCTCCAGAGGCTCTCCTTCTCTATGAAAGTTTCATCAAGCTTATCAAACAACAAGGTATCAAAGTAGCTACTGGTAAATTTGGTGCTTTAATGCAAGTTCATCTAATCAATGACGGGCCAGTTACGCTGATATTAGAAAGATAAAAATTGACACAAAAAACAAAATCAGCTAGATTTTAAAAATAAGCATGATATCCAAAATAAAGAGGTTTATAAAAATTGAAAAAACTAAAAGTGTTATAATACTTTGTAGTATATTAATATGTGTTGGGCTAAGTTATTATCTCAATTTCGCTATTCATGTCAAAATTGCCTATACTGATATACTTTCTTCTCCTAATCTCGATAAACTCCTTAATTTCCTCAGTTTAAAGGCTATTTACACTGACTTTTTCTATATTCCTATTATTTTAACTGCTATATGGTATCGAAAGAAGGTTATTTACCTTGCTTTATTCTTAAGTTCATTTCATATTTATGTAAGTTATTTTTCTTTAGGATTTCTCCCCATAGGAACCATTGAAAAATGTACTGTTTTCATAATATTAGCATATGTTATTGCCCTTATCAGTGAAAAAAGAATGGCGGAACAAAAAAAGTTACAAAAATCCGAAGAAAGATTGAAGATCGCTTACCATAAACTTAAAGAAACCCAGAATCAACTTATCCAACATGAGAAAATGGCAGCTATGGGTCGATTGGCATCTGGGTTTGCCCATGAAATCAGAAATCCTTTAGCAATTATTTTAATGGGGATAGAGTCCCTTAGCACCACTTTGCCAGAAAAAAACAAAATAGTTAAAAAAACCATTGAGAAGATAAAACAGGCTGTGAATAGAGCAAACAAAATCATCATTGATACTTTACAATTCTCAAGAATGTCAGAATTTAAGTTTGAATCCATAGATATTTGTAAATCATTGGATGAAACTATAGATTTAATTAAACATAAAGCTGTCTTGAATAATATAAAAATAAACCGAAACTATCCCCAAAAACATATGAAAGTTAAAGCAGATAAAAATATGTTACAGCAAGTATTTCTCAATCTTTTTATGAATGCAATGGATGCCATGCCCAAGGGAGGTGAGATTAAAGTAAAAGTGTATGATAAGATAGCAAACCAACTGGGGTATAAAATAGGCAAGAGAGAAAGTGATTATTTCAAAATAGGGGATAAAATAATTGTGGTTGAAATTGAAGATAGAGGCATTGGTATTCCTAAAAACATATTGTCAAAGATATTTGACCCATTTTTTACCACTAAAAAAGTGGGAGAAGGAACTGGTTTGGGACTAAGTGTGGTCCATTTAATAATAGACCAACATAAGGGAATTATTGATGTAGAAAGTGAAGTAAATAAAGAGACAAAATTTATTATAATGCTACCACCGGCTAGAAATTCAAATAAAGAGGTGCAATATGATAGAGATGAAAAAAATACTTTTAATTGATGACGAAGAGGATTTTTGTTTCTTTGTAAAAGCCAATTTGGAAAATACAAAAGAGTTTGAGGTAATAACCACTTCCAAAGCTCAGGAGGGAATTGAATTAGCCCAAAAAGAAAAACCCGATCTAATTTTACTGGATATACTCATGCCTGAAATGTCTGGTGGCGATGTGGCCCAGGTTTTGCTTAATAATCCCGATACAAAAAACATACCCATAATATTTATTACAGCTATAGTTACTAAAGATGAAATAGGACCTGAGACTATGAAAAAAATAGGAGGACGAAATTTTATAGCTAAACCTATAACAACAAAGGAACTCATAAAGGCTATAAAAAAGGTATTAGGAAAAACAATTGAAGAATAGCACCTGGTTTTGAATGACACTACTTAATTATTGTAACCAATTTTTCAACTTTTTTATCACTTCTTTTGGTTTAATACTTTTTAGACAAATTCTGTCAAGGCAGTTTCTCCTTTCTTCATCACTACAGGGAGCACATGAAACGACAGGAGCAAACACCTCTACCCTTTTTCCCCATGGCTTCCAGATATTTACATTGGTAGGACCAAAAATGACAAAACTGGGAATACCCAAGGCGGCTGCCAGATGGCTAATACCAGAATCATTTCCCAAAAAAAACCTAACTTTACTAATAATAGCGGCCAGAGTTAAAAGAGAAAGCTGTTCTAATAAAATTATCTTTTTATTTCCTAAAAAAGACAATATTTCTTCTGCCACTTTTCTATCAGCAGAGCCAATGATTAAACCAGGGTTCCATTGAGAAAATGCCTTAATTACCTCAGCAAAATATGCTGGAGGCCAGTTTTTACTTGGGCTTCCACTACCAGGATGAATAAGAAAATCGGGATAGACATTTAAGGAAATTTCTGCTGGAGGAAAAGATAAAGATGGAAATTCTGAGGGGACTTCGAACCCTTGTTTGTGTAACTGCTGCAGTTGAAATTGAAAAACAGGTAGATTTACCTCTGGTGGAGGAATAGTCTTAATAAAAATACTGGGAGCAAAAGTTAAAACTTTTTCCCATGCAGGGTAGTTTTTGCGAGCAAAAAAGATAAATAAATCATAATTATACCAAAATTTCTCATTTTCTTTAGTATAAAGGATGTATTCAATATTATATGTGTGTCTGATTCGCATCTCACACTTAATTAAAGAAGTTAGATGTGGATAACCCAAAAAATCTATCTCTGCTTGCGGGATTCTCATTCTAATAGCTAACAAAGCAGGTCTTGATAAAAGTAAATCTCCCAAAGCCCCTAAATGAACAATGAGTATTTTATTGGGCATAGAATAAAAATAATTCACTGAGAAATCAGTGGCAATAAGCTATTTGTCAAATTTAGCAAGGTTGATTTTTAAAATGCTGCTTCCGAAGGAATTTAAATATTTCTCCAGCAATTAAAATAGGTATACCTAAAATAAAGATTAGACCCCAGTCTGCTAAATTTAGAGGCACAGTGTGCAAAATATGTTGAAGAGGGGGGAAATATACGACCATGATTTGCAAACTTATGGTGGCCAACCAGGCTATGATTAAAAAAGGATTACTGAAAAAACCAATGTCCCAAAGGTTAAATCTGAAACTTCGGAAGTTAAATACATTAATTTTTTCAAAAATAATAATTCCCGTAAAGGCTATAGTTCTTGCTTTGGACAGCATATTCTCACTACCTAAATAATGACTGAAACTGAAAATGGTCGTTACACCCATCCATATGCCTATAGCCAAAATTATCAAAAACACTTTTTTAGACAAAATAGGTTGTTGGGGGTCACGAGGTGGACGGTGCATAACATCCTTGGCTGGCGGTTCCATACCTAGGGCAAGGGCAGTCATGCCGTCTGTAATCAAATTCATCCATAAAATTTGAACAGGTAAGAGAATAAGAGGCAGCTTTAAGAACATGGCACCAGCAATAGCCACAATTTCAGCAAAGTTGGAAGAAAGTAAATAGCGGGTAAATCTTTGAATATTATCATATTCTCGTCTCCCTTCTTCCACACCACTAACTATGCTGGCAAAATTATCATCTAAAAGAACAATATCTGCTGCCTCTTTAGCCACATCTGTGCCTTTAATGCCCATGGCGATCCCAATATTGGCCTTTTTTAAAGCCGGAGCATCATTAACTCCATCTCCAGTCATGGCTGTAATATGTCCCTGTTTTTGCAAAATATCCACAACTTTTAATTTATGAGCAGGATTTACACGGGCAAAGACCTTGGTTGTCTGTAAGATTTTTCTTAAACTGGCTTCATCTAATTTTTCAATTTCTGTCCCTCTAATGGCCTTTGGCGAGAATAAACTTATTTCTCTGGCTACAGCTAAGGCTGTTAAAGGTGAATCACCAGTCATCATAATGACCTCAATACCAGCGTTTTTGGCCCTTTCCATGGCCGCTTTTACCTCTGGTCTAGGTGGGTCAACAATTCCAGCAAATCCTAGGAAAATAAGGTTTTTTTCTACTTCTTCGGCTATAAAATGGGTAATTTCTAAAGGTATTTCTTTGTAAGCAAGGGCCAAGATACGTAGACCTTTAGCCGCCATATCTTTATAAACTTGATTAAAATACTCCTGGTCTATTCCGGTAAGCTCATTTACCTTATCATTCTTTTGATACCTTTGGCAAAGTGGTAGTAACACTTCCGGTGCACCCTTCACATAAGCAGTATTTTTTTCAGGATAGTGATAAATAACCGTCATTCGTTTGCGCACTGAAGTGAAGGAAAATTCAGTAATCAAAGGGCAGGCTTCACAGCTTATATCTTTTTTAAAAATCTTTGCCTTATTGGCAGCTACTACTAATGCCCCTTCAGTGGGGTCTCCTAACACCTGCCATCCCTGCTCTGTTTTTTTCAAAACTGCACGGTTACACAAAAGACCCGTTTTTAACAAAAGAAAAAGCCCTAACTCTTTTGAAGGATCAACTGGCTGGGCATTACTCAGAAAATCTCCCTTGGGCTGGTAACCTTCACCACTAACTTCATAAAATTTATCCGGAATATAAATAAGCTTAACTGTCATCTCGTTTTTGGTCAAAGTCCCTGTTTTATCCGTACAGATTACAGAAGTTGCCCCTAAACCTTCAGAAGCAGTGAGATTCCGCAAAAGACAATTTCTCTTCACCATATTTTTTACTCCTAAAGCCAGGGTCATAGTGACCACTGCTGGAAGTCCTTCTGGGATTGCAGCCACTGCCAGACTGATACCTACCAATAACATCTCTAATAAAGGACGTTTCTGAACTATTCCTAAAATAACTACCAGTAGAGCAATGACTAAAGAAATCTCACCAATGCGTCTTCCCAAGACATTTAGCCTTTTCTTTAAAGGGCTTTCTTCTTCTTTTACTTCTTGGGTCAAACGAGCAATTTGTCCAAATTCGGTCTGCATACCAGTAGCCACAACCAAACCCCGTCCATAACCATTAGTAACAATAGTGCCCATAAAGGCCATATTTTTCTGTTCTGCTAAAGAAGTGGCTTGGGGTAAAACTCCTGTTTCTTTGCTCACTGGTACTGATTCACCTGTCAATACAGATTCATCAATTTGCAAACTTTCTGTTTCTAACAAATAAATATCCGCCGGTACTTTCTCTCCAATTTCTAAGACAACAATGTCTCCTGGCACAATAAAACGGGTATCTATAGACATAAGATTACCAGCTCGAATTACTTTAGCTTTAAGAGCCAGCATTTTTTTTAAGGCCTCTAAGGCCTTTTCGGCCTTAAACTCCTGAGTAAATCCCAAAATAGCATTCAGGATAACAATAGCTAAAATAGTAAAGGCATCTGTAATCTCTCCGATGGCAAAAGATGCAATGCTGGCAATCAGTAAAATGGCAATAAGCACACTTTTGAACTGGTTAAAAAATATTTGCCAGGGAGTAACGGGCTTTTTCTCCTCCAGTTTGTTTTCACCATATTGAACAAGCCTTTTCTGGGCTTCTTCTCCTGTAAGTCCCTGAATATTTGTTTTTAAACGCTTTAAAACTTCAGGTGGGGACAGGCTACACCAGGTCATCTCAATTCCTCCTTCCATTTATCTAATATAAATGAGGTTAAAAGAGGCACAACTAAAGTAGAAAAGGCAGAGGCAGCTACTAAGGCCATAAAGAGCAAAAACATAACTCCTAAACTGGCCAAAAAATCAAAACAACCAAAAGTGCCCTTTTGTTTCAAAAATGAGAAAAAAATAAAGGTTAAACCGGCTAAAATTGGTGATATATACACTAAATTTTTCCTACGGCAGTCAAATAAATGCTCATCTCACTTTCACTATCCACACCTAGCAATTTATCTATTTCTTCATCAAAAAAGGCACCTACCGGGCAGGCGCCTAAATTCAGAGCAGTAGCAGCTAAAAGGATATTTTGACAAATGTGTCCCGCATCTAAAAAGATATAACGAATGGCACGGTTGCGATATTTGGCCATGCAGCGTAAAATTACTGCTGTCCAGATGAACACTACTGCTGCCCTTTTCATTACACTTTGTCCCAGAGCAGCAGAAGTAAGGGCGTTTGAAAAATCTCCTTTCACCAGTTCTTCCAGAAAAAAGTTAGCCACATTAAAATGATAAATCCCTGCTGGAATGTCCTGGACACGGTTGATGACTAAATAAGTTTCTATAGGATAGAGGGCCCCAGCAGAAGGAGCAGTGCGGTATCCTTGAGGAGAAGTAATACCCTGTCCTGCCCAGAGTAAAATAGCCAATTCTTCTAAGGTAAGTGAATTCCGGGTAAAATGTCTATAACTACGCCGACGGGTAATGACTTTCCACAAATCAGAGGAAGGGAAATCTGGGGCAGGTAGAGTTATTTTTTGTGCATGGGGATAAGCTTTATACAAAGGAGGAGAAACAACCATCCCTATATCATCTATAAAAGGTCTATCTCGAAAATATTTGGTTTCTGATAAATATTTGTATCCAATCCCTTTTTTATAAATCTTCACAACTTTAAAATACCATTAGTCAAGGAAAGTGGTCAAGACCAAGTCCAAAGCACTCTCTTGTTTTTAGAGTTATTTCTTGTTAAAAATGCCCTAGAAAAATGGAGGCCCAAAAATGTTTGGTATTGGAATGCAAGAGTTATTAATAATTTTAGTTATTGCTCTCATTGTCTTAGGACCAAAGAGATTACCAGAAATAGCAAGGGCATTAGGAAAAGGAATGAGGGAATTTCGGAAAGCAACTCAAGAGGTAAAGGAAAGCATTGATTTAGAAAGTGAGTTAAAGGAAATAGAAAGAGAAGTGATAATGGATGAAGTAAAAACAGAAATGCCTCAAAAGCCAACTAAAAAAGAAAAATCGCCTGAAAAGCAACAGAAAGACTCTCCTGAAAAACAAGAAAAAGAATACAAAAATGAGTGAAGAAAGCAAACTTCCATTTACCACTCATTTGGAAGAATTACGTCGGCGGTTAATATATGCGGTCGTAGCTATAGTATTAGGAGCAATTATTGCCTTTCTTTTTGCCAAACAGCTTTTTTACTTTTTAGCACAACCACTAGTCAAAATTTTACCCGCCAATCAACCCATGATTTTCACTGCCCTTACAGAAGCCTTTTTTACCTATTTTAAAGTCGCTCTTTTGGCTGGTTTTTTTCTGGCCTCTCCAGTAGTATTTTACCAATTATGGAAATTTATTGCACCTGGATTGTATGAACATGAAAAAAAATTTGTAATACCTTTTGTTATTTTTGCTACCCTTTTCTTTATTTTAGGAGGAGCCTTTGCTTATTACATCGTTTTCCCCTTTGGCTTTAAATTCTTTCTTGGTTTTTCTACTGACTATTTAAAACTTCTGCCCAAGATGAGTGAATATTTTTCCCTCAGTTTAAAGCTAATTTTTGCCTTTGGGATAGTATTTGAAATGCCAGTGATTACCTTCTTTTTAGCCAAAATGGGCGTAGTCAATGGAGAAATGTTGAGTTCAAAAAGGCGTTATGCCATTGTATTGGTTTTTGTGGTAGCTGCCCTTCTTACACCCCCAGATGTGGGAACACAACTCCTGATGGCTGGTCCTTTAATCTTACTTTATGAAGTTAGTGTCTGGGTAGCCAGAATTTTCGGCCGAAAATCTCAAACCCCTAGCAAATAATTTTGAAGTTTTTAGTTTCAAAATTGTAACTTGAAAAACAAAAATGCTCTTTTTAAATTAAATTTCCATTTTTAAAAATCTCCAGTATATCTAAAACCAAACTAGATTCCCTCACTCCTTATCATTTGTCCCTTTAGGCATAAAAATTGCTTCTAAAAGAGGGGATTTTGACAAGCTACTGAAGGGTAGTGTTTGCTATGATTTCCAAATTTATCAATCAAGAAGGAAAAGAGTGCAAAATTGAGGATATTATCTCATTTATTGAATTGGTGGAGTCAGGGCAAATCAAAGAAGATACTCTCCTTTATAATGAAAAAGACTTGATGTGGCAAAAAGCTTCTGAATTTGCAGATTTTCAGGCAGTCCTATCAAATATAAAACAAAAAGAGGGAAATATTCTGGATCCCTATCCTAAAAAAACAAAGTCAGGTTTTTGGGAATTTATTCTCAAAAAAAAGAAGACTATGGTGTTCCTATGTTTATCTATCATAGTTTTAATTATATTGAGTCAGCAAACCATACTAAGAGAAACCTGTGTAACTAAAAATACTACAAAAACCCTTTTTTCTATATTTAATGACTATGTTAGGAATCAGAAAATAAAACAAAAAGAATTTGATTATAAAACCTATGGCCAAATGAGCCCAATTTTGAAACACATAAACAGTTATTTAATCCAACTTCAAAAAGATTTTGCCAAAATGGATAAGGAAATTGAACAAAAAGATATAGAGTCTATACTTGCCCCCCAAACCCTAGCAGACCCTGTAGATATTATGCTCGCCCCGGTGAAATTAAATGAAATACGCCATATTCTTGACAGGTATGAAGTCCTGTTTAAAGAACGTTGCGAAAAATTAGGTAAAGAGATACCTGATCTAAACCTCCCTGATAGTTCCAGAAAATATGCATTGAAAGATTATTATAGGTGGAAAAACTCTACTCTCCCAAATTTGCTGGAATTTTTTAAAATAAAGAGGGCACTTATATCTGAGATTAGTGATCTTGTTGATTTTCTGAAAAGAAAACAAGGAGAATATTGGGTTGAGGGTGATCAGATATTTTTTGTTTCCCAAGCAGATGCCCACATCTATAATAAACACATGTGGGTGATAGCCAGCCTAGCAAATAAAGAATCCTATTTGCGGAAAATAGTCTATCCTAAACAGTCAAAACACTTTAAGAAATTTTTCTAAGTTTGATTGGTCTCCTTTATACAGTGATGATTGGAGGATAGTTAAAAAGGGTAGTTGTATTTTTTGTTTCTTTAGTTAATCTCAGAACTTCTTAAAAAAGCATGACGTATTTAAATCATTTACTGACAAAGAATGTAAATGAAAAAATCTTGACTTTGAAAGGGAAGTAAGATATGTATAATAAACTTTTGAAAGGAGCAGAAAATGAGTGAAGAAGCAAAACAAAAAATTTTAGATTTTTTGAAGGGTGTTAGCGGAAAAGGGGTAGCTACCCAGGCGGATATTAAGAAAGGGACAGGGTTAGACAGAAAACTAGTGATGAAATTAATCAGAGAATTGGAGCAAGAAGGAAAGATTGTAGGGGCAGGCAAGTCTGCTGGGGTAGGAGGATATAAACTGGCAGGTTAGAAAAAAACAACTTTTTAAAATAAATTTATCTCAGATTTTATTCAAGAAGGTAGAGGAATTTTCTCAGAAGAGTGAAGGTGTCTGCAAGTTTGAAGTGATAAAATAGAAAAGTGGAATGTCCAAACAATTTATTTATTGACAGGTTCTAAAACTGATGCTAGAAAAATAAAGGCCAAGTTAGAAAGTGGCGGATTTTATTTTGGAGGAGGATTAGATGAAGTTTAAAGGTAAGGTGAAGTGGTTTAATGACAACAAGGGCTATGGTTTTATCCAGCGTGATGATGGAACAGATGTGTTTGTGCATTTTTCAGCTATTGAAGGTGAAGGGTATAAAACTTTAAAAGAAGGACAAGAAGTTGAGTTTGAAGTAGTAGAATCTCCAAAAGGATTGCAAGCCTCAAAGGTTATTCGTTTATAGGCTCAACATAGCTCTAAAAAGCCTGCCTTTGGGCAGGCTTTTTTTAATTAGAATCATTGACAACCTCTCTTTCTTTTTGATAAAAATGATTCTGTGAAAGAAAAGGTTAAAAATATCCTTAAGATACTGGATGAGCATTATCCTAATGTAAGGGTGGCCTTAAATTATACCAATCCCTTAGAATTGCTTATAGCTACTATTCTTTCTGCCCAATGCACTGATGAAAGGGTTAACCAAATAACTCCTTATCTATTTAAGAAATATCCTACAGCCAAGGATTATGCTACGGCTGATTTAAAAACACTGGAAGAAGATATTAAACCCACAGGCTTTTATAAAAATAAGGCTAAGCATATAAAAGAGTGCTGTCAGGTGTTGGTAGAAAAATACCATGGTCAGGTGCCTGCAAATTTAGAAATATTGACCAAGTTGCCTGGTATAGGAAGAAAGACGGCCAATGTAGTTTTGGGGAATGCATTTGATATACCAGGAATTGTAGTGGATACTCATGTAAGGAGAGTAGCAAAACGATTAGGACTTACTAAGCATCAAGATGCTTTAAAGATAGAGAAAGACTTGATGCAGTTAATTCCTAAAGAAAAATGGACTAAATTTTCCCTTCAATTAACCTGGCATGGCCGCCGTATCTGTAAGGCACGAAAACCTCAGTGTAACAAATGCCCCTTGCATAAATGGTGTGATGAATATCAAAAAGTCTAATTCTCTATGTGCAAGTGAATTACTTCTGCATCTAAGAAAAACTTACTCTCTTCTACTTTTTTCTTTAGAGACGAAAAAGTGATGAAATATTTAGTCTTTGCCTCTATGGCTTTAAGGGTCTTTACACCACTCAAGGTAACTACTGGGGCAACCGCAAATCCATAAACAATCTCTCCTTTGTTATTTAAGGCTACTAAGGCCAAAGGTTCTTCCGACCTATGTGGTGGCTTATAATTAGGGACAGGGACCAATTTGTTTTCCCAAACCCATTGAAATAGGGCACATTTTATAGTTTCAGCCACAATGGCATCATGTCGTAAAAATTTAGGAAGTGCCTTTAAGGCCTTTTTTATGTAGATTTCAATTTCCTTGATCATGACCTTTATCTAAAGCCTGCTTAATTATTTGAGGAATAAGCTTTAGCTCATCATTTTGAATAGTTCTCACATCCAAACATAGAAGGTCTTCTTCTATACGCGCCACCAAAGGGGGTCTAGCAACTCGTAACCTTTGTTCCAATTCTAACACAGAAATATGAGCAGGCTTGATAACCACTACAAAAGTGGGTAATTCCTGTCCTGGTAAAGCCCCTCCTCCTACTTTAGAGACACTGCGTTTAATCCCTACCTTGAGTATTTTTTCATCAAAACTATTTTGGATGAGTTTTTTTAAACGGAATGCTTGTCGTCTTAAATAAGCTGGAGGAAAAGTGAGAAGGCGTAAAGTAGGAATTTCTTTTAAGGCCTGTTTTTCATCCTGATAAAGTCTTAAGGTGCTTTCTAGACCTGCCAGGGTAAGTTTATCTATCCTTAAGGCCCGATTTAATGGATTTTTCTTAATAGGCTCAATAAATTTCCTTTTACCCAAGATAATACCAGCCTGGGGACCACCCAAAAGTTTATCCCCGCTAAAACTAACTATATCTACTCCAGCGGCTATGCTTTTCTGAACCAGAGGTTCTTTTTCTAAACCATATTTAGTTAAATCCACAAAGTTACCGCTTCCTAAGTCTTCAATTACAGGCAAATTGTGTTTTTGTCCTAAAGTTACCAATTCTTCTAATCCTACCTCTTTAGTGAATCCTATGATTTTATAATTACTTTTATGCACCTTCATAATAAGGGCAGTTTGTTCATCAATGGCTTGTTCATAATCATAAATATGGGTGCGATTAGTGGTGCCCACCTCTGTGAGAATGGCCCCACTTCTAGCCATTACATCAGGAATACGAAAAGAACCTCCTATTTCTATCAATTCTCCACGAGAAACAATTACTTTTTTACCACAGGCTAAAGTATTCAAGGTCAAAAACACCGCACCAGCATTGTTATTTACTACCATAGACGCTTCTGCTCCGGTAAGTTCGCAAAGCAAGGTTTCAACATGGCTATAACGACTACCACGTTTACCTTGTTCTAAGTCGTATTCCAGATTATTATAGTGCTGGGCAACTTCTACTAAATGTTCAATGGCCTTTTGGGCTAACAGAGAACGTCCCAGATTGGTATGCACTACCACTCCAGTAGCGTTGATAACAGGTTTAAGTTGGTTTTCTCCTTTTTTCTTAACTTCAGCAGTAATTTGACTTAAGATTTCTTGGTGACTTATGGTAACTAATTCCCCTCTTAATACTTGTTTTCGTTGTCTATCTAAAACTTTTCTTACTGCATCTACTACCATCTGTCGAGGATAATGGTTTAGAATAGACCTTAAGGATTCCTGTCCCAAGACATGGTCCACGGAAGGTATCTGTCGCAATAACATATTTTTTGCTTCCATAACAAGCTACATCATATCCTTTTCAGTAGCCTCTATGGCCTTATCTAATTCAGCCTTTAATTCTGGTGGTAAACCTTTTATATCCACTCGCAAAAATCCCCTTACAATAAGAGAAGTAGCTTCGCTTTGGCTTAATCCTCGAGCCATTAGATATTCTATTTGCTCCTGCGCAATTTTCCCCACAGCCGCCTCATGGGACATTTCTACTCCAGAAACACGCCCTTCTAGTTCGGGAATGGCGTGAATAACTCCTTTTTCAGAGAGAATGAGACCTTTACATTCTAAGTGGGCTTTAATATTAGGAGTTTGACCAATGAGATGTCCTCTAGCAATAATAGTTCCCCCAATAGTTATGCTTCTGGAAACCACCTCTGCGCGGCTATTTTCTCCTTGTAGGAACACCCTAGCACCAGTATCAAGGTAAGACCCTGGCGGTGCCACTAAAATAGTATTAAATTCAGCTACTGCATCTTTATGTAAATATGCGGTGGGAAACGTTTGCAAATCAGCCACTCTTTTCAAACAAATATAATTAGATACAAATGCCCCTCCTTCTTCCACGATGATACCAGTGCGCGGCCTAACCGCCATTTCTTCAGCCCAATTGTGAATCATAGTAAAATTACAAATAGCACCTTTTTTAATAAAAAATTCAGATGCACCAATATGAAGTCCTGTCCTTACTTTATGGGAAGTGGCACAACCGGTAATGACACTCAATTCTGAACCCTCTTCACAGATAATAATATTATGCACTGCTTGATTAAGATGTTCTTGAGCCATAAATAAACAAGCCTGTAGAGGAAAGGCTGTTTTTACCCCTGGCAATACCCTAATAAAATATCCATGATTTTGATGCAATTCTATATGGGCGGTGTATTTATCAGTATCTACGGGCAAGGCCTTCCACCAGTAATCCACCATCCAGTCATATTTAGTTAAGGCCTCATCAGTGCTCATGATTTCTATACCTTCTTGGACTACTTGGTAATGAGTTACCGTATGGTCAATTTGAATAAAAGAGCCGCTTCTTTCTTTGGCAGTGGGGTCAATACCAGATTCTAACATTCTTTTTTGTTCTTCTTCAGGAAGATGATTTATGTCAATCTGTGGTTTTTCGGCTTTTTGGTGAAATTTTTTGATGTCTATATCTGGTCCATAAATAGCCTTTTTTCTTAAAGCCTTTTTAGCCCGCTCATTAATTTCCCTCAATTTATTAGTCATATCATCTCCTTGCCTGCCAAGCACACTTTACACATTCTTCATATCCCTTTTCCCTGATATAGCGAAATATCTCATAGGGATTCCCACTGCAAGCCAATCGTCCCTCCACCAAAACATGCCCTTTGTCTGCATGGACATAATTTAAAATTGTGCCCGTATGGGTGATCACCAAACCTGATTTACGCCTTTTTTTCTTAATTTCTGCCCTGGTTTCTCCTAAGGGTATTCCTAGTTCATTTCGCTCTAAAATTTTATTTATGATACGGCCAATAAGAATAATATTTTCCACATCCACACCTGATTCTGGCTCATCCAGTAAGACCAAATCAGGATTCTGAGCCCATAATTGAAGTAATTCCGAACGTTTAATTTCGCCTCCAGAGAAACCTACATTAATATCTCTCTCCAAGAAATCTACTAAATTCAACTCCTGGGCCATACTCATAACATCTTTTTTAAATCGTTTACACAGTTCAACCAACTGCAATAACTTTACTCCAGGAATACTAGGAGGGCGTTGGAAAGAAATACCTATGCCCATTTTAACTCGCTCATCAACAGATAGCTGGGTAATATCTGTACCCTTAAAGAATATATTGCCTTTTGTTACCTTATAACCAGAGAATCCCATAATAGTCATAAGTAGCGTAGTCTTTCCAGACCCATTAGGACCTAGAAGACAATGCACTTCACTAGGCCTTATTTCCAGGTTGAGACCATGAATGACCTCTTTGCCTTCTACCTCTACATGTAAGTTTTGTATGTAAAGCATTTTTGCCTCACTTAAAAAATTTCTTTTTAATATATAAAGTAAAACTCTTCTGGTGTAAATAAGCAATTCGAGGAATTTAACCATCCTTGATAAAAAAAGAATTTTGGGTTTAAATGAAATATGACCTCTTTAAGAGTAATGAGTGTTAACATCCGTTATGATAATCCTAAAGATGGCCCTAATCGATGGTGTTTTAGAAAAAAATCCTTAGCCACTTTGATAAAAGAAGTTAACCCTGATATTTTTGGTAGTCAAGAGGGTTGGGAAGACCAAATAAATGAACTTAAAACCCTATTACCTCAATATAAGTATTATGTATCTGCGCCTGAGTGGAATAGAAAAAGGATGTTTCCTTGTGTTTGGGTGAGGGAAGATATAAATATAAGGGAAAGCAATACTCTTTGGTTATCACCCACTCCTGTTATTCCTTTTAGCAAAGTATCAGGAAGTATATTTCCTAGGAGCACTACTTATGTGATAGCCCAAAAGGCCAACACCCCATTTTTATTTATAAACGCACATTTAGACCTAGCATCAGAAGAAGTGAGATTGAAGCAGACAACTATATTGTTGAGAGAAATTGAGAAAGTTAACCATAAATCCTATCCCATGATTTTGGTTGGTGATTTTAATACCACTTCTACCAGCCCAATTTACACTGTTTTGACAGAAAAATTTATAGATGTGTGGAAATGGCTTGAACTACCAGAGGAACATACCTTTCATGGTTTTACTGGTAGAGGAATGAGGGGTAGAATAGATTGGATTTTGGTTTCTTCAGAGGTAATTATAAAAAAGGCTAAAATACTAAAACAAACTCCTTTTGATGTTTATCCCTCTGATCATTTTCCAGTAATGGCTGAACTTGAATTATAGTTATTTTGCCAACAGTTGACAAAAAGAATTAAACAGTTTTATATAAAGAGAGATAAGGAGGCCCGGGTGGCGGAATAGGCAGACGCAAGGGACTTAAAATCCCTTGGGGCTTTGTCCCCGTGCGGGTTCAATTCCCGCCCCGGGCACCATATTTTCTTTCTAACTTTAATTTGACAATCACCAATTTAATATTAATTTTATCAATCCTGTTATGATGAAACATATCACAATATCTCATGAAAAACACGAACAGGGATGGCGTGTGTGGGTAAACGGGCAAAAGGCTAGCGCTGTGAAAGTACAAAATGCGCTATTGCTTGCTTTGCATAAGGCAGGGATAATTCCTACCCATTTCTCACGACTGGGAAGACAAAATGCTTGCAAAGCTACTGCAGAGGTACTTCAAGATTATGAAGGGCCAGGAGTTACCTGGGCAATAACTGTATTATCAAAGCAATAAAGTAAAGATAAAAAATTAAAGACCCTGGCAAGATATAGAAGATAATCCTTTCTTTTCAGAAAGCTTTTAAAAATTCTGGGAAAGTCCTGGTAAAACTACCATAAATTAGACATTATAAAATTCAGGATGCAGGTTTTTCACGGATATCAGTAAAAATTTGCATCATTGTGGTCAGTAATGGGTAATCCCAAAATTTGTTTTTAGGAAGGAGTAGAACTTTGTTCTGCTGCTTTTACTTCACGTCGATTATAAATAAGATATTTACCTTCTTCTTCAATAATTTCCGTCTCAAAACCATCCTCTTGGTATTTAAGCGCAGTGGCTTCTGCTGTGTCTTTTGTATCGTAGATTTCTCCATCCCACATATATTTTTTGTCTTTAAAAATACGAGCAAGGTCAGGCATTATTCTCCTCCTTTTCATTCCCCAATTTTTTAAAAATACTGCGGAGAAGTCCGTTTGAATGTATCTTCTGTAAACAAGAGTTGGTAATGTTTTATTTTAACAGCCCTAGCAATTTTTTTCACGATATTAATACATTCTTCTTCAGTTCGCCCATGGACCATAGCATAAAGATTATAAGGCCAATTTGAATGAGTTATCCGAGCATAACAATGGGTAACTTCAGGAAAAGTAGCCATTATTTCCCCCACTTCTTTTAATCTATCTGAAGGGACCTTCCAAGCTACCATAGCGTTAGCCTCAAAGCCTGAACGATGGTGGAATATAGTTGCTCCAAATCGCCTAATGATACCATTTTCTATAAAATTTTTTATGTGTTTTAATAGTTCTTCCTCCTTTATTCCTAATCTTTGGGCAATACTAGCAAAAGGACGTGATTCTATAGGTAAGTCCCCTTGCAATCCATTAATAATTTTTTTATCCATTTTGGTTAATAACATAAATCCAGCCCTTGTTTTTATATATTTATTTACTTGTTTTATATCACGACTAATTTCTTTTAGTCAAGGATACCCAACCTTAATTATAGGACTTCGTCAAAGTAATTTTAACAGAGATCCAAATGTTAAGCGCACCTGTCTGCCGACAGGCAGGATGGCTCAATGCAGAATGCAAATTGAAAAATGCAAAATCGCCTTCTGTTAAATTGGAACGTTAGCACGTTAGAACGATGAGACGTGCTTAGTCCTTAGTCCCTAGTTCTTAGTCTCTAGTCAATTCTAGTTTTCTTTTTGATTGAGGCATTACAAAGTTGCAAGTTAGAAAGTTTGCAAGTTAATACGTTGGAACTGGGAAATGGGAATTGGAAACTGGGAATTTCTATTTTATATTTTCTGTTTTCTATTTTCTATTTTCCGTTTCCTATTTCCTATTTTCTGTTTCCCGTTTCCCTTTCCTTCTTTATGCACGTTTACAAAGTTGTAAGTTAGAAAGTTTGCAAGTTAAAAAGTTGCAAGTTAACACGTTGGAAATTGGGAATTTCTGTTTTCCGTTTTCTATTTTCTTAACTGTATTTTGTAGGTTTGAACTTTCCATTTAAAAAGTCAAGTAAAAAATGGAAATATTTTTTAAGCAGCCTTCTCCATTTCCTCCTTTAAGATATAGTCTCGATCTTCTTTTAACATCTTAAAAATAACTTTTATCAATTGTCTAGCAAGGCAGCGCAAGGCATGGTTATGCTCTTTCCCTTCAGTCCGTTTTTTAGCATAGTAAGTAGCGGATTCTGAAACATACCGAATTGTGCAGCCCGCAATTTCAATCATAGTTGCTTTACATATCTTATTAGCCTTATATACAACTCTTGTCCTTTTGTGTTTACCAGACTCATCATCTATACAGGCTACACCACAATAGATCGCAAGTTGCCTCTCGTTTTTAAATCTNTTGATATCTCCAATTTCTCCGACCAATCTGCTTGAAAGCTTTGTTCCTACTCCTGAGATACTTTTTAAACGCTTAACCTCAGAACTCTTTTCTCCTAGCTTTTCCAGCTTCTTATCCAACATCTCAATCTCCTCTTTTAGTTCTAAAATACGCCGAGAATGAGATGATATAATCGTTTTGTATATATCTGCCAGTTCTTCGACGTATTTTGTGTTGCGAAGACTTTCTAACATTAAAGAGGCCTGTTTTTT